>CAZJOQ010000107.1:0-13298 GCA_964547625.1 uncultured Nitrospira sp.
CGCTCGATAGAATTCTCAGCTAGCCGGTACCCAATGGGACGCACCACATCCAATATCACCTGTCCGACTTGTCACGCGGCAAAAGTCCGCCTGGCGGCAAGAAAAGGGCTTTCTGACGCCCTTCTCGGCGGATTCACCATCTATCCCTTCCGCTGTCAGCTCTGCGCCGACCGCTTTCGAAAGTTTCTCGGCCGCCGCACGCTCAATCCACGGAGAAGCTTCGATCGCGTAGATGTATCGTTTCCAGTCTGGTTTCGGCCACACCGGACTCCAGGTTCGCCACGACTGGGGCAGGAAGGCGTGATAGAAAACCTTTCGATTCGTGGATGCCGGATCCGTACCACCGTTCTGGTCATCCTCGGCTCCCGCCTGGAACTGGAATTCCAGTATTCCAACGATTCGCTTCCGATTACGATTGCGGAGGCGGTGGCTCGCTCTTCAGGAGGGGACGGTACGGTCGGTTTGCGATTCACGCGCCTTCATCGAGGAGAAGAGAGGCGGATCAGGCGCATCATTGATGTGTGGCTGCCTGAACCCATGTCATCATACATATAACGTCGACTGCCACGATGATTACGGGTATCAGCATCATTCTTGGCGAAGCACGGCCAAGGGCGGTTGGCCAAGTATTCGGTAGGTGCTAAGAAAGCCCACCAGCAGGGTCAGCGTGACCGTGGCTACAAATCCCATGGCCAGCACGCCTGCCTGAAGACTCCAGGAGAGATCAAACACGGTTTCAAGGACCGCCCAAGATAATCCGCTGGCAAGCGCGATTCCCAGAAGCCCGCCCAGGGCCCCCAGCATGGCATACTCGAGGGCGAACGACCGGGCGATCACGCCGCGTGTCGCGCCCAAAGCCTTGAGAATCACGGATTCGTACAGCCGACGATACCGAGTCGCAGCCAATGCCGCTGCCATCACCAATCCTCCTGACAAGACACAGAACAACGCCACAGCGCGGATAGCGAGAGACAGCCGATCCAGCACCCGCGCAAAACTATCGAGCACGTCGCTGATATTGATCGCGGTGACATTTGGGAAAGACGCCACGACTGCTTGCTGGAGAGGCACTTCTTCAGATGGCACCACACGAACGGTAGCCACATAGGTGTGCGGGGCTCCTTCAAGCGCGCCAGGAGAAACAATCATGAAGAAGTTTGTGGAAAAGTTGCCCCACTCCACTGATCGAATGCTACTGATCTCACCCGTGATGGATGCGCCTTGGATGTCAAGTTCGATCGTATCGCCAAGGGTAACACCGAGTTGCTTCGCGGCGTCCTCTTCCATCGAGATCAGCGGCTTGGGCAACGCTTGCCCCGGGTTCCACCATTCGCCCTGAACGACCTTGTTGTCCCTGGGCAGATCTTGGAGGAACGTCAGGACATACTCTCGTGTCAGGAACCACTTCCTCCGACGTTCTTCTTTCTGGGCGCTTTTTTCACTCTGCTCTTCTTGCTCCGACGTCGGCTCAAACTTCACGGGCTCACCCTTCACGGCGGACAGTCGTGAGCGGACCAACGGGGTCAACCGAGGAGTTGGGTCACCGGAACGTTGGCGCAGGAGACGCACCATTCCTTCCGCCTGGTCTGGCTGAATGTCGATGAAGAAAAAGGTCGGAGAGTCTGTCGGCCGATTCTCGCCCACCTGCGCGAGTAAGGACCGTTCGACAAGCGAGACGGTCGTCACGACCATCACACCGATGCCAATGGCGATGGTGATGCTTACCGCCTGACTGCCAGGCCGAATCATATTCCCCACTGCCTGGCGAAGCGCCAACTCAGTGGGCCGCGGCCATTTCTTAACGGCGAAAAGGGCAGCGCGGGCTGACGCCCCCAACAGCAGCACGGCGGCTGCAAACGCCAGGATAAACAAGAGTCCGACCCTCCACGACCCTGCTTGCCAGATGGATAGGAGCGCCAATCCGAGAACGATTCCAATCGCCACGACCAGCTTGATCGGGTCAAGATCACGCCAAGAGCTCCACCATCTGGTCCGTTCCGAACCGGACATCAGGGCGGAGGAGACAATCTCACGGCGAAAGATGCGCGCGGGTTTCACTTCACGGATCGTCAGCAACGGCCATAGGGTAAAGAGCAACGTCGAGAGCATGCCCAAGGCCAATCCCTTCAACAACGTAGGAAGCGAAAGGCCCATTCCTCCGCTCGCGAACCCCAATTGGTCAAGAAGGTCCGAAGCCATGACAGCGGCGATCACCCAGGGAAGTCCCAGGTGGAGGACCATGCCGATGAGCAAGCCGACGATGCTTCCGACCAGGCCTAGCATCAGGGCCTGTAATCCATAGGTCATCACGATGGTTTGGGAATCCGCCCCAACCGTCTTCAGAATCGCGATCGTGTTCAGCTTTTCACGCACAAAGGCATGAACCGAAGTTGCGACTCCGAGGCCTCCCACAAACAGGGCGGTCAGCCCGATGAGGCCAAGGTAGCGAGTCAGCTGTTCCAAGGACTGCTTCAGTTGCGGCTGAGCTTCACGGTAACTCGACACGCGCGCCGAGTCGGGTGCCAGGCGCCCTCGTAATTCGTACAACAGAGGGTCAGGTGGCATAAGGCTTGGAAGTTTCAAGAGAAATCGTTCACGAACCCTGCTGCCAACCTTAACCAGGTCAGCTGTGCGGAGTCCCGCTTGCGACATCAGGACTCGCGGGCCCAGACTGAAGGCGTTGGCCATGCGATCCGGTTCCGTTCTCACCACACCCGTGATTACGAACTGCGCTTGTCCAATCTTGAGCCGATCGCCAACGGACAATCCCATTCTGATGAGCAAAGTCTCTTGCACCACGACCCCAAAACAGGCGTGCGCTGAACAATTCCGATCTTGCTCGCGAAGCAATTCCTCTAACTTGGTATCAGGCTCAATTCGGAGTGAACCGTACAGCGGATATTGTGCCTCGACGGCCTTGAGCTCCACGATCTGTGTCGACTGGCCACCACCGGCGGGATCGGTCCGTGCCGCCATCGCGACAAGCTCGCTGACATGTGTGTGTTCGATGCCGCGCACACCCAGCGAGTCCAAGACTTCCTGGCCTTGAGGACTGATGGATCGGGATAGCCGAATTTCCAAATCGCCGCCCAGTAGACCACGCGCTTCTTTCGTCACGGTTCGCTCTACCTGGGTGCCGAACAGAGACACACCCGTCAGTGCGCCGACGCCGATGGCGATACAGACCAGGAAATAGAGAAAGTGTCGCCATGCGGCACGAGTCTCGCGCCAGGCCATCTTGAACAAGAACCCTGTCATGAGCCGAATTGGGAGAGGGACTTGGTTGAGGACAATCGGCCTGACGATCGGGAGTCGGTCGATATGTCATCGCTGAATGATGAATCGGAAGGCATGCTATCGGATTCCAGTCGTCCATCACGGAGCGACAGCACACGTTGCATCGAAGAGGCCAATGTGGTGTCGTGAGTCACGAGCACAAGCGTCGTCCCGTGATCCCGATGGAGAGCCAGCAGCAGCTCGACGATATGGGAGCCGGTCGTGCTATCGAGGTTGCCCGTTGGCTCATCCGCCAGCAAAATCGGCGGACGACAGGCAAAGGCCCGAGCCACGGCCACTCGCTGTTGTTCCCCACCGGACAATTGGACGGGATAGTGTCCCATGCGATCGGACAACCCCACTGCGGAAAGCAAATCAGCCGCACGAGCATCAGCCCGACTCTCTCCGCTGAGTTCGAGTGGAATCGCAACGTTCTCAATGGCGGTGAGTGTGGGAATGAGATGAAACGACTGGAAGATGTAGCCTACCTTTTCACGCCGAAATCTGGCCATTCTGCTTTCCGCCATGGTCGTGATGTCTATACCATCGAGATGAATCGATCCGCTACTCGGACGATCAAGACCCGCCATCAAGCCGAGTAACGTCGATTTGCCACTTCCGGACGGTCCCACGATCGCCACCGTCTGTTTCGCCGGAATTTCAAAATGAATACGGTCAAGGATGGTGACTGAACGCCCTCCCGCAGCCAAGACCATCGACACGTCTGTCACAGTGATCATCGAAACCCTCTTCCAATCTCTGACTCAGAACATGCGGAGAATGATATTATACAGCACCAGCAATGAGCGCGAATGTTGAGTGACATCATGCGACGAGCCAAGACACCTCACCTGATATCGCTGACCGCAATGATGATGCTGTTGTGGCCCATCGCGGTGGATGCTGCCTCGCCTTCGGCATCGGACACTAGGCCTCGAATCGTGGCTTTTGGAGACAGTCTCACGGCTGGGCTCGGGGTGCAAGCCGATGAATCCTATCCTGCCCAATTGCAGCGGAGGCTAGATGACCTCAAGTATCCCTATCGAGTGATTAATGCCGGTGTAAGTGGTGACACCACAGCCGGCGGGCTAAGACGTGTGCCGTGGATCCTCAACAATAAACCTGAGCTGGTGATCCTTGAATTAGGCGCCAACGACGGACTTCGAGGGCTCAGCATCGATCAAACCAAAAACAATCTGGGACAGATCGTCAAACAGCTGAGAGAAGCCGGCGCTGCCGTTGTCCTCGCCGGTATGAAGCTCCCACCGAACTACGGAGAGGACTACACCACTCGCTTCGAAGCCATCTATCCAGCGCTCGCACAAGAGTACCATCTTCCCTTGATACCCTTCTTTCTGGAAGGGGTGGGAGGTGCGTCGTCGTTGAATCAAGCCGATGGCATTCACCCGACGAAGGAAGGGTATGAAATCGTCGTGGAGCAGGTGCTGAAAGTCCTCAAGACCGTGCTGAGCGAACGACGACAAAAGCTCTGAGTCGTTCAAACGTCAGATCACTAACTTGATCTTCGCCTGAAACCGGCTTGATTAGGAGGTCTGTGGAAGCACGGTAGGCCAAAGAATTATTACGACGACTTCTTGAAGAACGTGTCGTAGACGCCGTACGCGAGGATCCCTCCGATCAGCACATAATACAAGGCAGTGATGCCACTGTAGTCCGGTGGGCCTTCCCCCTCTGGAGCGTTTGCCAATACCGGCAAGGCCTGAGCCAGAAGAATTCCCGTGATCGCACACATGTGTGAAAGTAACCGCTTCATCTTTGCTCCCTCCAAGATCTGAAAAGCTAAAGAAGGCCGCATTTTACTGGACCTCAATTGGAAGGCGCAAGGGGGATCAGCAAGTAAGATTGGGGACGCAACGGACGGAGCGCAACAACTATTTAAGGGGCTGGGCTAGCTGCTGCCTTTAGTGCCTGTGCAATTTCTTTGACGGACTTGGCAAATTTTTCGAACGGCGAACCCTCTTGAAGTAGTTCACCCGCTGCCACCCGCATCTGTTCCTCGTGCCTGATCATTTCAGTCGCCAACTCTGCCACTTTAGACATGGTCGCTTGGTAGGCCGCGATGTCGAGCTGAAGCGCTTGAGCTGTGGTCTGCGTGGCCTTCATCTCGTCCATCGACGTGCGGAGTTCCTCGGACAGTCTTCGGACGTGCGTCTCACGGTCTCGGATCTCAGCCGTCAGCCTGGTGGAGCCTTGATCGCTTTCACGACGACTGTCCGCGAGACCGCGAATGGTGTCGATCCAAATCGAGACCTCGCTGCGCTTGAGTGTGGGAGGGTCGGGAAGCTGTTGGTGTGCCTGGATCGCTTTTGTGGCCGGTTGGAGCCATTCCATAAACTGCATGGCATCGCTCAATTTCACATCGGCCGCGCTCCATGGCGTTGCGGACATCCTGCCATTCAGCGCGGGAGCGGCAAGAGGCGGAGTTTTGGATTCTTTCGGAGCACGCGGTTTTCGTGACGGTCGAGGTTGACCTCGTTGATAGTATTCCAGTAGGACCGCGATACAATGGCGGCACAGGGGTTCTTCGGGAAGGGTGCAAGAGCATTTGGAAAGAAGGTGGCCGTCTTTCAGACGAATGGTTTGCTCGTACAGGCCGGAGTTCCCAATGAGGGTAGACGTGATCTGGGCATCGTCCGCTTCCCCGATGCGAACCCGGTTTTCGGCCAAATATTTCTGAGCGATTTGAAAGGCGGAGCCTTGAGAGATGGCCTGGATCATCTGGGGATCCAACAAGCCAAGTCGCTCAGCGCTGCAAGGAATCATGTTTCGCATTGTCGACGCGCAAGTCATTCCGGGAACAGGAATTGACGCAGTCTGCCGGGTGAGTCGAGTTGTGTCAAGCCTCGTTAGGTTTCTGAGCTGCTTGTTACGTGGTTGTCCAGAAGGGAATTGTATCGTAAGTACGCTACCGGCATGGTTTTACCTGGCGCGCTTTGTCCATCGGGGTCAGCCAAATGTAGTCGGCGATGGGTTCTTGCATCAATGCGCGAACGTCCTCCGTTTTACTTGCGTCAAAGGAAAGCAGATAGATCGTTGCCTGTTTGACCGCTCCGCCCAGCCGCCTCGCGACACGCTTCGGCACAGGAAGTCCGTATTGAACGTGGCCGGCTCCGGTGTAGCTCACGATTATGCGGCGGGAACCGGTTTGATCCCGGCGGAGCTCTTCTTCCCTCAGGACCAGCGTCCTTGCCATACCTTCGTCGCGCACCATGGATGCTTCGTACATTGTGCGATAGTGCTCAGCGGATCCCCCATGGCACCGTTGGAGTTGATCGAAGATTCTCTCGCGATAGGCAGGATCGTCAACAATCTCTTCTTGATCGAGCCCCCATGTAGCCCATTCAGGCTCCTGTTTGGCTTGATCGAGCCCGAGTTTCACCACGCGGCGAATCAATGGTTTGGGTGGATTCATGGCGCGGACGGATAAATGTCGGTCGCGGGCGAATGTGAGCAAGGGCGCGTAATCTTCAAAAGGGCCCCCCCAGTTTTGTTTCCACCGCACGTGCTCCAAAAACTCATTTGTGACTGGTTGAGTGGTCGATACATAGCTATCCAAGGCTGGTTGGCCGTCCCATCCGAACATCTCCATCCCGATCGTCGGCTCAACCTCGTCCGCAACCAGCTGATTGAGCACCTTCAAAGCTGCTTCGATATGGTACGGGTTGTGGTGCTCTTCTCCCAGATAGACAATGTCCTGCTGCTCCAAGTCCTTCACCAAATCGGCGAACGAGACGACGTGGCCGGTGTGTGTGTTAAGAATGTCCCAAGGTTGCCACCCAGCCTCGATATTAGAACCAAGGCCACCGGAGCGCTCTACCGCGCAGCCCATCGGGAACATAAGCAGGCAGATCAGGAGACACAGCCTGAAAGCAGTCCGCCCCGCTAGCACCGTGGTTGAAATGAAGGGTACTCTCATGAAACCACTCCTACCACAACGATTGGGTGTGAACAAGCGCGCTTGACCCTGAGGTTTGAAGATCACTATGCTCTGGGTTTAAAGTCCGATTCGATCTCTGACCTACAGAGTTGTTCACGCTCCATGAATCCCGACCCACTTGCCGAGTTTCGCCGTCTCGTAAGTCATCGTGCGCGCCATTTTCCAAAACAATGGGAAGCATCTAAAAAATTGATCGAAGGGGCCATGCTCCCCTCAACCCTTGCCCAACTCCATCACACCATTCAGGAAAAAGATCTTCCTGTTTCAGTGAATGAACTCCTGCTCCGCCTGTTCGAGGGGAAGGCGCCACAACATGTCCAAGATCTGGATGGAGCGTGCCTGAAATCTCTCACAGGCTTTCCTCCAGCCAAAGCTCTCCGCGCGCTGAGTGTCTTTTTCGAATTGGTCCCGGCTCCAGACTCTAGGTGGCTCGTGACAAGGCTGACCAGCGAAGACATAGAACGGTCGGTGCGGAACATGGAAAATCCCTTCGATCTCTTTCGATGCGCAGACGTGGCGTCGCTCCTAGACATAGGAGCAGGGGACCTCTCTTTTGCAGAGGAATTGGCTGATGTGTATAGCGCTGACCTCAGGCAACAGAACCGAGAGCTTATTGTGCACTGTCTGGATCGACTCGATCCACGTTCACAGTTGGGTGGCCCGCTCCACGCTAGACCGGACCGGCTCCGGAGGTTACAGCAGACCCCTGGGTTATCATTTGCTTTCTTCGGCAATCAAGACATGTTTGCGCTGGAACAGCTCGATGCGCAAGGGCTGCTCGCTCCTCGATATACCGTTGCCACCTGCTGGGCGCCCGCCACTCCCACGTTCGCCTACGAACCGACGAGACTGTCGCGGCCTCTGATCGATCAGGAGCTCATACGAACCAAAGGGGTCTTTCGCCAGACGCGCTTTGAGCGAGAGCGAGCCCTCGAAGTCGCGCATGGCGATCGCCTCTTGCTCTTCCCACCGTGGAAGTTCGAGATCGTCGGCCCTCTGGCGCTATTGAATCTGCTCGCCCGGCGAGGAGCCGTCTGTGTGGTGGGATCAGTCGATGATCAAGTGTTTTGGGAACTCCTTGCGCAATTGCTCGATGAGTCGCGCTATCGACCGCAAGAAGAACCGTTTAACACGGTTACCGTACCGAAGATATTCGGAGACCTCTACGATGCTCTCGTCGGTCTGCCGGTCGGTGAGTCAATCGATCTGTCGAGCCTCGCGACACTCCGGCGTCAGTATCCGCCTTCAGGAGACGGCTTCGCCGGTGCCTTTCGGTATATCCGTATTCGACGAGGAGCCACCTTCCCTGACAGTCCTGCAAGCAGTACGGCGCGCAAGTTTTCCTCCATGAACGAAGAAGTTCCCCCCTGGATGCTTACACTGGTCTCCGCATAGCAATCTCAGGTGGATTCAAGACCGGCAGCCAAATCACAAGGCGTAAAAAACATGAATAATTGACCGATCTTAGACCCTTTGTTAGACTTCGACCGTGTTCAATCACCAAGTCTTTCTACAGCGACCTCCCGCGCGTTAGCCTCAGCATGAACGCAACACCGACCATTCCAGATATCTTGGAGAATATCGCCCGGGTTATCAAAGGGAAACCCCATGTCATCGAGATGAGTGTCGTTGCCCTCCTGGCTCGTGGGCATCTGCTTCTCGAAGATGTTCCCGGAGTCGGGAAAACGACCCTCGCCCATAGTCTTGCGCGATCGCTTGATTGTTCCTTCAAGCGCATTCAGTTCACGAGCGATCTGCTTCCTTCGGACATCGTCGGCGTGTCGATTTTCAACCGCCAGAAACAGGCCTTTGAATTCATGCCCGGACCGATTTTCGCCAACATCGTGTTGGCGGATGAAATCAATCGAACGACACCAAAGACCCAGAGCAGTCTTTTAGAAGCGATGAGCGAGGCACAGATTTCTTTCGACAATAAGACTTATCCCCTGAGTCAGCCGTTTATGGTCATCGCAACTCAGAACCCAGCAGAATATCACGGGACGTTTCCACTTCCCGAGTCGCAGCTCGATCGCTTTCTCATGCGGCTTCGCATCGGCTATCCGGCGCCCGAAGAAGAACGAAAGGTGTTGGAGCGCCCCCAATTGTTGCATCCGGCTGAAGAGCTGTGCCCGTTACTCACCGCCCACGACGTTGTGGCGCTCCAGGACCAGGTCGATAAGGTGCGTACGGAGGAGAGCATCACGGACTATCTCCTGGCTATTGTGCAGAGTACAAGACAGTCGGATCTCTTATCCCTGGGAGTCAGTACGCGGGGCGCTTTGGCGTTAAGTCGAGCGGCCAAAGCGTTGTCGTTTGTTCGCGGTCGGACCTATTGTCTGCCCGACGATGTGAAGGAGCTTGCCCCTATCGTGCTTTCTCACCGCATCCTGGTGGCACGCGCGCAGGGGTCACGCCAGCGCAGCTCTGAACACGCTGAGCAGATCATCCAGGATTTGGTCGACTCGGTTCCAGTCCCTATCTAAGTCTTTCCTGAAACGAGCTGGCCGGCGCGGAGCTGGTGGGACATGCCCCTTCAAATGCCCTTCTTCGTGCGACGATGGTTTCTGCATCGGTCCACAAGGGTCACCTCCGAAGGCCTTCAATTCCTAATCTTTACCCTTGCGATCGGCATCGCCGCCATCAATACCGGGAACAATCTTTTCTATCTCCTGCTCGCGATGATGCTGAGCCTTATCCTGATCTCAGGAATCGTCGCAGAGTACTGTCTGCGACGACTCGACTTTCATCGCCATCTTCCGGACCTCATTGTGGTGAATCAACCGGTCACCGCCACACTGGTGGTAAAGAACCGCAAATCACGCCTCCCTAGCTTTTCCCTGGCGATCTCCGACGTGAGCGATGGGCGCGACCTGGCTCGCGGAGCGACTATTCACGAACTTCCTTCAGGCGCCAGCCGGTTGGTGTCGTATCCGTTTCTTGCGACGCGACGGGGAAGGTTGCGTTTGGATGGTGTTCGCGTTGCGACGGAGTTCCCTTTTGGACTGTTCACGAAAAAAGCTTTTTACCATGTTGAAGGATCGGTCGTTGTCTGCCCTGAAATCATTCCACTGGATGAAAGTCTGCTCCAAGGTCTGATGAGTGCCGGTCAAGAACAGAGTCTTCATCGACGAGGCAATGGGAGTGACTTATATAACTTGCGTTTGTATCACGCAGGAGATGACTCGCGGAGTATTCATTGGCCGACGACGGCCCGAACCTCCCAGCTGACGGTCCGAGAGACCGAGGCGGAAGAGAAACGCCGAGCGACCATTCGTCTGTCGACCATCGCCCCCGTCAGCCACGATGTTGTGTTCGAGCGAGCTGTCTCATTGTCTGCGTCCTTGGTTCAGTACTTGGCGCAGCAAGATTACGTTGTTCAACTGATCGTGGGAGCAGACTGCTCGCCATTCGGTCAAGGGGATGTACACCTCCACGAGCTGCTGCGCATGCTCGCCCTCTGTAAGCGACGCGATCCCTCCGGAGCATTCTTGGCGAGCGAAAGGCTCGAACCCGACCGCAGGGAAGATGAAGGCGGGACAGAGATCGTCGTGCAATCGTGGGGCCGGGCGAAGGATCACCAGTCTGGGCGGTTGACACTTCTGGTCGACGGACAGCCCATCGACGGAGCATTACATGGCCTTTAATCAGGCGCTTCGACTGACTTCAATTCTGTTGGCGGCGGTCTCATTTATCGGACTGACGCTTGGGTCAGGTCTGCCTGCGTGGTTGGCAGTAGTGACAGGCGGGGGACTGATCGTTGTGCTCTTACGCCAGATTACAGCCGGAGCCTTCCGGCACTTTGCTTCGCACGTTTCTTTCTCACCGGCCGGTTGGAATCTGCTGATCATCGTTGGGTTTCTGGGTTTTTGGGTGGATGTGTTCTGGGTGTCTGGCGAACTTCTTCCGGCGGGAATTCATTTTCTCATGATCCTCATGATCATCAAGCTGTTCAACCTCAGGCTTCGTCGTGACTATCTGCATCTCTATGCCATCAGTCTCGTGGCCATCCTCGCGTCGGGGTCCCTCACCACGGATCTGTGGTACTTCCCTATCTTCTTGCTCTATCTGGCGGCCGGAGTCTGGACGCTGATCCTGTTCCAAATTACCAAAGGTGCTGAAGACACAGATGCCCTGCCGATAGCCACTCAGTCGCAACAACCAGAGTTGCTCGGCCGAATCACGCCCCAACTCTTTTGGCTTGCAAACGGACTGGCGTTGGTGTGCTTTGCCATGACATTGGCAATCTTCTTCACGATTCCTCGGATCAGCGCGGGGTTTTATCAGAAAGGCTTTGGAGAAAATATTCGCACGTCTGGATTTTCCGAGACGGTCAACTTAGGTGCGATCGGGCCTATCAAACGGGATCCAAGCGTCGTGATGCGGATCGAAGTGCCGCGGCACACTCAACACGCAGTGGACCGGTTTTATGTACGAGGAGTCTCGTTCGATCAATATGATGGCAAATCGTGGACGAATCGATTGGGCTACCGACGGAACCTCAGCGAGGAACGTCCTGGGATATTTATCCTTCGTGGGCATCAAGGTCCCGCACCATCTCGCCTGGGCGACGCGATTCACCAGAACATTCTTCTAGAGCCGCTCGATACGTCTGTACTCTTCGCCGCTCCATTCGTTGAAAACATCAGCGGGAAATTCCCGGCGGTCCAGTCAGATTTTGCAGGGTCGGTGTATCTTCCGTTCCCCAGCTCGTCGCGTATTGAATACTCTGTTGTCTCTCGCTCACATCCTGTGCTGCCAGCTGATCTTGGCTCCGAGCCCACCGTTTACCCAGAATCCTTCACCAACCATTTTCTCCAGATCCCCTATACATCGGAACGGATCGGTAAGCTAGCAGAAGACATAACACGCTCCCAGCGCAGTCCCTATGAAAAAGCGCATGCCATTCAAACGTTCCTGATTCGCAATTATCGGTATAGCCTTGATGCACCTCTTGCAGGGGTGGATCGCCCGCTTGAAGAATTTCTCTTCTTTCGCAAAACGGGATATTGCGAGCACTATGCGACAGCCATGGTGATCATGCTTCGGACTGTAGGAATTCCGGCGCGTCTTGTGACTGGGTTTCTCGCCACAGAGTGGAATGAATATGGAAGCTACTATGTGGTCCGACAGCAAGATGCTCATGCATGGGTTGAAGTGCATCTGCCGCATTCCGGATGGGTCATGATGGATCCGACTCCGCCTTCGGGTGAACCGGTGGCGGACGTGTATCCAGCGTGGCTGGCTTTGGAACGCATTCTGGATAATGTCAAGCTCCAGTGGAGTCGCTTTTTTGTGCAATACAGTGCTGCAGATCAACTGGCCGTTGTGCAGGGATTGAAGGCCGGGGGGCAATCCGTTGGCCATAAGGCGCGCGATTCCCTGACCACTCTCTTTGGTCCGATCCTGAGACTGCTAGGAGGGATTCCAGACTACGTGTTCCCAAGTGCCCTGAGGCCGCAGGGGTCGATTTGGGGTCTCATCGTTGTTGCGGGTATCTTTCTGCTTGCGTTGAGCATGAGAACAGTCTTGGCAAGGGCGTTTCCTGATAAGAGGATAACACACGAAGACCACCGTATCGTGGATCTCTACAAGCAGATGATCAAACGTCTCGCTGACAAAGGTATTGTGAAGACAGCTACTACCACGCCTCTTGAGTTTGTTCGCATTGCTCGCATCCGATGGAGTGAAGCAAATCTCGCGGTGGCCTCCATTACGGAGCTTTATTGCAGAGCGCGGTTTGGTGGAATACCTCTTACCGATGAAGAACTGGCCACGGCGGAGAACCGGCTCAGACACTTGACGATGTTAGCTAAACCATGACAGCAGCGATCAAGCTCGGTATGAATGAACGACATACCTGAGGAGAGATTAGAGATGTATTGGAGCGGGAAAAGGGATTTGAACCCTCGACCCTCGCCTTGGCAAGGCGATGCTCTACCACTGAGCTATTCCCGCTCGAGAGGTCTGAGGTGCGGAGTGTACTGAGCTATCAGTACGGTGTCAAGCTGCGACCTTCCCCCAATTCCGTGGACACCGGGTTACGCGACTGCCGCCCTTGTTTCGT
>CAZJOQ010000108.1:0-12764 GCA_964547625.1 uncultured Nitrospira sp.
TGGGAATTCATGGAGCGAAGGCTATTGCGTTTCCACTCGGCTATCTCCTCACGGCTGTTCCGTTACCCGTCTTTTTCTACGCCAACCTGTCGAGTCAACTGCAGTTGTGGTCTTCATCTCTTGGGGTTGGGTGTTTGCAGCTTGTCGGGGTGATGGCGTTTCGTGAAGGGAATGTCATCGATCTTGGGCAGGTGCAGCTCCAAGTGGTCGAAGCCTGCAGCGGGATTCGCTATCTCCTGCCTTTGGCATCTCTTGCGTTGCTCTGCGCCTATCTTTTTAAGGACAAGATGTGGAAGCGCGTGGTGCTCGTACTCTCAGCGATTCCCATTTCGATTCTCATCAACGGTTTCAGGATCGGCATGATCGGCGTGCTGGTTGAGCTCTATGGCAAAGGCGCCGCAGAAGGGTTCTACCATCTCTTCGAGGGGTGGGTCATTTTCATGGTGAGTTTAGCGTTGCTGATTATAGAAATGGGACTGTTGGGACGGATTGGAATGACGGCGCCAGATCGACCCTTCTTCGCGCATCTGTCTTGGCGTGATCAGTATGGAGAGGGTGCGCAAGGGAGTGCCCTGTCGTTGCCAAGGCTGATCTTGCCAGCTCCCGGTCCAGCCTATCTCTGCAGCGTCGCGCTTCTCGCGCCCTTCACGCTGCTCTCGACCTCTCTGCTGGATCGTGCAGAAACGCCTCCATCCCGCGCTGCATTCATTGACTTCCCGCTGGAGATCGCCGGGTGGCGAGGCGAGCGCTTTCCACTGGAACAACAGTATATCGACAGACTCCGATTCGACGACTATGTGTTAGCCGATTATCGTTCCAACCATGGACATCGGGTCAACTTCTATGCGGCCTATTATCAATCACAACGGAAAGGACAGTCCGCCCATTCCCCGAAGAGTTGTCTGCCTGGTGGCGGTTGGGACATCACCTCCATTACCCATAAGGAATTGCCGTCGTCGGCGAAAATACTGCAGCCACTCATGGTCAATCGCGCGGTCATCCACAAGGGTGATCAGAAGCAGATTGTTCTGTACTGGTTCAAGCAGCGAGACCGATATCTCGCCGATGAGTATTTGGTGAAGGTGTATTTGCTGTGGGACGCCGTATCGCGTCAACGCACCGACGGCGCGCTGGTGCGAATGGCCTCGCTTGTCGGGCCAGGTGAAACAGAGGCGATGGTCGACCAACGTCTTGAGGCGTTTGCAGCTGAGATTGGGCCAGAGCTGAGTCGGTTTGTGCCGGACTGATTAGGAACCGGCAAACGAGTGAGAGTCTGATCGATGATCAACGAACTATTTTTCAGCTCCATGACTGCGTTGCTCCTGTGCATGGGATTGATTCCACCCTTACGGCTGGCGGCCGAACGATTTCAGGTGATGGATTTGCCAGGGGGGAGAAAAGTGCATGAGCATCCTGTCCCACGTATAGGGGGCCTTGCCTTTGCCATCGGGGCGTGTGCGTCGATCGCCTGGTGGGGAGCGAAGGATGACACTACGCTCTCAGTGTTGCTTGGATGCGGGATTATTGTGGGATTCGGCGTATGGGATGATCGGGTCGATCTTGGCTATCGGACAAAATTACTCGGACAGTTGCTTGGCGCTCTCGCCGTCGTCCTGGGCGGGGGCATTTCGTTTACGACTCTTCCATTTCTTCCTGACACGGAAGTGCCTGCCTGGGCTGGAATGCTTTTCACCATCGTGTTTCTCATTGGGGTGTCAAACGCAGTGAACCTCACGGATGGGCTAGATGGCCTGGCCGGTGGACTGTCATTTCTGACGCTCAGCGGAATTGCCTATTTGGCCTATCTTTCCAGCGACTCAACTGTCCTGATGCTCACGGTTCCTTTCCTTGGGGCGCTCTTGGGGTTTTTGCGATACAACACGTACCCCGCACGAATCTTTATGGGAGATGGCGGGAGTCAGCTCCTCGGATTCATGATGGGCGTGTTGGCCATTCTGTTGACGGATGCATCACGCGGTCCGTTCAGTCCGAGTCTGGCTCTCTTCCTATTGGGGTTGCCGTTTCTGGACACGCTCGGCGTGACGGGTCAACGGTTGGCTGAGGGCCGGTCTCCATTTGTCGGTGACCGTGCTCATATCCATCATAAACTCCTGCGTATCGGATTGACTCATTACGAAGCCGTGAGCGTGATCTATCTCATTCAGGCAAGCATGTTAGGCGTCGCGTACGCGCTGCGATGGGAAACGGATACAGTAATCCTACCGCTCTATCTTGCACTCGCGATCACGGTGTTGGTGCTCTTTATTGCCGCTGGGCGAGGGCTTCTTCCTGGTCCCGTATCGCGCGACGGAGTCTTTCTGTCGAATCGCACCGTCACGCGATTCGTGAGCGGCCCATGGCTCACCGATATGCCGATCCGATTTTTAGCCGTGGCTGTCCCATTGTTTCTCATTGCCTTGGTGTTTCTTCCGTCGACCGTACCAAATGACGTGGGGTATCTCTCAATCGCGTTGTTTGGGATTGTGCTGCTTGGTCTCTCCGTATCGTCCAATATCGCGCCATACTTCGTGCGAGGCGGACTCTATGTGGGCACGACATTCTTGCTGTATGTCTGTGAAGGATCGAGAGCGTCGTCGGTGTCCGCTGTCACAATGGCGCACAACGTGTTTTTCGTCGTCGTGGCCGCCATGGTGCTGTTGAGCCTACGCTTCAATGAGGAGAATCGGTTTCAAACGACCCCGCTCGATTATTTGATGGTATTTCTGGCCGTCATCTTCCCGCTTCTGCCGGAGGTCAGCGCAGATATCTCGCACTTGGGCATCTTCATGGCCAAATTGATGGTCCTGTTCTTTTCCTTCGAATTGCTGCTCCACGCGTTTGCCAGCCGTGTCAGACAGTTGGGACTCGTTTCGCTCTGGATCCTCTTCGGACTCGGAATTCGGATTTTGTTGTAGCGAAACAAGTTACGTAATAACCTACGTTCATGACGCAGGATCCGCGCACAACATACAGGGGTGGGCTTTCAGTATGAGGAACGGAATCGGCATTCTCCTTCTGGTTGTGCTGACATTGGCGGCTTGTGGCGGCCCTGAGGAAAAGAAGGCCAAGTACTTTGCGCGAGCGCAGGAGTATATGGAAGCGGCGAATTATCCAAAAGCGCGAGTAGCGCTCCGGAATGTCTTGAAAATCGATCCGAAAGAGGGAGAGGCCTATTATCTGTTCGCTCAGGTTGAAGAAAAAGAAAAGAACTGGCGCAATGCCGTTCAACTCTACCAAGAAGCTGTCCGGTTGGTCCCTGATCACACGGCGGCGTTGATTACGCTCGGTAAGTACTACCTCGAGGCCCGGTTGACGGAACAGGTGATCGAGGTGGCGGATACGGTGCTGAAGAAGGAGCCCCGCCATCCTCAGGCGAGCGCCCTGAAGATTGCCGCAGAGGCCGTGACCCAAGAGGCCGTCCCGATAGTGATTCCCAAGGCAGAAGCACTGGCACGCGAGTTTCCGACAGAGCCGGATGTCGCCATCCTCCTTGCGACGTTATATGGCCAGCAAGAACGGCATCGTGAAGCGGAACGCGCACTGACACGCTCCTTAGCCGATCATCCGAGAGACCTGGACCTTCTCAATAATTTGCGTACCGTTCTGACGAGAGCAAAGGATTGGGTCGGCGCGGAGGCCATCATTCGTCGAATGATCGAGGCTGAACCTCAATCCATGGACCATCGAATACGGTTGGCCAGATTTTATATGGGTCGCAATGCTTACGATAAGGCCGAAGCGGTCTTGCGCGAGGCGATTGTATCGGAGCCTGACAGCGAACAGCGTCATCTCGCGTTGGCCGACTTTTTTGTGAGTCGGAAGGATGTGCCTGCAGCGGAACGGGCGCTTCTTCATGCCGCCACTACATTGCCGTACTCAAGCCACATCCAATTCGGATTGGCTGCGCTGTACCGGAAGAGCGGGCAGGACGACAAGGCCAGAGAGCGGTACGTCGGATTGGTACAGGAGTTCAAGCACAAACCGGTTGGGTTGGAAGCCACCGTGAAGCTGGCAGAGATGGATCTTCTCGCAGGACGGCAAAGCGACGCGGAGCGACAGGTGCAAGAGGTGTTGAGTGAGAACCCCCGATCTTCTGAGGGACTGATCCTCGTAGGGCGTATGGCGCTGGCAAGGCGGAATGGAAAGGACGCCGTTCAGGCATTTCGTACGGTCCTGCACGATCAGCCGGAATTGGCAACGGTACAGTACTTACTCGGTCAAGCCTATCAGCTCAACGGAGAGACCAATCTTGCGAAGGAAAGTTTTGAGCGAGCGGTCGCGCTGTATCCCGACCAAGTGGAGGCCAAACGATCCCTGGCAGTGTTAGAGAGCAGGAGTGGTCGCCATCAGCAGGCGCGCGCGCGACTCGACGATCTCCTAAAACAACTCCCCGATGATGTCGCGGCGCTTGACATGTTGATGACACTCGATTTGGCGACGAAGAACTGGCAGGGGGCTGAACAAACGTTGTCCCGGCTTCGTCGGCTGTCGGCTGAGAACTATGTTGCGGCACTGGCCGAAGGGCGTTTTTATGAAGCGCGGCGTCGTTTGAGTGATGCGAGACTCGCGTACGAGCGCGCGACCACGCTGGCTCCAAACGAGCCGGAACCCTTACTGTCTCTTCTGAGGCTGGAAGTTGCTGACGGTCAGACGGCTCGCGCGAGAAGGCGGTTGGACGCTCTCCTCGCCGCTCGTTCTGACCATCCATTCGCGCATGGATTACTCGGTGAGGTGTTGTCACTGACGGGCGAGCGTGAAGCGGCTATTCGTGAATATCGTGAAGCGGTGCGGTTAAACCCCAAGTGGATGACGCCATGGTTGAATTGGACGACCTTATTGCTGTCCGAAAAGAAACTTGAAACGGCCGCGCAGATTGTGGAAGACGGACTCAAAGCCAATCCGGAGAGTGAGGAATTGTACATGTTGCTGGCCTCGGCTCGCTCGGAGCAGGGACAAATCGATTTGGCCATGGCTGCCTATGACACGGTGTTGCGTCTCAACCCGCGCAATGTTCTGGCCGCGAATAATCTCGCCGTGTTGCTTGTGGACCGAAAGGGTGATCCCTCAAGCCTGCAAAAAGCCTTTGCTCTCAGCCGAGATTTTGAAAAAGACGCTCCGCATCCTCTCTTCATCGATACGCTCGGCTGGGTGCGATTTAAAATGGGACAGCAGGAGGAGGCGATTCGTTTGATCCAGCACGCAGTCGCCAAGGCCCCAGAAAGCGCTGTTCTGAATTACCATCTTGGGATGGTATTTGTTCAGTCAGGGAGACGTGCCGAGGCGCGGATCTTTCTTTCGAAGGCGCTCAATGGCGCAGATGCGTTTGATGGACGACAAGAGGCGGAACAGGCTCTGGCAGCGCTCAGAGGATAAGGAGAGGCCATGTGGTATTCCGTTCGAGTCCTGATCAATCGAGTAGCGCTTCTACTCGCAACGGTCGGTGGTTTGTCTGTGCTTGGCGGTGCGATTACCACAGCCGCCATGGCTTCGCAGGTAGATCCAGAGTATCGCTTGGGGGCCGAGGATGTCATGCTGATCTCTGTATGGAAGGACGAGCAATTGACGCGAGAGGTCGTGGTCCGTCCCGACGGGATGTTCTCCTTTCCCCTCATCGGCGACGTCCAGGCTGAAGACAGAACGGTCGATCAAATCCGTACCGATCTCGTTCAGCGACTGACGAAGTATATCCCGAATGCAAACGTATCCGCGGCGGTGACCAAGGTGGCCAGCTACAAGGTTTATGTCGTTGGGCGAGTGAACAAACCAGGTGAGTACGTGATTGGGCATTACGCCGATGTCCTTCAGGCCTTGAGTCTTGCCGGGGGCCTCACTCCTTTTGCGGCGGAGAACGACATTAAGGTCATGCGCCGAGTGCGAGGCGAGCAGTATGCTATTCCCTTTCGTTACGGGGATATCCGAAAAGGCAGAGAGCTTGAGCAAAATATCGTCCTCCAGCGCGGTGATGTCGTGATGGTGCCGTAACCGATGCGTTGGAGGCATGGGGTTGGAGGTTGTCATCGCTCTCAATGTCGGAGAAGCCTTGGGCAGTTTATCTTCGGGGTTTCCCTTATGGCAGCCGGCATGGCATTCCAAAGTGAGGCAGCTGAGTGGTCGCTGTCGCCATCGTTGGGGACCAAGGGTGTCTATAACAGTAATTTGCTGCTGACTCCGTTCCCTCACGATGACACCTATGGATATTGGGTGACACCGGCGATGGAGTTATCCGGCAACACTGAACGTCTGGATGTGAGCAGCCGGGTCTCGGCGGATTTTGTCGGGTACTTCGGTGGAGAAGACCGGCACTTTACAAACGTATTTGTGCCTGTATCGATTCGATATCGGACTGAGAAGGATCTCATAGGTTTGTCCGGAGGCCTCACTCGAGACAATACGTTGCTCGGTGAGTTGCAAGAGACCGGGGTCGTCCTGCAGTTCACACAGCGCAATCAGTGGACGTTTAACCCGACATGGACCCGAAGCTTAACTGAAAAGCTGTCGTTTCAGTCAGGTATGCAGTTTTCAGATACGACATATGAAAGCGGGCGGTTGGTCGACTACCGACTCCTGAGCGGTTCGGGCGGCTTTCTGTATCACGTGACTGAGCGAGACCAAGTGCACATATCCGGAAGCTATACCAATTTTCATACGACCGACTCCCCCTCGCCATTTCGAGCCAGCTTTGCCGGGATCGATCTCAGCCTGACACACGCCTTTAGCGAATCATTGACGGGGACCGTCCACGGCGGTCCCCGATTCCTAAATTCCACTTCCCAGTTGTTAGGCAACAATCGTACAACTCACGATACCGTATGGTTGGCAGGGGCGAGTCTGAGAAAAAGTTTTGAGCGCGCCGCGCTCCAGGTAGCATTCGCCCGGGATTTGGTTCCCAGTGGCTTCGGATTGCTCATCCAGACCAATCGAGCGGAAGCGTCAGGATCATACGAACTTTCAGAAACTCTCGCCTTCTCCGCCAATGTGGTGGGAGTGCTGACGTCAGGAAAGACACAAGTAGCGATCGGCGGAGTCTTTCCGGATAGCAGCTATGTCAGCGTCGCGCCGAAACTGTCCTGGAGGTTTTTCGAGTGGTGGCACGCTGAGGTGTCCTACATGTACCGATGGCGCAACATTGATACGCAAGCTGATTCGGCGAGCTCCCATGCCACGACATTCATGGTGACCTATTATCCACCTAAACGGACGTTCCTCCATTAAGACTATGGCACAGGCACAGACTTCGATACGGGCATCCGAACAGAGCAAGAGTGTTGCTGAGTACGTCGTCGCGTTTCGGCGACGTCGCAAACTCATCGTGTTCACGAGCGTAGGGCTACTCAGTGTCTCCTTAACTCTCGCGTTTCTCTGGCCACCGACGTTTAAGTCAACGGCCACGATATTGATCGAAGAACAGGAAATCCCATCTGATCTCGTTCGGTCGACCATCACGAGCTATGCCGATCAGAGGATTGAGACGATTAAACAACAAGTCATGAGCCGCACTACGCTCTGGAAAGTGGTCGACCAATTTGGTCTCTATCACGATCAACGGAAGAACAGTCCCGCGGAAGAGATTGTCAAGCAATTCATCAAGGATATTGAAGTCGAAGTCATCAGTGCGGATGTTGTGGACAAACGCACGCAGCATGCCACGAAGGCGACGATCGCCTTTACGGTTGCCTATCAAAACCGGTCTCCAGAATTGGCGCAAAAGGTCGCGAATGAGCTGACGAGCCTGTTTCTAGGGGAAAATCTCAAGAGCCGCGAGCGACAAGCGCAGGAGGCTACAACGTTTCTTCAGCAAGAGGCGGAGAACCTGGAGCGTCATATCAACGACATCGACGAAAAGGTCGCGAAGTTCAAGAAGCGGGCCAATGGAGCGCTTCCGGAGTTGACGCCGCTGAATCAGCAGCTGATGAACCAAGCTGAACGCGAGTTGATGGATATCGATCAGCAGATTCGCGGTCTAGACGAACGAAAGACCTATCTTGAGGGAGAGTTAGCTACGATTAAACCGAATACGCCGATCTTGTCCGTTACGGGGGAGCGGATTTTGGATTCCACCGAGCGGCTACGGGCTCTTCGCGCCGAATATGCGGCTGCGGCGGCGAATCTTTCGTCTGATCATCCGGATATTTTCAAAATGAAACAGGAGATCGATGCCTTGGAAAAGGCGACCGGCCAACTCCCTGATGGGGAAGAGGCATCGAAGCGGCTTCTCGATGCCCGTGTCAAGCTGTCGGCCGACTTAGAGCGACTTGGAAGCGCGCACCCAGACATCTTTCAGGCACAGCGAACAATTGCGGCTCTCGAGCAGGAAGTGTTTAGGCTCAACGCCAGGCCGAACAGGATCACGAATCAACGACCGGAAAACCCAGCCTACATTAATCTTCAGGCGCAGTTGAATTCTGCTGTTTCCTCGTTGGACGCACTCCGTAAGACGCGTATCGAGGTGAAGCGGCGTCTGGGTGAGTATGCGACCCGTCTGGAACGATCTCCGGGGATTGAACCGGAATACTTGGTGCTCATACGTGACCGCGATACCACGGCGCAAAAATATCAAGAGATCCGGTCCAGATTGCTGGAAGCGAAAGTGGCGGAAGGTTTGGAGGTACAGCGAAAAGGTGAGCGGTTTTCTTTGATCGATCCGCCGAGCCTCCCGGAAAAACCCTTCAAGCCTAACCGCATGGCGATCGTTCTGCTTGGCTTCATCCTAGCCATCGGTGGCGGAATCGGCTCCGGAGTGGTGGCGGAATCGCTGGATCATTCGATCCGGTCTCCAGAGCAGCTTCTCACGTTGACCCAACATTTTCCTCTGGCGGTGATTCCTTTTATGCCGAATGAGGAAGATGTGTCACGAGTGAGAATCAAGCGCCGCCTCGCTCAAACTGCAGGGTTGGGAGTCCTCGGGACTGCGCTGGTCATCTTACATGTGTACGTCATTCCTTTGGACGTGTTGTGGTTTACCGCTTTGAGACGGGTCGGTATGGAATAAGGAACGGGAACATCATGGATCGGATTCGAACCGCGCTTGAGCTCTATAGAGAATTGAAAAGCACTTCCGCCGCTGAGGCGACGCCAAAGCGCTCCGCCGGGGAGCAGGCCGTACCGCCCCCCATCACCTATACGCGAACCAGGTCACTGACCGTTCCACGGTCTGTTTTGCAGGGACATCGCGTCATGGCCGCTCACAACAAAGGGCCGTTTGTCGATGCGTACAAGATCCTACGAACTCAAGTGACCCATCGACTTCGAGAAAACGGCTGGAATGTCGTGGGAGTCACCAGTCCTGGATACGGGGAAGGGAAGACGTTAACCGCGATCAATCTAGCCGTGAGTCTTGCGATGGAGACGACGCAGACCGTGCTCCTCGTCGACTCGGACCTTCAAGACCCTAGTGTGCATAAGGTGTTTGGTGTACAGGACTGTCTGGGCCTCGCTGACTATTTGTTGGATGATCAACCGGTTGAAGACCTGCTCCTCCATCCAGGCATCGGGCGATTTGTCTTGCTGCCCGGGGGGAGAGCGATTTCCAATTCCACCGAAATTCTGACGTCGCCGAAAATGGTTGCGCTTGTTGAGGAGCTCAAGCATCGATACCCCTCGCGCTTCGTTATCTTCGATCTTCCTCCTTTGCTTCATACGGCTGATGTTTTGGCCTTCGCTCCATATACGGATGCCCTCCTCATGGTCGTCGAGGAGGGTAAAACCACTGGCGAGGAACTCCAGCGGGCGTTGGGGTTGGTGCGAGACTCGCGTCCAGTTCTCGGAACAGTATTGAACAAAGCCGGCCGATCGTCATTGAGCCTCGCCGACATGAAAGCCATGCTGTCTTGACCGGGGAATACAAAGAGGGGCGAGAGACATATCCATGTACGAATCCTTTTATCACTTGAAGGCCAAGCCATTTGCACTCCTGCCGGATAGCAGTTTTCTGTATTCGGGATCCGAGCATCAAGCCGCGTACAGCCTTTTAGAGTACGGCATTGTGAGTGAGGCTCCTTTCATGGTGCTGACCGGAGATCCTGGGATGGGGAAAACCTCCCTGCTCCAGAAGCTTATCGCTGAGCACGGCAGTAAGCATAAGATTGGGCTTGTGACCAATGCGCGTTATGATATCGAGCATCTCTTGCCATGGATCCTATTGGCCCTTGGGCTGAGCACCAAACGTCTTGATCCGATCGAAGCCTACCACATGTTTTCAGAGTTTCTGACGCAAGAGTCGAAGCGCCTTCGACGCGTGATTCTCATCGTGGACGAAGCCCAAAGTCTGGGAGCCGAGCTACTCGAGGAATTGCGATTATTGTCCAATATGAACGACGGCAAAACATTAAAGTTGCAGATCATCCTCTCTGGTCAACCGGATCTGTATACCTTGCTCCAACGCGATGACATGACTCAATTCGCGCAACGAATCGTCGTCGACTATCATCTAAAACCGCTGTCAGAAGGGGATACCACGAACTTTATTTGTCATCGAATACGAGTTGCGGGCAGACACCAGAGGCTTTTCACCGACAAGGCTTGCGGATTAATACATCGATTGAGCCGAGGGAACCCACGATTGATTAATCAGGTATCAGATATCACGTTGACATATGGATACGCGGAGCAAGCGCCCATCATTACCTCGAAGTTAGTGGCTCAAGCAGCGCTTGACCGACTCAAAGGTGGAATTCTTCCACTGGACGGCAAGGAAGAGTTGGGAGAGCGGGCGGCTGCGCCGGATGATCCGACCGAACTCGAGGGTTCCATTCCGGTTCCTGAAGCGACCATAGCTGCCGAAGAATGCCCTGAGACCAGTCCAGTCAGCTCTCCGGAAGAAGACTACGAGCGGGGGATGATGCATAAAGATCATGGGCAGTTAAAAGAGGCAATTGACATGTTCCATTCCGCAGCCAGGGATAAGGCGCTGTGGCTTAAAGCCTACGCACAAGTCGGATTCTGCTATGTGAAAATGCGCGAGCCCCATGCTGCGATACAAGCATTTCGTACGGCCTTGAATGATACGGCGGCACTTCCCAGAGATATGATGGATGTGCTCTATTATTTAGGGCGTAGCCTCGAGTCTATCGGGAAAACGAGTCAAGCAGCGGAAATCTATCACCGTATTGATCATTCGACTCCATCCTTTAGAGATGTCGCGATTCGATTGGAGGAGTTGAAGGAGGCTCCAAGGCAGCCACGCACAACTAGACAATCCACTGCGGGAAAACACTCGTGGTTCAGTGGCGTCGTTGATAATTTTCAGCGGTTCCTAATTGGTAGCCAGAAGTAGATGCTCGGGACTGTTCTTGTAATTCACATCTCCGTCTGGTGTTTCAGGTTGAATGAGAAGAGTCATGAGTGAAGTGCCGGTACATTTACGGGACAACACAACCGAGACGTGATGCGTGGACGATCGGTTGTAACACAAGATTCTACGCTCGGCGCCGACTCTCTCTTTCCCCCTCAATACACGCATGTTCATTCTAATAGTTCGGTGCCTGTGATAGTTGTGAGGATCATTCGAGAAAATCATGTCGGACCCTGTCGCTCACGCATCTAATCAGACGGTACACCCTGCAGAACGGTATGAGCGTGGAATTGCGCTGAAGAAGGCTGGTTTGTACAAAGCTGCCATTGAGCAGTTGGAACTGGCTACCGTCGATAGGTCATTAGCCGTGAAGGCACATGCCCAGATCGGACTTTGCTACAAATTGTCCGGTCGTTATGAGGAAGCTGTCCCTGCATTTCAACGAGCCCTCAAGGCCACTCCGGTCTCGTCGAAAGAAACCGTCCAGATTCTCTACGTGTTAGGCCGCACGCTGGAATCATTGGGACGGATAGCCGAAACGCTTGAGGCCTACCGCTGGATCAGGCGAGAGGATTCCGAGTATCGAGATGTGGCAGAACGTATAGAACGACTCAGCGCTCGACGACCAACAGTACCAGCAAAGAATCTTAGCTCATAGAGTCGCCCGGCACAGCGGGGCTAGTGAGTCTACAGCCTAGCTGGCGAGTGCGTCGTTAGGCCGGCACCGAACATGCCAGCAGCTCATAATTGAATCCTCGTCGACGCAACGAGATTAATTGTCTTCGGCTCAGCTCGTCTACCAAGGAAAACACCTGGTTCCATGTTAATTCGGGGAGACTGTTGACAAGTTCTTCCAGAGCAATGTGTCGGTGTTCATACACAATCGCCAATAATTTAGCTCTCGCCTGTTGAGTCATGACATATCTCCATGATGAGATTGGTTGCCTTGTGTTATGCCAGCTTTGCTCTCTAAGATTGGGCGTCGCTAGCCGAATTTCATATGGCGTCGTTGTGCCAAGACGAAGTCATTCACACGGTTGCTAGGGCATATTAGACGTAGTTCAACTACCGCAAAAGAAAAAACCGTAATCTGGGCGATATCTCTGGTATAGGCTGATGTCAGGGTACTCAATCTCGGTTTCAACATGGTCATCACGCGGTAAAATCTTTGTTAACTACAGGGTGGTCTTCCGGTAAGTTGCGGTCTCACTGGGTGGAGGGAGTTTTATGGAATGTATTTTGATTCGCCATGGCATTGCCGTAGAGCAAGACGAATGGGAAGGAACGGATGAAAACCGTCCTCTTACAGAGCGGGGTAGGAAGCGCGCGCGACAAGCCGCTGCAGGGCTCGCCGCACTAGACTGTAAACCGACCCATCTATTCACCAGCCCATTCGTACGGGCGTATGATACAGCCAGGCTGCTGCGCACGGTGGTCTGTCCGGGTTTGAAGGTAGAGGCACGGGAAGAGCTAG
>CAZJOQ010000109.1:0-12703 GCA_964547625.1 uncultured Nitrospira sp.
ACTAGTTCGATTCAGCCCTTCGAGAGGGAGGCTCTATTAGAATATGTCTCACAGTGGACCATCAAGCGAACTGGGCAGCCGGAGCCATTAGTTCGCGAAGTGTTGAGCTGCGCTGCCCGATGGTTGGATCAAGTCTACGACGAACTCGCCAAGCGGCATCCGGAGGCGTTGGGGCTGACGTCGAATCATGAAGGTGATGCAGAGAGTGAGTGAGGCATGGGACGGTTTCGTTCGAAAAAGACGCTCAAGCTGGTCACCCATCTTCGGGGTGAGCGTCCGGGACCGATACCCGCCTGGAAGCGTGAAGAAGCAGGGTTGTCTCGCGAACTTCACGATCGGTGGAACATGCTTCATCGTCACTGTGCCGATCAATCCAGCCACCTCCGTGTGGGCCGCCTCGTTTGGCGGCTTACGCACTATGATTATGGGGTGAGGGAATCCGCGCTGGCTGAATTAGAACTAGGCTGCCAGTTGATTCGCGCTGGGGTTCGGGTCACCTTCTTGCCTGAGTCGCAAGCGCGAACAGCGGATCTTGAGTACCACACCGGGCGCAAGCCTTTCTACGTGGAAGTCACGGCGATGGTAGGGTCAGCGGAGCGGCAGCGATTGCCTCTTCGCGGACTTGATTTCGATGAGGTACCGGTGAAAGAGGAGGATTGAAGTATCATCTTGACCCATCGAATTCTCGCGCGCGTTCAGCAAAACGCGAAGCAAGTGGCCGATTATTGTGATCCGGTGGTGCTCAGTATCTCCATCCCACGAGCCGATCTCCAGGATGATGGGCCTCTCGGCCAGAACCAATTTGGCTGGATCTCAAGTCCCTTGCCGGGTTGGTGACGGTCTTACTGACCAGGGGCTCGACATTGAGTGCCGTGCTGATTTCGTTGTGGGATGTTGAGCCCCTCCCCTCACGATCGGCGGTCAAGCTGGTCAACGTGGAGCTGGTTGAACGAGCCAAGCACCAAAAACCCAGCCTCGAGTGCGCATGCTGGTCCTGAACCCGAACGCCTCAGCCCCGCTCTCCGAATCTCATGATGCTTTGATCAGACAAACCTTGTAGCTCCTTTGCGAGGGGGGTGTTACCCTGTCCACTTCCTCGTATTGTAAATGTGGCCTCCAATTTGCTGATAACGCTGAAAGACAGCGATCGCCTCATCTCGGCAAAGGTCGCGAGTCACAGAAATGCCACGGTCTTCCAGGGCTGCCACCCAGTTTTTAGGTTTCGGAGCTTCGTCGAACCCAATTGCCGTTGCATCAGACCCTCGCGCGGCGCAGACAACTTTGCGAACCCCGGACCAAAGAATTGCACCATAACACATGGCGCATGGTTCACAGCTCGTAACCAGTGTGAGCTTCGGTGTCCCGGTCGCACCAAGATCGAAATGCCTCAGAGCGAGGTGCGCGTTGGCCAAAGCCACCATTTCGGCGTGGGCGAGCGAACAGTTGGTGGGTTCCACGACATTCACCCCGACGGCGATGAACCGGCCTGTTTGAGATTCAAATACGGCAGCGCCGAAGGGTCCACCGGTTCGAGCAGTGACGTTGCTCATGGCGAGGTGGATGACGAATCGCATGCGATCGCGAGCCGCCACGATCGGTTTTTGCCGGCGGCGCATCAAACGGATGGCCCAGGATGGAACGCGAAAGGGAGAAGCGCATGAGAAGCTAAATTTCACGACGGTAGAGAAAGCTTCAACGCTTCAAGATTCTTCGTCACCATGGCATCACCGTTCTTCGTTGAAACATCAATGCCTGTGGCGCAAATCGTATGGCATTCATCGAGGCGGCCGAGTTTCTGGAGAGACTGTGCGAGGGCGAGGTAGGCGGCTGAATAGGTTGGTTTGACCGTTACACACTGCCGCAGCGATTTGGCGGCCTCTTCAAAATTCCCATCGTCCATGTAGGCTTTCCCCAATCCAAACCAGGCCACATCATCGTTTGGATCGATGGCGAGGATTTTCTTGAGCGGTTCGATTCTTGGATTCGGCATCGTACCCTCCCATTGTTGATCACAAACGATAACAGCGCTGACGTACATTGTCTACGGTGTTTTCTGCATGATAATGTGAACGAGTCTTTCGTATCTTGTGAAGCGTAGCCCGTTCATGTGTTTCACGTTGCAAGTTTCTAGTTTTAAATTCCGAGGTCAAACTTGAAACCTGAAACGAGAAACCAGACACTCCACAGCGAACGACGCTTCACGTTTCACACTTGACGGTGATTGATGATGGGGAAAACGGGTCTCGTCTATCATCCAGCCTATCTCGAGCATGATATGGGACCAGGGCACCCTGAGTCTCCTAATCGGTTGCGTGCGATTATGCAGCGACTGGACCAGAGTGGGACGGCCGCCCGCCTGGTTCGGATCGACCCGCGACGAGCGGAGGATGAGTGGGTCACACAGATTCATACTCCGGGCTACGTGGCGGCGATTACTCGAGAGTCGCCCTCAAGTGGGCGTGTGTCTCTGGACCCTGACACCTCAATGTCGCCTGGCTCATTGGAGGCCGCGTATTTAGCGGCGGGTGGGGCGTTGGCAGCGGTCGATGCCATCATGGCGCACCAGGTTGATCATGTGTTCTGTGCCGTCCGGCCACCAGGTCATCATGCTGAAGCGGCGCGAGCGATGGGGTTTTGCTTCTTCAATAACGTCGCCATTGCCGCACGCTATGTTCAGAGGAAATATGGTCTTAGCCGAGTCTTGATCGTGGATTGGGACGTTCACCATGGAAATGGCACCCAGCATAGTTTTGAGCACGATCCCTCGGTAGTGTTTTTTAGTACTCATCAGTATCCTCATTACCCGGGCACTGGTCGAGGGACGGAGCGAGGGAAGGGAGCAGGAGAGGGGTGTACGATCAATGTGCCGATGGAGGCAGGCGAAGGGGACGAAGAATACCGCGCCGTGTTTCAGAAATCGTTAGTGCCGGTAGCCGACGAGTTCAAGCCGGAGTTCGTGATCATCTCAGCGGGGTTCGATGCGCACAAAGATGACCCGCTAGCGAGCATGGGCCTGACCGACGCCGGGTACAGCGAGCTGACAAGCATCGTGGCTGGGGTTGCGAAACGTCACGCGAAGGGGCGAATCCTTTCCTCTCTGGAGGGTGGGTACAACCTCACGGCCCTTGCCGCCTCCGTGGAGGTCCACGTCAAGGCGTTATTGGCCTGTTGAAGCTGTGTTGACAGGCTAACAGGCGACAAGTTGAAGAGACTTTCAGGCGTAGCGACGTGTCAGCTTGGAACCTGTTCACTCAGCCGACCAGGTGAGTTAATTGCAACACATGCGCAAAACTTCGATCATCGCCATTCTCGCCGTCGTTCTCGCCGGTGGAATCTACTTCTACTACACCGAGATCAAACCGGTCGTGATTTTTGGGTTGCGCTCGGATTATGCGCATGCCATTCCATTTCAAGAAGTCCCTCAAGGACTGGTAAGCCTGAAGGCCGAGGCCTGTGGTCAATGTCACCGAGAAATTTACGAGGAATGGAAGACGAGCATCCATGCGCATGCCTACGAAGACCCCTTTTTCCAAGCCTACTGGAAGAAGGATAAGAACATTTGGGTTTGCCTCAATTGCCATACGCCACTCGAGAATCAGCAGCCCACGCTGGTAAAGGAGATTCCACGTGGGCGAGTCGAGCAAGCTGTTCAAGAGCCCAACCTCCGATACGATCCTCAGTATCAAAAGGAAGCGGTGACGTGTGCGGTCTGTCACGTGCGCGACGGCGTGATTTATGGGCCATTCGAAGACTCCGTCGCCCCGCACCCAACGAAATACGACCCCAATTTTAGAACAGCACAGCCCTGTTACCGCTGCCACAATGTGGTGTCCGGACCGGCACAGTTTTATAACGTCGGGCCCTGCGGCACATATGCCGAGTATGAAGGTAAGTTCTTCATGCAGGAGCGTGGGTTCATTTGTCAGAGTTGCCATATGCCCGAGATTGATCGGTCGGTGGCGTTGGGTGGACCGGTGCGTAGGGGGCGGAAGCACCTCTGGCGAGGCGGGCATGATCCGGATATGGTGAGACGGGCGGTGGCTGTGCAGGTCAAAGCGGATATCGCTTCTCCAAAACCGGGCGATCGAATCGGCGTGACACTCACGCTCATGAACGCTGGAGCCGGGCACAAGATTCCGACGGGAGACCCTGACCGATTCTTTACGGTGGAGTTTTCAGTAGAGGATGAACAGGGAACTGTATTAGAGCAGCAGAGCTCGACGATGGGACGTTGGATTCTGTGGCAGCCGGCGATTGTGGAGTTGTATGATAATAGGTTGCTGCCGTTGGCCAGCCGAGAATATCAGTTTGCCTATCGGTTGCCGGCGAAAATAGACGGACTGCGTCTCAGAACACGAGTACGATACCATATTTTGACGGATGCGCAGCACGAGATGTTACAAACGAAATATGGTCTTACCGGGGATGATCCCTATCGCTTTGTTGTCTATGAGCGGGCTGTCCCATTATCCGGCGATTTGAACTTTGCATGGACGAAGGAGAGCGATCTCTCGCCAAGCTTTGAGCGTTCACATGAGGCGAACAATTGTAAAGAGCGTGGCTGACAGGTGACCGTCGAGGACGGAATTATGTTGAGAGGAACTGCACCGTGATCCATCCTTTATTGATCGATACCGAGTCGCTTCAACAGCAGTTAGGCCGACTGGGCCTCATCATCATCGATGTTCGTGGCAAGGCAGCCTACGAATTCGGTGGCCATATTCCCGGCGCCGTCCATTCAACGTGGCATGATTACAGTGATCCGAACGCCGTACCGAAGGGGCTACTGAATCCTGACCTGGGTCAGATCGAGCGAATCCTTTGTCGCCTCGGAATCAACAACGATAGCGACGTCGTCATCTACTCCAACCCCTTCGACAACTGGGGGGATGAAGGGCGGATGTTTTGGATGTTGGAATATCTCGGTCACACACGCCTACGTATTTTGGATGGGGGGTGGGTGAAATGGACGGAGGAGAAGCGACCGTTCGAACACGGGCCCGTCTCTCCTCCGCCGGGCACCTTCAAGGCGCATCCGGTACAGCCGTTATTGACGCTGAAGGAGGACCTCAAAATGATCGTCCGATCTTCGCATCCTCAGACGGCGATTCTGGACGCTCGTAGTGTCGAAGAATTTCTCGGGAAAGAAGTGTCCGGCCTCCCGCGACCTGGCCATATTCCCTCGGCCATCCATGTGGCGTGGAACGGATTTTTGAATAAGGATGCGACTATCAAGGATCCGATTGTCATCAGGGAGATGTTGGAGGCCAAAGGCATTCGAAGCGGGCAGGACATCATTTGCTACTGTACCGGCGGTGTTCGATCGGCCTGGCTCTATTTCATCCTGAAACTAATGGGGTATCCACATGTCAGTAATTATCCCGGATCGTGGTGGGAATGGAGTCGAGACTTTGCGGCTCCAGTCGAGAAAGATTTGCACGCGCTCCAGAAAATTCTCGGCTTTGATCCATCCGCCAAACATTCTTGACAGCGCTGAGGAGCGCTGTGTAAGGTCTATCCACGATATTCAATCGATGCAAACTGCGAATTGTCAAATTTATGGAGGCAGCCATGATGAGCAGAACCGTTCGTAGTGCGATGTTGGTGTTTGGTCTTAGCGCATTGGTCGGCGTCCCGGCGCTGAGCGGCTCGGTGCTCGCTGCGGATCAACATGTCAGCGAAGCGGTGGAACATGCGCAAGGCGCCGCGTCGCATGGAAAAGAAGGCCATGCCGATGCCTGCGTTCAGCACGCGGAGGAGGCCCTCAAGCACGCGCAGGCTGCGGGAGTGAAAAACCCGCATTTGGGTGAGGGAGTGAAACATTTGAAGGAAGCCGTTCAGCACGGCAAGGCCGGTCATGCCGATGCGTGCACCGAACACGCTCAAGCCGCTGCGACGCATCTAGCCGAAGTAAAGTAGCTCGGATTTTCACGAGTGGAGGCAACGGGCAGGGAATTATCCCTGCCCGTTGCCGTTTCTGACCAGGCTGTCGCTTGGATTTGAGATACGAACGACGCTCCACGAATAACAAGAGGACTCATTTATGCGTGTCGGGTTTTACCAGTTCGATCCCCACTTTGGTGAAGTGGCCATGAATCTTGATGTGGTCACGGCCAAGCTGGAACAGGCGGATGCCGATCTCATTGTGCTTCCGGAACTGTTCGCGTCAGGCTATCAGTTTGCATCTCAAGAGGAAGCTCAGCGGTTGGCCGAGCCGGTCCCTGATGGCGTAACGGTCCGTCGCTTGGTGGAGATCGCGAAGCGGCGGAGGACGCATCTTGTGGCAGGCCTCGCCGAACGATCTGGGACACGCTGTTACAACTCCGCCGTGGTTGTGGGACCATCTGGTTTTTTGGGCTGCTATCGAAAGACCCATCTCTTTTATGAAGAGACACAGTTCTTCACCGCTGGAGACTCAGGATTTCTGGTATGGGATATTGGGCCGGCGAAGATCGGGGTGATGATCTGTTTCGACTGGTACTACCCTGAGGCCGCGAGGACCTTAGCCTTGCAGGGAGCGGACATCATCTGCCATCCCTCCAATCTGGTTTTACCAAACTGCCCGGATTCTATGCCGGTACGGTGCCTTGAAAATCGAGTCTTCGCCGTGACATGTAATCGTATTGGAACCGAGGCCCGTGGTGGAAAAGAGCGGTTGATCTACATAGGCCAGAGTGAAGTCGTCACACCTAAAGGGGTCATCATCCATCGGGCATCTCGTGACCAGGAAGAGCTGACCCTCGTTGATATCGACCCCGCCGAGGCTCGCGATAAGACTTTGAATCGTTACAACAACTTGCTTCGCGACCGCCGTGCGTCGCTGTACAAACTGTAACGTTCAGTGTCACTGGCTGACAAGGGAAGCGCAGCGCTTGCGCAAGTTGCAGGAGCACGGTAGGATTTCTTTCATGAGTACCGAGATCCGGAAAGGCATTTTTCTCATCGCGGCGCCGAGCCTTCGCGACCCCAACTTCCGACAAACCGTTGTGTTGCTCTGCGAGCATGGACCGGAAGGGGCGCTTGGTGTCATCGTGAACCGCCCCACGGCCATGTCCATTTCGGAGGCACTTCCACAAGTGCCTGTGATTGAGGGATCCGGCCATGTCCTCTACGCCGGCGGTCCCGTGCAGACGAATCAAGTCATGTTGCTCTACCGTGGTGATATGTTTCCAGATAATGCGCACCATGTGTTTGATGGAGTCTGTCTTGGGGGTGATGTCGGCATGGTCGAACGTATTCTTACCGGATCCGACACTAAAGAAGCGTTTCGCGCCTATCTCGGATATTCCGGATGGGCGCCTGGCCAACTGGAAACTGAGATGAAGACCGGGTCATGGATCACCTTACCAGCCGATCCGCAGGCGGTGTTTGAGAAAGATCCAACACGTGTCTGGGGAGACATGCTTCTCACATTGGGTGCGGCCTATCATCCGTATGCTGAGATGCCGTTCGATCCGTCCTGTAACTAGCGTCGACCTTGGCTCCTCTTCCGGAATCCACCACGTCATTGTTGAAGCTGGCCGCGCCGGATGCTAGGGTTATTCCTCATTCCTGGAGCAAAGAGGAAGCGCGTGAGTCAATCAAAGCCATCTCGGTCAGAGACTCAGTCGTTCTTGAAAAAGTTGCATGAACGCCCACATCAGCCAATTGGGCGATGGCTACGTGCGCCAGCCCATGTGCATTTCAAAGCGTTTCGCATGTCCGATCCTCCGGCGCAGCGGCCGGCTAGTCGGGAGGAATTCCAGTCCCTGCTGGCGGCGCTCAGGGTGCCAGTGGAGTCAACGGTGCTCAAGGAAACGTTTGGGTACGGCATCAAGGAATCGGTGGGCGGCGATCGGCTGATCGTTGTCTGGCAGGCCCATACGGAATACTACAACTATCAGATCTGGCATCTCCCGGCCAAACCGGAGGTCTCATTCGGCGCATTGACCTTTCCAGAGTACAATGTTGCGATTGCACCGCTCGGGAATGAAGTCTGTCGACTCGATATTCTGCTCATGGAGGAGGCGTTGCCGACGCGTGAGCGGATGGAGTCGTTATTTCCCGGGCCGGTGCTCTACGGCAGTCGGGTCTTCGACGAGTCGACAAACTTGGTCACTAGCTTTACTCCGGACGAACAGGGGCGTGAACGGTATTGGGTAAGCCTCGGGCCGCAGACACTGGCCTCGCGGTTGAAAGATATTGTCGATGCCATTGTGCGGATCGAGACCTACTATCATTTGCTGTTGATGCAGAAGCCACTGTTCTCCGCCGCAATCGATCATGTCTATAAGTTCGAGAAGGTGCATCTGGAGCAGCGGGAAATCATTACGTCTCATATCGGGCACGCGAACTCGGAGACGTTGCAGCGATGGCTGAACAGTCTGACCCAGGACCTATTAAAAACCAATCGCATGGCCGGCACATTGCACTTCGAACTGTCGGCGTCGATTCCGTACGATAAAATCGTGCACGCGACATTGGCATCGATCGGCGAACAGCGGATGGAATCCTATCGTCCGATCTCAGACTATGTCTTGAGTGGCATTACCGGCGTCGCGGAAGGATACCAGCAACTCCTGCGACGCATCGATACGCTCCGCGGCGGTTTCGAGGGCATCATCGAGATCATTCGTACCCGCATCGATTTGATTGTCGAAGCACAGAACCTCGCGCTGCTCCAAAGTGTCGATAAGACCACAAAGAGCCAGGTCCTCCTTCAGCACACTGTTGAAGGACTGTCGGTCATTGTCATTGCGTATTATCTGTCGGGGCTGGCCAGCTATGTCTTTAAAGGGTTCTATGAACTCGGTTGGCTCAGCAATGCCAATCTTGCTTCAGCCATTTTCGTTCCGATCGCTATCGGGCTTGCGTTTGCGGTCACGGGATTCAGCAAAAAGTATCTGCATAAGAAGTTGGGAGAGGAACAGCCAGCGTCGAAAGCCGATCATCTGAAGAAATAGTTCGGCATTTGGCTTTCCTGCAGATAGCTTGTTGTACCACCGCATCGGCGTCGCCGAATGTGAAGACAGATCTCAGTGGATTTCCCGCGCGCAAGGAAATCGAGACGGTAGAGAATTATGTGTTGAGCCTTCAATCACCGATACTTGGGAGTCTGAGGACTAAGGCCGGGTTGACCGGCTCGCAGCGCCTGTCGGTGGTGCTATTTGTGTATGAGTATCGACCGGCGCGCGATCGCGCCTACCGCGCTGCAAACTTATTTGGCTTTTGCTAGCTGGAATCAGATAGTCGGAGCATATCCGCCAAGAATCGTCCCGTATGAGATGCGGCCACCTTCGCCACTTGCTCTGGCCTCCCTTCGGCCACGATCTGCCCACCGGCCGCGCCGCCTTCAGGGCCGAGGTCGATGATCCAGTCGGCGGACTTGATGACATCCAGATTGTGCTCGACCACCACCAGTGTGTTGCCGGCATTCACGAGTTTGTGGAGGACGGCAAGGAGCTTTTTAATGTCCTCAAAGTGGAGTCCGGTGGTCGGCTCATCCATGATGTAGAGCATGCCTGGGGACTGGCTCCCTGAACCTGTCGAGGGGTGTCTACCTCTCTTCCGGTTGTCACCAGAAGTCAACTCGGCGGCGATTTTTAGCCGCTGAGCTTCGCCGCCGGACAGAGTTGTCGCGGATTGACCGAGGCGCAAATACCCGAGACCGATAGAAGTCAGCAGATGCAACCGTTCTTGCAATTTTGGGGTTCCCGTGAAGAAGGAGAGCGCCTCCTCCACGGTCATGCTGAGCACGTCAGAGACGTTCTTGCCACGGTAACGAATCTTTAAGGTCCCCGGTTTGAAGCGCTTACCTTCGCAGATCTCGCAAGGCGCGTAGATATCTTCAAAGAAGTACATCTCCAGCTTTTCGACGCCACTACCTTCGCAGCGTTCGCAGCGGCCACCGGCGGCATTGAATGAAAAGTGCCCCGGCGTGAACCTTTGTTGGTGCGCCTCCCGTTCTGAGGCAAACAGTCGGCGGATCTCGTCGAAGGCTTTCAGATAGGTGATCGGGTTGGATCGTGGGGTGCGTCCGATTGGTTGTTGGTCGATCAATCGAATACCTTTAAGATGCTCGATGCCTTTGATGGCTTTGAATCGACCCATCGGCAAGGATTCCACACGAAAGGCACGGGCGATGGCTCGGTACAAGGTCTCTTCGACCAGTGTGCTCTTGCCGGATCCGGAGACACCGGTGACGCAGACCAACATGCCGAGCGGAATGCGCACGAACAGGTCTTTGAGATTGTGCTCATCTGCTCCGGCGATAACGAGCGTTTTTCCGGTACCGGTTCGCCGCTTGGATGAGAGAGGAATGGAGTCTTCGCCACGGAGGTATCGGGCGGTGGTCGCCCGACGGTCATGGAGGAACTCATGGGTGGGAGCGGCACAGACGATTTCGCCGCCCTTTTCGCCGGAGTGAGGACCAAGCTCAACGATATGATCAGCCGATTCAATCATGCGGCGATCGTGTTCGACGACGACGACTGTGTTGCCGGAAGCAGCGAGGTCGCGCAGGATGCCGGCCAACAGATCCGTATCTCTCGCATGAAGACCGATGGTCGGTTCGTCGAGGACATAGAGTGTGCCGACGAGCCGAGAACCCAGTTGGTTCGCGAGCGCCACGCGCTGGGCTTCGCCGCCGGAGAGGGTCTTAGTTTGCCGGTTGAGCGTCAGATACCCAAGGCCGACGCGTTGGAGAAATTCCAGTTTCGCCCTGAGCTGCCGGAGAATATTCGCGGCGATCTCCTGCTCGGACTGGCGCAGCGACAGAGATTCTACCCATCCTGAAAGACGTTCCACGGTTCGTTCCATCGTCTCCTGGATATCGGCGCCAGCAACTTTCACGAACAGCGCATCCGGTTTCAGACGGCTCCCGTGGCAACTGGGGCAATCGAAGGGTGTGCGGTAGCGGCTGAGGAAAACGCGGACATGCAGCTTGTAGCGTTTGCCTTCCAGGTACTCGAAGAAGTCATTGATGCCATCGAAGGATTGCTCGCCCTCCCAGAGCAACCGCTGTATGTCCTGGGGAAGCGACGTAAATGGAGCGGTCACGTCAACGCCGTGGCGTTTCATCGCGGATAACATCTGCTTCTGCCACCAGGCGGAGCTGGGCTTGCTCCAGGGTTCGATAGCTCCTTGTGCAAGGGACTTCGTCTGATCAGGAATGACCAATTCAGGATCGTACCGCAGCACATTGCCGAACCCCTTGCATTCCGGACAGGCGCCGAGCGGATGGTTGAATGAAAAGAGAATAGGTCGCAAGGGCTCGAAGGTACGCCCACAACCCTGGCAGAGGAATCTGGTGCTGTAGGATTGCCGTCCATGGTCGATGATGTCGACGGAGCAGCAGCCTTCTCCATCGCGAAACGCCGTTTCGATCGCTTCGACAAGACGAGTACGGTTATCTTCCCGGATCACGAGGCGATCGAGGACGATGAAGAGCAAGGGACACTTGTGGAGTGGGGGCGCAGCGACCTCATGCAAATCGATGATCTCATCACCTGCTTTGATACGGGTAAACCCACGAGTCAGCAGCGATTGAGTCAGGACTGCTTCTTCTTTGCGCGATGGCACCGCAATGGGAAAGAGTACCATCGCTCTGGCATCGGACCATCGCTTCAAGAGATCATCCGCGACTGTGTCGGGCTGAAAGGAGCGGGCTTCTTGATGACAATCCGGGCAGGTGGATTTGCCGATTTTGGCGAAGAGGAGGCGGAGTAGATCGGCAATTTCCGTCGTCGTGCCGACCGTCGAACGGGACGTGCGCACTTGATTTTTCTGTTCGATGGCAATGGCCGGGCGTACGTTGAGGATTCGATCCACATCCGGGCGAGCCACCTTGTCGAGAAACATGCGGGCATAGGTCGAGAGCGACTCGACATAGCGCCACTGACCTTCGGCGAAAATCGTGTCGAACGCGAGCGAAGATTTCCCGGATCCCGACACGCCGGTAATGGCTGTGACTTTGTTGTGGGGAATCTGAAGCGAGACGTTCTTGAGATTATTCTGACGGGCCCCTTCAATGATGAGGTGACTTGACGAGATGTTAGTGTTCAGAGGGTTCGGCACAGCAATGGTTCCCACTCGTGAATGACCGACCATCGTAGCAACAGGCGAGGAATGGTTCAATGATCCAACGGCTGCAGAAATTTACTCGTGATGAGCCTGTCGAACCACGAACAGAGTTTGACACGTGCGCTTGGGTTCCAAGACGAGCACTATCGGGTACTTGCCTTTGTCTGACGAAACGGTACAATGTGCCACCTAAGCTTGCATACTGAGCCTTATGACTAGATTGGCGGATCGCGTGGCGAACCAGTTCGATGTGTTTCTGAGCTACCACTGGCGCGACCATGTGTAGGTGGAGGCGCTCGCACGTCGGTTGCGGGAGCAGAACCTCACCGTCTTTCTCGACCGCTGGTATCTCACACCGGGGCAATCCTGGCCCAAGAAATTGGAAACGGAGCTGGCGCGTTGTCGCGCGGTAGACGTCTGCATCGGGCAAGGCGACATGGGCCGGTGGCAGCAGCGGGAGCGGGATCTCGCGTTGGAGCGACAAGTAGCCGCCGAACGTCAAGGCCAAACCTTTCCCGTTATCCCCCTACTGCTTCCTGGCGCTGAGCCGCCACTAGGATTTCTGAGTCAACTCACGTGGGTCGATTTCCGGGTTCGTGTCGATGATCCAATTCTGCTGAACACACTGGTCCACGCCATTCAT
>CAZJOQ010000110.1:0-12669 GCA_964547625.1 uncultured Nitrospira sp.
GCACAGCATTTTAATGGATGATGCACATGCATGTATTCAAGCGATACGCGACTGTTGCGTGATTCGACTTCAGGCCACAGATAACGCTTACAAGGAGATAATTGGGCTTTTTGATGATTCATTGCGAGATCAGGGGGCTGGGACGTATGCAGACATAAAGAGGGGAGAACCCGCAGCACTTTTGCCAGTCCCGTATTGGGATTAGGGTGATCGATACATTGAAGTTACCGCCATTCTCTCAAAGCACAGCTCAAACCATGACATTAAGTTCGCTTGGCCAATACTGAAAGATCGAGTCAAGGATTGCCTTTGCATCATATCGGGAGGAACCCTTGAAATATCCCCGTATTTGTCCCCTCAAGAGGCCTTTGGCTCCTATCGCCAAGCGCGCCATCGGTTTTTCATGTCAGCAACGGTAACCGATGATTCATTTTTGATTAAGGGCTTAGGTGTCGATGCTGATGCAATAAAGAATCCCCTCGTTCACAAGGATGAGAAATGGTCGGGGGAAAAAATGGTTCTCATCCCATCTCTCATGGATGCCAAGCTAACCAGAGAGAGCCTTGTCGCTTAATTAGGCAGACCTGTAGCAAACAGAAAGTATGGGGTTGTCGTTCTATCTCCAAGTTTTAACAGTTGCAAGGACTGGGAAGGTTACGGATCAATAATCGCAAAGAAAGAAGATATCGACTCTAAAGTTCAAATGCTAAGAGAAAGGAAATGCGAGAAGACGGTTGTGATCGTGAACAGGTACGATGGGATTGACCTCCCAGACGATGCATGCCGAATGCTTGTTATAGACATGAAGCCTCACCCAGAAACACTGTGGGACAAGTACATCGAAAACTGTAGGAGTGGTAGTGACGTTGTTGCAACAAAAATCGCCAGGACAATTGAGCAAGGAATGGGCCGCGGCGTTAGAGGAGAAAAGGATTACTGTGTGATTCTTTTCCTGGGGCCAGACTTGACCAGAACTGTCCGATCAAAGGACACAATGCAATTCTTGTCTCCCCAAAGCCATAAGCATGTTGAAATTGGCATCGATGTGGCTCAGCTTGCCAAAGACGAGATTTCAAAAGGGAAAAATCCCTTCGATGCCTTGCTTGAGCTGATCAATCAATGTCTAAAAAGAGACGACTACTGGAAAGAATACTACGCAGATGAAATGAACAAGCTTTCTACTGGAACACCAAAACCCAAGATGCTGGATCTCTTTGCTGCCGAGGTAGCAGCAGAGCAACATTTTCAAAATGCCCGATATGACGACGCAGTTTCTGAAATTCAGGGGATCATCAACAAATGGGTTAAAGGGGAAGCGGACAAAGCGTGGTACCTGCAAGAAATAGCCCGCTATCTTTATCCCAAAAGCAAGTCCGAATCTAATAAAACACAGGTGGCGGCCCACCAAAAGCATCGTCTGCTCTTAAAACCCAAGACCGGAATGACAGTAGCCAAACTTTCCATAACTAGCCAACGTAGGATAGAAAATATTATTGCTTGGATTAGTCGATTCAGTTCACATGAGGAGATGTTGATTGCAATAGATGACATTACTTCGAATCTGCGTTTTCATGTGGAGGCCGACAAATTTGAGAAAGCGATTGATGAACTTGGCAAAGCCCTAGGGTTTGAATGTCAAAGACCCGACAAGGAATGGAAAGCAGGGCCTGATAACCTTTGGGCATTAAGGGATGGGGAATACTTGCTCATTGAATGTAAGAGCGAGGCGACGCTTAATCGGGCCGAGGTATACAAAGATGAGGCGGGCCAAATGCACAACGCGTGCTCTTGGTTTGACCAAAACTATCCTGGGGCAAGAGTGTCAAGGGTCATGATAATTCCGACTCTTAAATTGGGGCGCGGCGCAGCATTCACTGACGATGTGCGCGCAATGCGGAAAGACAACCTTGCCAAACTGGTTGCATCTACTAAGGCATTTTTTAGTGAATTCAAGACACTCGATTTGAAAGACTTGTCAGAGGCAAAGGTTCAGGAGTTGATCAATATGCATAATTTGTCCGTTGAAAAAATTGCAGGTGGATATTCAGAGAAATTCAAGCCTTTTGCATCAGATTAGTATTGGCATTCTATTTCGTCGCACACCAGAAAGTTGGGGGCGCATCAGGAAGTTGAGGTCGGGTCTTGTATTGTGTCTTGGGAGCTTCGGCTCGCTTTTCAACGCACGCACCAGCATGAATTGCACGGAACTTAGGGCGTTTCCGTGGCGGCGAGCGAGGGCAGGGTGGTGAGGACCAGGTCGGCGGCTTTGTCGTCAGGCTTCAGCAGCGGAATGATTTGAGGACGTTGCACTGAGCGAAACTTCGATTTTGACGCCCAAGCAACTTTCTGGCGCACGAATCCACCGATCTCACCGAGCGTGACCTTCCCATCATGGTTCGTGTCGGCTTCTCCTCGAAGACCTCGCAGCAGATAATAGGTGAACAGCCCATGTCGATGTGCGTCGTCGTCGAGGCCCTTGCCGAGCCCCTCGACCGCGATCAAGCGGATTGTCTTGTCACCATGTAAATCCCACTGCGGTATGGCGGTTGTCTTGGGATGGTCTTGCATTTGGGCGATTTTCCCCTCAAAGATAAAGATGGCCTGTCGCGGGTTGAGTTTCGCGAAGACTGATTCGAGCGATTTCAACCGGTACAGGGTTGTTGCGGCCTTTACGCCATCATAGGGGACCAACATGACCTCTCCTGACGGAGATACCATGGCGTGACCAGAAAAAAAGACAATGACGACTCCATCCTTCATGGGACGAGTCGGGAGCCATTCAAGGAGCGCCTTCTCGATCTGAGAATAGGTCGCCTTGCGATCCGTCAAGACAGAAATGTTGGATGACGGAACGCCCCCGAGAGTTTGAAAATACTTGGCGACTGTTTCCGCATCTTGCGACGCATATTTTCGGGACTGTATCTGTTGGTTGGCATAGGAACTGAGGCCGATGGAAATGACAGAGGTCTCTGGTTGTCCAACGCCTGACGCGTGTGCCGGAACTTGATCGATATCGTCATGGCTGGATCCCATGGGGGCAATGGTAAAGGAGAGCGTTTGACTTCGGGCCGCGGCCCCACCGCGCTCCTCCACGGCAACCCGAATCTGGGCGCGCAGTGGCTCGGCCAGTAAGGGCAAACTGGCAACAAATTCCAGAGATTTCGTTTGGCCTGGCAGCAGAGGCGGAACTTTCAACTGGGTCGTGGGAAATTGATCGATGATGGCCGAAGTTCCAGTCAGTGAGGCCCACGCGTTCTCAATCGGGGTCGTTCCCGTGTGCACAATGTCCACTCGGATGCGGGCATGTTCGCCGCCCTCGAACATCAAATCACTGTTTTCATCGAGTAACATGGCCTTAAATCGAAGCGCAGACGAACTAAAGGCCGGACGAGACTGGTTTTCAGCAGTCGGGGAGGCCAAAGGCACAGGCAGGGTACCGGACGGTGAGGAATTTGGCTCAGATGAACCGACTAGGCCCTGGCCGCCTGCTGCCACTCGGGCAATCAAGGCGACACGTGTCGCAAGATCGATGGCGATGTCCTGGATGAATGGATTTATATGATAATTACAGTTCTTTCCGAGCTGCTCCAGCCGTAGGCGCTCACGCCGTGCAACCTTGATGTCAGATTTTCGAAGTAACGTTCCCGTTCGATCGTAGACGCGAGCAACCGTAGTGAGTTGTAAGCTGGCAGGAGGTCGGTCGTACAATGCCTCCTTATTCAAATCGAACGCTGAATCGACAAGATCAACCTGAATGAGATGATCGGGAGGGGCCGTGCCGACATCGTTTTCAGATAATACTGTTTTGAATGTCCGCTGAACGCCTGCCTGCAATGCTTCATGGAGGCGATCTCCCAAGGGAACTTCCTGAATCTGTCCACAGGAGTCGCTGTAACGAATCGTGACGTCTTTTAAGGATGGGGAGGCTTCCAGCTTGGCGCTGGAAGCAAGAGGTTCTCCCAGTGGAGGAAACTCCAAGTGTTTGGCGCAGGCGGAAAGGAAAAGCAGGGCGCCTCCCAATCCTAAGCCCACAACAAAGGCCGTACGGGTGAATGGTTTGTGTGAGATCACTGGCTCGCCTAGTTTTTGCGCCCGCAACCGTACTGGAAATGATACCTGAAAGCAACACGATCAGCCGGGAGATCTCAAGGAGAGAAGCACAGGCCCCGTGGTCGGAAGTGGCTCGATCGATCCTTGCGATGAGTCTCCGCCTGTATTGGCGGGAAGTTTTCCTCTTTGAAGCCTGTTGAAAGAGTGGTGTAAGATGTATTGTTAGGGCAGTATAGAGCCCCATTTCCAATTCGGACTCTCTTGCGGAGAGCCATACCCTGGAGGAGTGCAGATATGCTCAATTGGAGTCAGCAGGCAACGAGGGTGCTTGTCGGTTGTGGATTGGTCGGATGTGCTCTTATCGGAAGTGGATGCGTGTCATCCGTCTCGGCAGCAGGTGTTCCTCCAGTCTGGGCCCAAGGCTTTGCGGAAATCGTGAAAAAGACGACCCCAGCTGTCGTCAATATCGCTGTGACTGGTGCAAAGGAAGGGACTCGCCGCCGTGGTGGGGTCCCTCAGGTGCCTCCTTTTGGGACGCCTCCCCCTGGTGATGAGCCAGGCGGTGGAGAGTCTCCGACACCACCAAGCCCTCATGGTCCACCCGCCCCACATGGTCGTCCGGATCAGAGCGCCGGCTCCGGGGTCATTTTGGATGCCAACGGCTATATCGTCACCAATAATCACGTGGTAGAGGGAGCAACGCAGATTACCGTGACACTAAGCGATCGGCGTGAGTTTTCCGCCAAAGTGGTCGGCACCGATCCGAAAACTGATTTGGCGGTCATCAAGATTGAGGCCAAAGATCTACCTTCCCTCAAGTGGGCTGAGTACGAAGGACTGCAAGTCGGTGATTTGGTACTGGCTGTTGGAAGTCCGTTCGGTCTGAGTTCGACCGTCACGCTCGGTATCATCAGCGCCCTAGGGCGTGGCAATGTGGGAATCGCAGACTATGAAGACTTTATTCAGACCGATGCGGCGATCAACCCGGGGAATTCAGGCGGCGCACTCGTCAACATGAATGGAGAGCTGATCGGGATCAATACGGCGATTTTTTCCCGAACCGGTGGCTCGGAGGGAATTGGGTTTGCAATTCCGAGCAGCATTGCACTCGATATCGTGGACAGCTTGCAGAAAACGGGAAAGGTCGTTCGCGGATGGATGGGGGTCGCGATCCAGGAGATTACCCCTGCATTGGCAAAGTCGTTTAAACTGCCGGAACAACGGAAGGGCGTCTTGATCAGCGACGTCAATGAAAATGGTCCATCTCACGCAGCCGGAATTAAACGGGGCGATGTGGTGGTCGCGTTCAATGGCAAAGAGGTGCAGAGCGTCAGTCAGCTGCGGAATCTGGTGGCGAGAACCATGGTGGGTAAGGACGCGCAGGTCAAAGTCGTGCGCGAAGGCCAAGAACAGCTGATCGCGGTAAAGGTTGCGGAACGTCCGTCTGACGAAATGCTGGCAAAGAGAGAACCTGGTCCAGCCAAGGAGAAGGAGTCCGGGGAAATGATCAAGCCGCCGGACAATGTATTGGCGTCGCTGCGTGTCCAAGCCTTGGACAATGCGTTGATGAGCCAACTCAATATTTCTGCGAAGACAACCGGGGTTGTCATCACGTCCGTGGAACCTGGGGGAGAGGCGGAGGCGGCCGGGCTTCAGCGCGGTGATGTCCTTCAGGAAGTCAATCACGAGCCCGTCAAGTCGCTCGCTGATTATCAAAAGGCTGCGGAAAAGATCAAGAAGGATGAACCGGCGGTGGTATTCGTCAATCGCCAAGGGAACAGCTTGTACGTAGCCATCAATCCGAAGTAGCAAGTACAGGGGCATCGGTTGGGCTCTCGATCTGTTGTTTGCCGGAAGCCTGATCGTCAGATCATGGGATCGACAGATTCTGAAAGGTACGAGGCTGTGTGCTGAACAAAGTGAACCGGTGGTTGCAAGATTCGATCTTCAAGCCGCTGGAAGATAAAAAGATGCCGGTCATGGAGCACTTGGTGGAGTTCCAGGTGCGGCTAACCCGTGCGGTGATCGTGTTGACGGTCATTTTCATGGGGACATTTTTTTATGCGGATACCTTGGTGAAATGGCTCCGTGTGCCGCTCCAGAACATGTTTGTACCTCGAGCTCTCTCGTGGGAACCCACTGATCTGCCGACGGTGCCGTTTGTCTTTCTCGCCCCGGCGGAGGCGCTGTGGCAGAACGTCAAAGTGGCAGGGCTCTGCGCTGTCGTGGTGGCCATGCCGTATCTGCTGTATGAAATTTGGAAATTCGTCGTGCCTGGACTGCACGTCCAAGAGCGGCGGTTTGTCGGGCCCTTCGTATGTGTCAGCGCGGTAGCCTTCTATGCCGGGGTAGCGTTTTCATTTTTTTTCGTCTTGCCGTTCGCTTTAAATTTTCTGATTGCGTATGGTGTGAACGCTGGCTTTGTCCCTCAGATCTCGATTGCACAGTACGTCGGGTTCGCTCTCTGGTTTCTGATGGTCTTTGGGCTGACCTTTGAGGTGCCGTTGGCGCTCACGCTCATGGCCAAGCTTGGATGGGTCGATGCACCGTTCTTGATTCAGTATTGGAAGTGGGCGTTGTTGGGATCGTTTGTGATTGCAGCGATCCTGACGCCGACACCTGATCCGTTCAATCAAACACTGATGGCTGGCCCCATGTTTCTGCTGTATTGGGTCGGTATCTTTGGTGCAAAGGTGTTTGGTAAGCAAACAGCCTCGCACACGAGTCCGTCCGGTGTTCCGACTGTGGCGATGGCTGGAGCGGGGGCTGGGGGGAGTCCGTCGAGGATGGCGATGGGGAAATCTTCGGATGATGAATATGTCGGAGTTCCCGGAGGACGACAGCACTAGTTTGATGCAGGCGTTAGACAGCCTGTTGGACGAAAAGGGCACCCATGGGACGTGAGCTAAACATCATCAGCAATGGCAGTGACGATGCCTGCACTTATATGTGGGCCTGTGCCATCTGTGATGAAAATGAACGGTGCCAAAAGGACAAAGAAGGCCATAGCCGCTGGTTGGTCGCCAAGCGGATGGAACGGATCGAGTACAAGGTGCTCATTATGAGCAATAAGGGCGGCGTGGGAAAGAGCACCTGTACCACGAACATTGCCGTCAGTCTTGCGCTCAAGGGATGGCACGTGGGCATCTGTGACATGGATATCCATGGTCCCAATATTCCGAAAATGGTCGGCGCTGAAGGGCAGAAGCTCAAGATCAGCACATCCGGCGGGATCATTCCATTCCAAGCCTATAACATGAAGATCGCCTCGATGTCGTTTCTGTTGCAGAACTCCGATGATCCCATCATCTGGCGGGATGCGTACAAGTATGAATTCATCAACCAATTGCTGGGCGGAGTCGACTGGCAGGATCTGAATTTTCTCCTCATCGATCTTCCGCCAGGGACCGGCAACGAATCAGTCACGACCATCGATTTACTCGGCAATGTCAGCGGCGCGGTCATCGTCACGACTCCCCAAGAGGTAGCCCTTCTTGATTCGCGGAAGTCCGTCACCTTTTGCAAAGACAGCGAAGTGCCGATCATCGGCATTGTCGAAAATATGAGTGGGTTGGACTGTCCCCACTGCCACCGGGAGATTGAGGTGTTTCGGAAGGGTGGAGGGGAGGCCTCCGCACTTAATATGGGAGTCCCGTTTTTGGGACGAATCCCCCTCGACCCCGATGTCGTCACACAATCGGACGCTGGTGAGCCGTTCGCCATGTTCAACTCAGACACGTCGACGGCGGAAGCGTACCACCGGATCGCGAATCAAGTTGAATCATTCTGCAAGAAGAGCGGATCATTGCTGAGAGTTGGACGACCCACAGCAGGGCCGGTCAAGGGAGTGAGTTTGTGAAAGCTGCCGATGCTATAACCGGATTGACCCAACTTCACGATGCGCAGCAAGTAGTGCTCGATGCCGCAACGGTATTAGGAGTGGAGAAGGTCTCGATCCTCGATGTCTTGGGGCGTGTGTTGGCTGAAGACATCGTCGCAAACCGAGACAATCCTCCATGGGACAATTCGGCGATGGATGGGTTTGCCGTCAGGTGGGAGGACATTAAGCAGGAACATTCGATTCAGAAACCGGTGTCTCTTGCGGTGATCGAGGATGTTCCCGCTGGGACGATGCCGTCGAAAGAGGTGGGCTCCGGTCAGGCAATCCGGATTATGACGGGTGCCCCGATTCCTCGCGGGGCTGATACCGTTCTCAAGGTCGAAGACACTGAAGCGACGCCTGAGTCGGTGCGGGTCTTTAAGGTGGAACCAAAGGGGGCCAACATCAGGCCTCAGGGCGAGGATGTCAAGAAAAGGGATTGCATCATCGCTAGAGGGACTAGACTGCGTCCTAGCGAGGCTGGGATGTTGGCGATTTTGGCGAAGTCATTTGTGTTCGTGTACCAGCGGCCACGCGTGGCGATTCTTTCGACGGGGGATGAGTTGGCGGACCTGGACGAACGGTATAGTGAGGAGAAGATCATCAATTCGAACAGCTATGGGATTGCCGCGGCAGTTCAGGAAGCCGGGGGCATTCCATTGTTGCTCGGCATCGCTCGCGACACCCCCGAGGCGCTCAAGGAGAGGATCTCACACGGATTGAACGCAGACATTCTCGTCTTGTCTGGCGGCGTCTCGATGGGTGATTATGACTTCACGAAGGCCGTCTTTCGTGATCTCGGCGTCGAGATGAATTTTTGGAAACTTGCCATCCGGCCCGGTCAGCCGCTGGCCTTCGGCAAAATTCAGAACACACTCGCGTTTGGTCTTCCGGGCAATCCGGTTTCGTCGATGGTGACCTTCGAGCAGTTGGTGCGGCCGGCATTGTTGAAAATGAGCGGCTGTCGAAGCTATGGACGACCGGTTGTGCAGGCCGTTTTTGAGGAAACGTTTTCCAAACGTGGCGATCGGCGGCATTTTTTGCGTGGTATCCTCACTCGGGAAGAAGGTGTCTTCAAGGTCCGTACGACTGGGGACCAGGGATCAGGCATTCTCACGTCGATGGTAAAAGCCAACTGTCTTATCGATGTACCTGTCACAGTCGAGCGCTTGAAGCCTGGTGATGAAGTTACGGTTCAACTGTTGATTGGCGAGGCATGGCCTACCATGACCGAGCCGCTGCAAGCCGGTTCGCACCGACTCTCTTGTTGTTAGAAAGGACGATCACTAGTCGTTGTTGGTGATGTCGACGGGGTCAAGAATCTATCTCGGCTCCGCGATGACTAGGTTGATCGGTGATGATGTCCTCCCATGTCTGTCCCTATCGTTTCCTTTGTTGGTCGTTCAAATAGTGGTAAAACGACCTTGATCGAACGTGTGATTCCTGAGCTGGTCAAGGCCGGATACCGTGTTGCGACCGTCAAGCACGCAGGGCATGGTTTCGATCTTGATACGGAAGGAAAGGATAGCTGGCGTCATAAGCGCGCCGGCGCCAGCAGTGTGGTGATTGTCTCGAAGGGGAGTCTTGCCTTGTTTGCTGATGTTTCGGAACAGCTCAAGGTAGAAGAGGTTCGTGATCGTTTCTTGGATAGCTCCTACGATCTCATTATTGCCGAAGGGTGGAAGAGCGAGGGATATCCAAAAATCATTATTGTCCGTGATGAACTGGGTGAAATCGCATACTCTTCCGACGGACTTCTGGCGGTCGTCTCCGATACACTAGTCGATCTCCCGGTGCCGGTGCTTCATATGAATGATGTGGGCGGTGTTGCAACTCTGTTGATGAAGCAGTTTCCTCTCAGACGCCGGGAGCATGAGCTGGACGTCTAAGGCCACCCTTGCGTTGAGCCTCGTTGTAGGAGGCCTGGCCCTCGTTGGGGTCGCAACTCCATTCACCGATCAGCCGAAATTCTGCGCTGGATGCCACACCATCGTGCCTTCCTATGAGAGTTGGGCCAAGTCCTCCCATAAAGAGGTGAGTTGCGTTGCCTGTCATGTGCGGCCTGGATTTGAAGGCTGGTTGCATGACAAAGTCTTAGCGGGAGCCAAAGACACGGCCATCTATCTATTGGGAACGCCGACAGATGCGCACAATCTCAAGGCGAGTGTGGACTCAGAGGTCTGTCTCAGTTGTCATCGTCATATCCTCCGTGTTTCAGAAATCGCCGTGCGTGACCTGCCATCACCAGTTAAGGAAGTGGGACTGATCATGAGCCATCGCCGACACATGCAGGCCTTCAAGACTCGGGGACAAGGTGAGGGGTGTACAACCTGCCATTCTGGCGTGGTGCATGATGCCCCCATCAAGGGCTATCCTGTCGTCATCCCGCGTGGCCATCTGTCCGCTGATAGCAAACCGTGGCATCCGATCTATCCCGAAGGATCGTATCTTCGTGATCGAGCCCTCCGTGACTGTTTCAGCTGTCACGATGGAAAGAGCCAGCATAACGGGCACATACTGGATCAGAAATGCGAGACCTGTCACCTCCCTGATAAGATCAGCGGTGCCTTACTATTTAACTAGTCGCTCGGAGTGATGGATAGGATGACAAGTCCCGTTCTGAAAGTGTCGCAGCTGACGAAGCGGTTCGGAAGTTTCACTGCGGTGGATGAAGTCTCTTTCGAGATTCGACCGGGTGAAATCCTGGGGTTATTGGGGCCGAACGGTGCCGGAAAGACCACGACAATCCAGATGCTACTCGGGGTGGTGACGCCCACCTCAGGCTCGATCGAAGCATTTGGTTTGGACCTGTCTACTCACCGTGAAGCGGTGCTCCAACAGGTAAATTTTTCATCGACCTATATCGCCATGCCGCAATCGCTGACCGTGGAGGAGAATCTATGGGTTGTGGCCAGGCTCTATGGTCTGAGTGATATCGCGCGTCGGGTGGATGATGTCGTCAAGAAGCTCGAGATGGATGAATTCAGACGGAAGGTCACCCGCAAGTTATCCTCAGGGCAGATGACAAGACTAACATTGGCAAAGGCCTTTCTGACGGAGCCTCGTCTTCTCTTTCTCGATGAGCCGACGGCCAGTTTGGATCCCGACATCGCCTACAAAATACGGTCTTTGCTTAAAGAAGAGCGACGATCATCGGGGTTGAGTATCTTGTACACTTCGCACAACATGCGGGAGATGGAAGAAATGTCGGATCGGATTATTTTTCTGCAACGCGGACGACTTGTAGCCGAAGGGACGGCGCAGGCCATCGTGGCACGATTCGGCAAAGCAGACTTGGAGGAAGTGTTCTTGAATCTTGCACGGGAATCGAGCATCCCGTTGCCATCTTGATGGAGGCTCTTGTGGACTTCGGTGCTGGATTCCTTGCCGGGGGGCTCGCTGTCAGTACGGTCTGGGGGATCTTCTGGCTTGCGATCGGGTTCATCGGCTGGAACCGTCGCACCTGTGGGTGGGGGATAGTAATGAAAGGACTTGCAGGTGGGTTTGTGCCGTTATCTCTGTTACTCGGCCTCTTGTGGTGGCGCGGTGGAAGCGGGAATGACGGGGTATGGTTTGCGAGTGGATTAGTGGCAATGCCGGCTCTTCTGTCGCTCCTCTCGTTGCGACCGATGCCAGATGGGAAAACGGCGGGTACACATTTTTTTGAAGGCGTCCGATTTCTCATGGCGGATCTCCTGGGAGCTCACCGAGACTGTGGTGGCTGCGACCATGCCCACGACCATAAGACCTGTCAATGAAACTGCATCGTGTTACAGCGCTCATCCTCAGACATCTCTATCTGTATCGGAGAAGTCTGCCGCGGATCATGGAAATTTTTTACTGGCCATTCTTAGATCTCGTGATCTGGGGATTTATCACTCTCTACCTTGCCCGATACCAGAGCGAGGTTCCCGGGTTTGTCACCTTTTTCCTCGGAGCGCTCATTCTCTGGGATGTCTTGTTCCGCTCTCAGCAAGGCATCACCATTACCTTTCTCGAGGAACTCTGGGCGCGCAACCTGATGAATCTCTTCGCCAGTCCCTTGAAGCCGAGTGAATTTCTCGCCGCCACGATGGCGATGAGTGTGATGAAGGTGACAGTCGTCTCGATCATCCTGGCTGGGTGCGCGCTGGTTTTCTACTCCTACAACGTGCTGATCATAGGATTATGGCTCATCCCGTTCGTATTCAATCTTGTAGTTTCCGGCTGGATCATCGGCGTGTTTACGACCTCACTGATTATGCGATTGGGACAGGAGGCCGAAGTGTTGGCCTGGAGTATGGTGTTTCTCTTTCAGCCCATCTCATGTGTGTTTTATCCCATGGATGTGTTGCCTCAATGGCTGAAGGCGATTGCCTGGGCGAATCCCGCTGCACATATCTTTGAAGGTATGCGGGCGGTTTTGAGCTCCGGGGAGGCTCCTTTGTCGAATCTCGTGTGGGCCGTCGGACTCAATGGCGTGTTGCTGGTCTGCGTTGTCGCATGGTTTTACCGGACGATCGCATACTGCAAAGACCAAGGATTACTGGTTCGAGTGGGGGAGTAAGGTTGTAATCCCCAAACCCCTATGCTATTCTAGTCTTGACTCGTATCGCCGGGGGCCTCTGCGGTGCAGAGTGTCTATCAGAGGAGGCCCACAATGTCGATGTTGCCTTGTCCGGGAATTTTGTCGGAAGTCAGACCTAAGTCGCTGCAGCGATCGCGTCTTCGGCCCGCTCCTTCCCCGTTCCTCGTGCTCA
>CAZJOQ010000111.1:0-12617 GCA_964547625.1 uncultured Nitrospira sp.
TGTTCGCTATGCCGCGTGATGCACTACGCACTATTTGATGGTCGGCTCAGTAATAACTGTTTGAGGCGCTTTTGCGGTTTTGTGCAAGAATGCCACAAGTCTGATACGGGTGCCTCGTTGACTTCTATCTAAATATGCGAAATACATTATATGCTAACTGAACAATTAGAATGAGTAGTGGCATCGAGCTTGCTCGTCAGCAGGAGTTAGAATCTTTTTGAAAAAAGATGTGGTTGGTTACGGTAAGAGCTTGTCTTTCATCTCAAGGCGACAGTACGGCTGAAGCAGGCACAACTGTCAAGCTTGGTGAATGAATAGGTAAAATAGCCCACAGGCTGGCAATAGAACTCTTAAGGAGGGCCTTTTGTATGCAGAGCCGAGTATTCCTTATACCCATAGCACTTGCTATCGTGATGACAGCCGGATGCGCGGACCCACCCACCCAACAAATCCAAGAAGCTGAAAAAGCGCTTAAAGAGGCGCAGGAAAGCGGTGCGTCCACCTATTCCCCTGACGAATACGCAAAACTCGAAGGCACTCTCGATACCTTACGGAAGGAAGTATCAGAGCAAGATGGAAAGTTCGCGCTGTTTCGAGATTATGGGAAGGCACAGCAGCTATCCATCTCGGCCAAATCCGAAAGTGAACGAATAAAGGTGGCGACCGCGCAAAAGAAAGAAGAAGGCAAAGCCGCTGCTATGCAGGCACAGCAGGTAGCCGAGGAAGCCGTGAGGGCGGCTCAACAGTTGGTCGCCAAAGCGCCGGTCGGCAAAGATCGTGCGGCGGTGGAAGCAATCAAGAACGATGTGGAAGGGCTGAAGTCATTACTGAAACAGGTACAGGATTCAATCGACAAAGAAGATTACCTGGCGGCACAAACCCAAGCCAAAGCGATCCATGATATGAGCCAGGGCGTTCAAACCGAAATACAAAACGCCTTGGCCAAGGTGGGAAGAGGCAAGCCGTCTCTTTCAAGGAGACAATAAGGCTTCTCGTATGCTCTTAGGTCGGGTAAATCGAGCGCTGACATCGGCCCTCTGCGTCGTCTGCTTGAGCGGGTGTGTGCAGGCAGTTCCCCCTGACCTCCTCGCGGCACTTGAATCCATCGATCAGGACATGATTGCGTTGCGCGCTCCGGAAACAGCGCCTGAAGAGTACGGTGCATTCGTGCGACGGTGGATTGCGCTGAAATCGCGAGTGGAGCTGGATGACGATGTGATCCGCTGGCCATGGGAGACGAGCGAGCTGGAGAACGAACTACGAGGTCTCTATCTCTGGGGGGAGCGAACTGTGTCGCAGCTCCATGATCGCCAGGCCAATCGGCAACGTACGGCACAATCGAAAGTGGAGAGCATCGAAGATCGGTTTCACCTCATGCGGTCCCATGTTGGGTCTATCGACGGACGGATTGTTCTTGGAGAGCGAGTCGTCCAAACAGATCTCCTTGTGAAGCAAGCCCGGACCTTCTTTGAGCAGAAAGACTACCAGCGGGCCATTCAAATGGCCGAAGAGGCCAATCAAGCACTCATGCGCCAGACAGCATTGCTGAGTCAGGAGCTAGGGCGATATGCCGACGGTAAACGCATCGCATCGTGGCAGGCCATGGCTCAACAGACGGTGGACTGGTCGCGAGCTCACCAATCCCCGGCCATCGTCGTGAGCAAAGCCGAGCGGGAACTGACTCTCTACAAAAACGGACGGAAGGTACTATCATACCCCGTTCGATTGGGGTTCAACGGCATCCGAGAAAAGCAGTTTCAGGGGGACGGCGCCACACCCGAAGGCCGATATCGTGTGATCGATAAGCGTGGACCAGGGCAAACACAGTTCTATCGTGCCCTCGTTCTCGACTATCCCAATGCCGAGGACCGCCGTCGGTTCGACCTAGCGAAAAAGACCGGTCAAATCGCCCTGGGAAAGGGGATCGGTGGTCTGATCGAAATCCACGGCGTCGAGAATGAATACGCGCAGCAGACGCTGGGGTGTGTCATGCTGGAAAATCCCAGCATGGCGGCTCTCTTCGAAAGCGTCTCCATCGGAACTCCGATCACCATTGTTGGCGCCTTAACGGGACAGAATGCCGTGGCCCTTGCCCTGTCCGAGCTGGCGCAGCATAATAGACGGGAAATCTGAGAGAGGACCACGTGGGCCGAGTTCTTCTAGCCTGTACAGCAGTCACGTTTCTTCTCGTATTGATCGCGACAGCGCCGGATACCAGGCCCGTAATCTCCGCATCGTCCCAGGTGGTTCACCGGCCTGTTGTCCAGGACAGACCTGGCCTACGTGCGTTGCAAGCCAGATACAAGACCCTCTCGAAACAGCTATTCCAATTGAAGCCGAGCCAACCATATATCGTGGTCGACACGGCGAGGAACAGACTCTATGTCAAGCACCAAGGAAAAGTGGTCCTTGATGCCATCGCGTCGACCGGCAGCGGGACGATTCTCGGCAAACCCGGTGATGACAGCAGCCAGTGGATTTTTGACACGCCACGCGGCGAGTTTCTTGTGCAGTCGAAACTCACGAAGCCCACCTGGATCAAACCTGATTGGGCATTTATTGAAGAGGGGCTCGGGGTTCCGAAGAACGCGGCCGAGCGTGCTGAACCGGGTGTGCTTGGTGACTATGCCCTGGGCTTTGGGAAAGGGTATTTCATCCATGGGACGCTCTACACTCGATTGCTGGGAAAAAACGTGACCCATGGCTGTATCCGACTTAATGATAGCGACCTTAAAGGTGTCTACACACTCGCGAGAGTCGGGACACCGATCATGATCTATTGATCCCTCAGCACGCGCAGATCAGACTTATGAACCTCTGCGCCATTCTTCTGCTCTTTATCCTGACGACTCCCAGCTGGGGGAAGGATCTCGACGCCTTTCCCAACCTCAATCTCAATGACCTCCGTAGCGTCAAAGAAGCTACTCGAGTCCTGGAGGAAGAACTCAAACTCGCCGCACGTCCCCACACCTATGTGCTGATCGATTTGGTTGGAAACACCATTCACATCAAGGGGCGAGGGGTAGAACTGCACCACATGCCTATCGTGCAGTGGTCGGTCGGATCGTGGGAGAAATTGACCGGCAATCATCGATTGGTTGCTCGTCCTCAAGTCGTCCGTCGCAAGATCGAACCCGGGAAGGGGGACGAACAGGAACCGATCTCGTTAACCGACATGCCTGCGGACTATGACCTCTCCTTTTCGTCCGGGCTGACGATCAACGTGGTACCCTTAGCTGAGAAGGGCAATCTCGCGCAGGGCATTGCCTTCATGGGAAAAGCCTGGTGGCGTCGTCTGAAAAACTGGACTAGTACGATTGGGACGGATCAACCATCAACATCAGCTGCTCAGCTTGAAATCACCGTCTCTGTTGATCATGCGCAGTCATTGGCTTGGTCGCTCGTCGATGGCATGGCTGTACTTATCAGGCGCACAGCTGATCAATAGGTAGTAGATGTACCGGGAGTGGGTGAATCCTCCCACAAAACCTACGGCTGAAATACTCTGATTACTCAGCCGCGCAGACCGTATACGAGGCCGCTCAGAAAACGCCACAGAAATACCGTCACAATAGTTTCGCAGTCATGCACGGACACGAAGAAGCGTTGCCTTTTTGAGGCGAGCTCCATAAGATACAAAGCACTACCTACCCACTGCACCACGTGGAATAAGTCGAAAGGGGAAATCGATGCCGACACGGCCGAGCGACAGACTCCCGTCATCCTTTGTACCCACAGTCAATTCAGCCCTTGAGAATCTCCACCGAGATCGCATCATTGATCGCATCTGGGCCAAAGATCATCGCGTCTGGAAGGACAATCCCAAGGAGATCAGTGACCGTCTTGGGTGGTTGACCGTACAGGATCAGATGCGGCAACAGCTTCTTCAGCTGCACCATTGTGTGTCAGTGGCGAAGGAGATGAAGGTAAGGGATGTCGTGCTCCTGGGAATGGGCGGCAGCAGCTTGGGGCCGGAAGTCTTCCGTACGGTCTTTGGATCACAGAAGGCTGCTCCTCGTCTGTGGGTTCTAGACTCGACCGTTCCAGGTTGGGTTCGACAGGTAACAAAGGCTATATCCTCATCGAAAACACTTTTTCTCGTGGCCAGCAAATCCGGCGGAACGATTGAAGTGATGTCGCTGTTTGGCCATTTTTGGAAACAAGTGTCAAAAGCCAAAGGGAATCACGGCGGGAAACAATTTGTCGCGATCACCGATCCTGGAACAGGTCTTGAGCAGATGTCGAAGGAGTACGGATTTGGGCAGACCTTCACCAATCCAGCCGACATCGGTGGGCGCTATTCCGTCCTCTCCCTCTTCGGTCTTGTCCCCGCCGCACTCTTGGGCCTTGATATCACTCGACTCTTAGACCGCGCAACCGGCATGGCCGAGCGATGCCGGAACCAGGACGATGTGGAAGCCAATCCGGGCGCTTATTTGGGGGCCGCCATGGCGAGCCTCGCGAAAACCGGGCGGGATAAAGTCACGATCATCGCCTCGGCCGCGCTGACGACATTCGGACTGTGGGTGGAACAGCTCCTTGCTGAAAGCACAGGCAAAGAAGGGACGGGCCTCATTCCCATTGCACAAGAACCGGTCCTGAGGCCACAGGCTTACGGGAACGACCGATTCTTTGTCTATCTGAGACTCAAGGGCGAAAAGAACGGAGCCCTGGGTCAAGCGGTTCAGGCTCTGATCAAGGCACAACATCCAGTAATACAGTTCGATCTGCGAGATCGCTATGACGTGGCAGGTGAGTTCTTCCGATGGGAGTTTGCGACGGCCGTCGCCGGGCACCTCCTCGGCATTCAGCCGTTTGACCAACCGAACGTTCAGGAGAGTAAGGACAATACCAATCGAGTCTTAGAAGCCTACCAATCGACAGGACGACTTCCGGAGCAGACCAATACCGATCCGAAAAGTGTCGCAGCAGATCTCACGCACCACGTTCAACCCGGCACCTATGTCTCCGTGTTGGCGTATACTACGCCATCACGTTCGTTCGAAACGGCGATGAGCCGACTGCGCAAAGCACTGATGAGCAAGCACCGAGTGGCCACCACATTTGGCTACGGCCCACGGTATCTTCACTCTACTGGACAGCTCCACAAAGGCGGGCCCAACACGGGCGTCTTTCTCGAATTGGTGGATCGCATGAAGCCCGACCTGGCGATCCCAGGCAAGCCCTTCTCTTTCGGCACCCTGGCGCAAGCGCAGGCAGCCGGGGATCTTGAATCCCTTCGTGCGCACCATCGTCACGCCATCCGTGTTCAACTCGGTCCAGATCCAGCCGGAACAGTAGACCGCATCACGGCTGCTCTTCGACCATCGCCACCAAGACGACGAGCGACGGTGAAGAAACGTCGTCGAGTCACTCGACGTTGATATGGCCGTCACCCCGGAAATCTTTGTTGCGCGTCATGTTCAGGAATGGACGCAGAAGACAGCCGCCTGCATGCTGAGCGTCAGCGACCAGGCCATTCAATCTACCGGTCGATGTCTGATCGCGCTTTCCGGAGGATCGACGCCGAGGACTCTGTATCAGACCATTAGAACGCCTGAGTGGAGCACGCGGTTTGATTGGTCGCGCATCGTGTTTCTGTTTGGAGACGATCGTTGCGTTGCGCCTGAACATTCTGAGAGTAATTTTGGAATGGCACAGGCTGAATTATTTCAACCGCTGAGGATACCGCCGGATCGCATCTATCGGATGAAAGGTGAACACCAGAATCCCACGGCGGCGGCAGAAGACTATGAAAAAACCCTTCGCGATCTGACACACTGTCATCCTCCAACATTTCCTCGTCTAGACTTGATCCTACTCGGCCTCGGAGATGATGGCCACACGGCATCGCTGTTCCCCGGTACAGAAGCCCTGCAGGAACAATCCAAGCTTGTCACCGTCGGCCAGGCTCCGACGGGGATTACAAATCGCCTCACGTTCACCCTAGGTGTGTTGAATCGTGCAGCTGTGGTACTGTTCCTGGTGACCGGGGCTGGGAAGGCAGAAATGGTTCGCAGAGTGATCGAGTCCCAATCCGAAGCCGATCGTTCTCTGCCCGCTGCGAAAGTATCCCCTGATTCCGGCCGACTCGTGTGGATGCTTGACCAAGCCGCCGCACAACAACTTACAATGAAACTCTCGAACTGAGACAACGCATGATTTTAGCGGGTGACATCGGCGGGACGAAAACGAACCTGGCACTCTATGACTGGACCAGCGAGCGAGTGGAGCCCGTTCGGCTGGAAAGTTTTCACAGCGGTGATTACACCTCGCTCGAAGACATTCTTGTAGAATTTCTCACACCGCCGCAACCGCCTCGATCCGTGGAATCACTGGAGACCGAGGAAGAAGACAAAGGCCAACAAGATGACGGTCGACCCTCTGAACCGCTGAAGCTCGCGGCAGCTTGCTTCGGCATCGCCGGACCGGTCATCGACAATCGCTGTCAAACGACGAACCTGCCCTGGATCGTCGACGGACGAGTCATTGCGAAGCAGTTCGAAATTCCACGAGTCCAGTTACTGAACGACCTAGAATCCACCGCGTACGGTGTGCTGTGGTTGCGCTCCGACGAGTTGGAAGTGCTCAATGCGGGCAATCCACCAAAGAAGCGGCAGGCTCTGGCGTTGATCGCGGCCGGCACTGGGCTGGGCGAAGGCATCCTGTTCTGGGACGGCAAATCGTACCGTCCGATGCCGTCTGAAGGAGGCCATTCGGATTTTGCCCCAAACAACGACCAAGAAATTGAATTGCTTCGCTATCTCCGCAGCCAATATCTCCATGTGAGCTACGAGCGCATTGTCTCAGGCCCAGGCCTCCATGCCATTTATGACTTTCTGCGCGACACCAAAAAGAACGAACCAACGTGGCTAGCGGAAAAGATCAAGGTCGGGAATCCAGCTGCGGAAATTGCTCAGGCAGGATTGCAGGGTCAGGCCGAAATCGCCCAGCAAGCCCTCCACCTCTTTGCGTCGATTTATGGGGCTGAAGCAGGAAACCTAGCCCTGAAGGTGCTCTCGATGGATGGCGTGTATGTGGGCGGTGGCATCGCGCCGAAGCTCATCACCAAACTCCAGGATGGCACCTTCATGAAAGCCTTTACGAACAAAGGTCGTTACAAGAAACTGATGAGTCAAATGCCTGTGAAAGTCATCATGAACCCGCAAACCGCTCTCCTGGGCGCTGCCTCAGTGGCAGCGGCCCTCTCGCACGCTCCCGCGCCATGACGTCCCACGATCTTGATGGCTTCAAGAAAGCTGCGGCGTTAAAAGCGATTGAATTTGTACGCGACGGTATGGTCGTTGGACTCGGGACCGGGTCGACTGCTAAACATCTGGTGATCGCACTGGGCGAACAAGTCCGAGCCGGCATGAAACTACGAGGCGTGCCGACCTCCCAAGAAACCGCCGCGCTGGCAAAAGAAGCTGGGATTCCCCTCCTCGATTCGGAAAATCGCTGGGAGATCGATGTCGCTATCGACGGGGCCGATCAGGTGGACCCGGGGTTCAACCTCATTAAAGGCGGAGGTGGAGCGCTCCTGAAGGAAAAGATTGTGGCAGCCTCGGCGAAACAGTTCATCGTGATGGTCGATCATACCAAGCAAGTTTCTGTGCTCGGTGGGTCCTTCCCTCTCCCAATCGAGGTGATCCCGTTTGGCTGGGGCAGCACGGCCCGCGCGATTGAATCACTCACCAAAAGCCGTGCAATCCTCAGGAAGCGAAATGGAATCCCGTTTAAAACCGAGGCGGGGAACTTGATCGTCGATGTCCATATCGACCGCATCAGTCAGCCTGGTGAACTCGAGACAGCCCTCAACTTGATTCCTGGTGTCGTGGAAACCGGCCTCTTTGTGGGTCGGACGAATATTCTGATTGTGGGCACGCCTCAGGGGGTCCTGACCCTCCATGCCTCTCGAAAATGATGATTCAGTCAACCGGCGAGAGTTGTTGCGGGAATTGGCAAGGCAGGCTCGTTTCATTCTATCACTTCCACTCACCTATGCCGTAATCTCCCTATCAGAACCATCCGAAACTGCCGCCACCACACTTCGACCGAAAGGTGATGAGATGAATGACGACGAGCCTCTCGGCAGCAGCGACCCGTATCGACTCCCCCGGCATGTGATCCCCACCCGCTATGATTTGAGGCTTGAACCGGATCTCGCAACAGCCACATTCTCCGGTCAAGTCGCCATTACTCTGATGGTCACGCAGGAGACACAGACCATTCTCTTGAATGCGACCGATCTTGTCATCGAATCCACCGGACTGGAAGGGGCAACCGGCCGGAAGATTGGAGCGACCGTCGAATTAGAACCCTCTTTCCAACGCGTGCGACTCTCGTGTCGGCAACCAGTCACACCGGGTGAATGGCGGCTCCACCTATCATTTCAAGGACAACTCAATGATCAGCTGCGAGGATTTTATCGTAGTACGTATAAGGACACGTCCGGCACGGTGCAGACTCTGGGGGCGACACAGTTCGAAGCCACAGATGCCCGTCGAGCGTTCCCCTGTTGGGACGAACCTGATTTTAAGGCGGTCTTTGCGACGACGCTCGTGATCGATCCACAGTTCATGGCGATCTCCAATACGTCGGTCGGCTCTGAGTCTGTCGAAAACAGCAAGAAGGTGGTGCGGTTTGCCGACACCATTAAGATGTCGACCTATCTCGTTGCGTTCGTAGTCGGCCAGATGCAAGCGACCAAACCGGTCTTCGTCGGAAGGACACCGCTGCGAATCTGGACCGTGCCAGGAAAACAAGAACTCACAGCATTCGGTCAGGATATTGCTGTTGCCTCGCTGAAGTTTTTCGAGAACTACTACGGTATTCCCTACCCCAGCGACAAACTGGATCTAGTGGCGATCCCCGACTTTGCGTCAGGCGCCATGGAAAATCTTGGAGCCATCACGTTTCGTGAGACGGCGCTGCTGGTCGATCAACACGCAGGCACCCACGCCGAACTAGGACGAGTCGCGGATGTAGTGTCCCATGAGAATGCCCACATGTGGTTCGGGGACTTGGTCACGATGTCCTGGTGGAACGGGCTCTGGCTGAACGAGGCCTTCGCGACCTTCATGGAAATGCTGGCGGTCGATGCCTGGAAACCGGAATGGAAGCGTTGGGATACGTTCAGCGTGGCCCGCGCGGCAGCGTTCTCCGTCGATGGTCTGTGGAGCACGAGACCGATCGAGTATCCCGTTCGCGCACCCAAGGATGCGGATGCCATGTTCGATATCTTGACCTACGAAAAAGGGGCCTCCGTCCTTCGGATGCTGGAACAGCACATCGGACCGATCGTCTTCCGTGACGGTGTGCGGGAGTACCTCCATCGCCACGCCTACGGCAATGCCGATACCAAAGATTTGTGGATCGCCCTTGGAACGGTCGCCCGCCAGCCGGTCACCGAACTGATGAATGGTTGGATCTTTCAACCAGGCTTCCCCTTGGTCTTGGCAGAGATGCGTGGCCAAGCACTTCAGCTGTCACAACAACGCTTCACCTATCTCAAGCAAGAATCGCCAACAGAAGAACTCTGGTACATCCCCATCCAGATTCGTCTCACGATCGGCGAGCGTACCGAACAGCGCCAACTGTTGCTGACGGAGCAGGACGCGACGGTCCCGCTACCAGATGGAGTGACCGCGTTGTTGGTCAATGCGGGCGGACATGGATTTTACCGCGTCCACCATCGCGGGACTCTTCTGCAGCAACTCCTCGACCAAGACTACGTTCGGCTGATGCCCATTGAACGGTTCAATCTCGCTAGCGATGCATGGGCCACGACAGTCGCCGGATTAATGCCACTCGCTGAGTATCTTGACCTAACCGCACGGTTCAAGAGTGAGCGAGATAAAAATGTCTGGGCGGTCTTATTCGACTCCTTTTCCTTTCTGAACAGGATCATCGCGCCTGACGATCGGGCCTCCCTGCAAGCCCTGGTTCGTAACCGCGTGACCCCGGCGGTCAAGGATTTGGGCTGGGATGCACAGCCGGGAGAATCGGATCTCACCCGACAATTGCGGGGAGACCTCCTCGCCGCCCTTGGGAGGAAGGGGAACGACCCGGCCACTCAACAGCAAGCTGTGGAACGATATCAGCTCTATCGAAAGGATCCCTCCACCGTTGATCCGAATATCGTGCCTGCTCTCGTGGCGATCCTTGCGTATATCGGGGACGAGGCTCGCTACGAGGAGTTCTCGGAGCTTTATCGTAGAGCTGCCACGCCTCAAGAAGAACGACGCTACCTCTTTTCATTGACCATGTTTCGTTCACCAGCCTTGCTGTCTCGAACGTTGAACCGCACACTTAATGGTGAGATCCGTACCCAAGACGCCCCCTTTATCGTTGCGGCCACCATGACCAGCGTGCATGGCCGTGAACTGGCTTGGGAATTTGTGAAGACGAACTGGGATCAGATGGACCGGCTGTTTCCGAAACAAGGCCTCCGGCGCATGTGTGGGGGAATTGTAGGTCTTGCGACACCGGAGCTTGAGCAAGATGTCCGTGCGTTCTTTACCTCGCGCAAGATTGATCTGGGTGGGAAAACGCTGGATCAGTACTTAGAACAGCTGCGTATCGCAGTCTCAGTCCGAGAACGAGAAGGTCGCACAATACCGGCCACGCTTGCCAACGCGATGCAAGCCTGAAACCTCGTGGGTACGACGATGTAGTGGGGTGGTGTCATGACCGTGTGGGACCAGAATGGCATAACCATGGTCCTCCACATCAGGAATATGCCGAACATGGAACTCACATGATTTGAGGATTAGTTGTATGGCGAGTTAGCGGAGACTTCATGATGCACGAGGCAAGATCCGACCCCAGCGCATGTCTTTTCCGACGAGCAGATAATACTAGGAGTGTCATGAGTCTCTTAAATGCTCAAAAGCGGCGGAGCATTTCAACGAGCCAGAGATTCCCGCGATGGTGCTTTTGGATCAGGTGTTAATTCCTTCCCACCAAAGCGGACGATGAGATACTTAATACGCTGCTTCTCGTCGTCAAAGCTGTAAAGAGGTGGCCAATAGACTCCAACAAGATTCACGGGCCATAGTTGAACAAGTAAGTCATTTGTGTCCTTTAACACCATTGTTGGTAGCTCAATGCGCGGCATCTCCTGGGTCCACTTTGCGCTAGTCAGTTGCAATACTAGCTTGCCCAAAACCAGAGTAAGAACCAGTATTCTGACAGACCCGCCAGCATTCTGTTGTCTATGCAATAATCGATAATCGGCAATTACACGAATGCCTCCAGTGTATTGACCCAGCCAGACAGAGGTAGCGCCGAGAGGGCTCTCGGTTTTCATGAAGTGGTGCCGATCCAAACTGTTATAGAGGACCTCACCAGTTGCCATGCTTTCATACATCATGGCGGTCTTCGTCATCCAAGTTGTTACCCGCTCCTGTTGCGTCGCCGTCAGTGTGAGTGGATTTCCTAAGATCATTGGCATCATGATCGGCTTTGCATCTTCTTCCAGACGGCTCATCCAACCATTGTTGCATGTGCTGCATACGTTTCCGACCTTCTGTATAGATTCACCAGCCAATTGTTCATGAGGTTCGTGACCGAAGCGAGACGTCCGCATGCGGACCCGCTCCCTTTCCTGTTGTTTTAGGAGTCTCGGGATCCACTTGGGAATCACATCTTCGTCTGAATTGGCACGGCGAGCGCAAAAGATACATGTCTTTTTCATTGTGAACGCAGAATTGGGGACAGAGAACAATTTAACACGTACAACAAAAAGATTAACTGTAGCTGGGGTCGGCTCTGTTCTCAAGCATACGCATAACATTGCCTTGGCATCCTTGAGCAGGAGCTGTAGAATGATGGCATGTCGTACGACAAATTACTGTCCCGTATCTCCGTTGACCCGGAAATCTGTCATGGGAAGCCGTGTATTCGTGGCCTGCGCTATTCCGTGGAAAGTATCCTCGAGTATCTGGCCGGTGGGGATTCTGTCGAGCAAGTCTTAGCGGAATTCCCCGACTTGGAGCGAGATGATATCTTGGCCTGTCTCGAGTTTTCGGGAAAGATGCTGGTGGCCAAAAGTGTGCATCTGGCCTTGACGTGAAGTTTCTCCTCGATGCGCATCTCCCCCGTACTCTCTGCGTTCTTCTTTCAGAACATGGGCATGATGCGATTCATACGCTCAATCTCTTGGCAGGCAGTCACACGAGGGACTCCGTTATCAGCCAGATTTCCGTGAGAGAGGAGCGGGTTGTCATCTCCAAGGACTCCGATTTTGTGTATTCGCATGTGCTCCAAGGGCCTCCTTGGAAGTTGCTTTTGATCAAAACCGGTAACATGTCCAGCCAGGACCTGCGCGCGTTGCTTGGTCGTCATTTTGCCGACAATTGAGTATGCACTCCAAATCCACACATTGGTTGAAGTCGATCGTTCATCCGTTACTCCAGTGATCTAATTGCCACCGGGGGGTGCCTCTGAAAACCCCGCCTCACCATTGCGAGCCGTGCTCCTGTTTTTCTAGTTCGTCTTCTCTCAGGCAGAAATCCTGTCCACATCCTACGAATATTCCCTAAATTGCTCCAAGCTGGTGCGCTCGATAGAATTCTCAGCTAGCCGGTACCCAATGGGACGCACCACATCCAATA
>CAZJOQ010000112.1:0-12502 GCA_964547625.1 uncultured Nitrospira sp.
TTGTTTCTTCGACCAATTTTGCAGGGGGAGGAATAGATATGAGAAACGGAAGTATGGCTGTCATAGCCGGTATGGTGTTCAGTCTCATGGTGATCGGTCCGCTTCGTGCTGCAGACCAACCGGGCAAGGCTCCGGCTCGTACAGACGAAAGCAAGATGTCGGACGGCATGATTGGTATCTCGCTCCACATTGGGGCTGAGCGCGTTGGGGATCCGGCGTCGTTATACGTAGGCAGAGTCCATCGTGAGGGACCGGCCCACAAAGCCGGGCTACGGCACGGAGATGAGTTGGTGAGCGTCGACGGCGTAGGGGTTTCGGGAAGGACCTATGGGCAAGTGGTGAAGATGGTCCGAGGAGAAGCAGAAACCAACGTGAAGTTAGGGGTCAAGCGTGAGGGCAGTCTTCAGGAGATTTCCGTTACGCGGGTAGCCGGTACCAAGCTGACGAAGGGCCCAGTGGATCACAGCACCCAGAAGGATAAGCCAGCGCCATAGACGACTTGAGTCCACATCTTCTCGGCGGCCTTATCGATCAATTCGAAAGCCGCCAAGAATGAAGAGTTCCGCCCACGAGATGACCTGCTTCCACCGCGACGCATCCAAGACGACACCATCCGTGATCGGTTGATGATTCAACCCATCCGTTACGTGCCGAAGATCTGGAGCGAACCCACATTCATCAACCGCACAGAATGTGGTCGCCTAGCTAGGATTCTTTATGCTTAGGTTACGTTATGCTATGTTTCCGATCATGAAGACTGTGTTCACGACGGCAGCCGGTGCTCTTACCGGGAAACATGACCCGCTGCCATAGGGAAGTCACAAGTGGGAGGGACGCGCTGATGAGACAGACGCTCGGAGTGCTGAGTTTTGTCATATGCTTGAACATGACCGCAAACTCCATGGCGCTGGCAGCCGACGCTGGGGAGCAGGACTTCGCCAAAGGAGAGAGTCTTTTAAAGCACAAACAATATGCCGAAGCGCGCGCGACGTTGGAGGCAGGGCTCATCAAGAATTCGTCTAATGTGCAGGCGCATTTCAACCTGGCTGAGGCCTGTCGAGGATTAGCAGCCTGGGACTGCGCGGAAGAACATTACGAGACCGCGTTATATCTGGATGCGAAATCCAGGATCACGGGGACGCGGGAACCACGGTTAAGCAAAATGAAGGTGTGGCAGTCGCTGGAGGAAGTGACAGCGTGGCGCTTGCTGGAAAAAGCGAAGAGTCTGATTGCCGGTGGCCAGGCTCACCCCGACACGATGAGGCAGGCGGAGGAGGCCTTGGACGGCGCTCATGAGCTGGGCCTTAATAATGAGCAACAGGCCGTCTATCAACAGTTACAGGCGAAATTCCCTGGGCGACGTTCAGCTAGCTCGCCGGATAGTTTGAAGCCAGATGGATCAGCAGGAGAGGCGTTCGAGACCGATCCCCGCCACGTGCCGATGGCGCTGGTGCCGGCAGGGGAATTCACGATGGGGAGTACGCTGAAAGCTGACGAAAAGCCCGTGCATCGCGTCTACCTTGACGCTTTCTATATGGACAAGTACCACGTGACGGTGGGGCAGTATGCCAAGTATCTGGAGGCGACGGGCACGGAGGCGCCGCCGGAATGGGAGATCATGAACCAACCCCGCCATCAGAAACGTCCAGTCGTGAACGTCAGCTGGTCGGATGCAGCCATGTACTGCAAATGGGCCGGCAAGCGTCTGCCGACCGAAGCCGAGTGGGAAAAGGCGGCGAGGGGGACGGATGGCCGCCTCTACCCCTGGGGCAACGAGGCTCCCACCAGGCTCCACGCGAATTTCGGCAAGAAGGAATGGGCGAACCATATGGCGTTGGTTCCGGTGGGGATGTTCGAAATGGGCAAGAGCCCCTACGGTATCTATGACATGGCCGGCAATGCCTGGGAATGGGTCAACGACTGGTATGACCATGACTATTACAAGAAGAGCCCAACGAAGAATCCTCAAGGACCGGCAACGGGTAAGTCGAAAGTCGTGCGGGGCGGAAACTGGCTCTATGTTCAGGAGTTTCTGGGATCGTCCTTCCGTTACAATGCCGAACCGTCTCGTCGGCACCTCGGCTATGGATTTCGTTGCGCAAAGACTCCGTAGGTTCCGGTTGCCGGCGGATCACATCATCTACAAACGCCTCTGATTCACTCATTGTGTCTTCAAAAGGCTTGGTATTGAAGATGCCGGGCGAGAGGAGCGTGCTGGGCGTCTACGGATCGGTGGCTCGACAGGTATGCATCTACGATCTCGCCAGAATTGCTGCAGCCACCACCACGGCCAGGGCAATGAGAAGAGAGAGTCGCGGCAACCAGCGCGCAGTCTTGAATACAATCTGCTCCCCCCTCGTGCGTTGAGATTCGGGTATGGCACTGACATGACTGACCCTTGGACCAAGGACGAGATCATGCAGCAAGGTCAGGAAAAGCAACAGGCCGACCAGCGCCAGCTTCATGGTCACAATCCCAGGCCATGCGGCTGGTTGCATCACACTGAGACCCCGCTGTGACAACAGCATTGGGCCTGTGGTCAGTAGTATCGCTATAGAGATCCAGACAACAGGGCGAAATCGTAGCGCTGCTGATCGAAACAGCGCCATGAATTCCGGCGCGGCCTTCCGGCCTCGGGCCAGAGGCGCCAAGACCAAGGAGAGAAAAATCATTCCCCCGACCCAGGTTACGGCGGCAAGGAGGTGGAGAATCATGAGAGTTGAGTACATACCGCCGGTATCATAGTCGATCCGGTGAGAAAAATCGTCATCTGTCTGTTGCGAGTGCCGATCGGCACGGTCGACGCCTGGCACTTCGTTGTTGACTCCTCGCTGATATTTTCGGTACAGGAAGTTATGAGAGAGCACCTGCATAAGTTCCCTCAAGATGACCATCGTCAACGTGCATGTCGGCTACGTTGCAGTTGCAATCTATGAAGACTCTAGGAATTTGGCTCGCTCTCCTCCTGGCGATGACGGCAACTAGTCTCGCCCTACGAGTCCAGCCCTCTCCTGCAGCCGTCTCGGAGAATGAGGAACACGGTTGGAAACTCTACGCCGATGCCCGGTTCGGTTTCTCGCTCCGTTATCCCAATGACTGGCACCTTGGTACCCCGTTACCGGACCAAGCTGGCGTGACGCTGCATCCCTCTATCCAACACAGCCTGGTGACGGTTTCAGGCCACATGAATGTGGTCAGCGGAAGCAACCAGGATGGTCGACAAACGCTCGATGAATTCGCCTCGGCTCATCGCCGCATCATGACGGAACTCTACGGTAAGAGAGCGATCTCGCTCAACTGGCGGCAAGATCAGGAGCGGTCACTCGGGGGATTTCCGGGGAGACAACTCGCCTTCACGTACAAGGACGACAAGCAGGGGGAGATCATTGAACGGCACCTGTTCTCACTCGGCCGGAATGAAGGTCGAGGAATACGCATCAAAGTTCCTCTGGTGTCGGAACACCAACTCATGCCGATAATCGAACGAATGCTTACGATGTACCGGGCAGGACGCGATCAGAATGCCGTTGGCCCGCTGAAATCACAATCTGAGCAACCAGCGGTTGCACCACGGTAATGAGCCGTTCCCACTTCCCTCCGATCGACCGATCATGGGACACCGTCTAACTAGGTTCCGCGGTAATCATTCTGTGTTTGAGCATCCAACCGGCTACGCAATCAATGTTGCATGCCTGCCGTCGGATTCGCGTTATCCAGGCGTCGTGGCAATTCAAAGAGAAATGAGGACTGCTCAGTAAAGATCACCCGTCGAAACTCTTCCGACCACTTCCCGTATTTACTCACTGTCTTGATCGGAAAACGCTCAGCCTTCGTCACCCACCGATAGCACTGCCGCGTTTCATCATGTTCTGAAATAGTGACTTCGAATAGCTCGGTGGGATGGCCGTTCAGGATCGGCTCACCTATGAGCTCGCCCGACACCTCTCCTCCCATCTTGTCGGTTACCGTCAATATGTGGTCGGTCGCGATTGGGAGCTCGAGGTATTGCCTCCGCTTCGATAAGATGAGCCATGAATGCTGCTTGTCCATCCGAACAATCACCGCACTCGCGCCCCGTTGCGGTTCCGTGTATTCGAACCGCGATCATCCTTCGCATTGGCGTGTGCGGTCACTACCGACTTCTCTTTTGCGAGGATTCGATCGGCAGAAAAATCGAGTGCCGTCGCTGTTTGCGCCGGTTCACCTACGAGCATGGCCGTCAGGAAGATAGAGAGTCGCCCCGCAGAAATGGATAGGCCGCGCAACAGCTTCCGCCCTCGACTTTTCATGGAAGGGCTACCTGACGCGATACTCGGATCCACCGCCACTCCGGACACCTTTGGATTTCGCAACGTCTGTGCCATGAATTGGGTAGGTGGGCTTTGGGCACAACGAGCAGCAAAACGAATGGGTATCTGCCATTTGCGTTGATCACCCTGGTGTGATGCAAGCCCCGAGAATCCACAAGACTAGACAGTACTTAGGTGGGTTCGAAGCAAATGAGATGGAATCCCGTCGTTTAGGTTGTTTAGCGCGATAGACAGAATACGAAGACAAGTGTTGAAAATTGAGCACCCGATGGAGAGCTTCCCACCCCCTGTGATTACTTGTTTCGCACTTGATTCTCCATCGGGGAACGAGCTAGAAAAATACGCGTGGGACTAACGAGGAGCTATTCGATGCAATACGCACGAAGCTTGTTGTAGAGGCTGGCACGGCTGATCTTAAGCAACTTGGCGGCTTTCAATCGATTTCCTGCGGTTTTCGTCAAGGCATCAACGATCCGGCTTCGTTCTGTCTGAGCGACAGCCCCGCGCGACGCCGACCGCAAACTCTCGTCTTCAGAGATCGCCTCTCGCATGACTAAATCATTACATATCAGTGAGAGTCCGGTGGTCGTCACCACAGCTCTCTCGATGTAATGCTGCAACTCCCGGATATTCCCCGGCCAAGGAGCTTGGCACAAGGCCCGCATTGTCGCCTCATCGATGCTCCGCACCACCTGATGATGTCGAGCACAGGAATCTGCGATGAAGTGCTGTGCCAATAAGGGGATGTCGTCTCGGCGTTCCCGGAGCGCCGGCAAATAGAGCGGCAATACCGCAAGCCGATAGTACAGGTCCTGCCGGAACATCTTCCCTTTCACCAGTTCAACCAAATCTTTGTTCGATGCGGAGATGACCCGTGCGTGAATCTTCATTGACCGCGTGCCACCAACCGGCTTGATCTCGCCTTCCTGCAGGACCCGAAGCAGCTTCGCCTGAAAAGTCGGGGTCGTATCGGCAATTTCGTCGAGGAAAATCGTCCCCCCGTCGGCTTCTTCGAACAAGCCCCGTTTGTTTGCTACCGCTCCAGTAAACGCTCCTCTCACGTGACCGAAGAGCTCACTTTCCAGAAGAGTTTCAGGAAGTGCGCCGCAATCGACCACGACGAAGGGCTGTTGATTTCTCTGACTAAGTGCATGGATCGTTCTCGCCAGAAGCTCTTTTCCGGTTCCGCTTTCACCCTGGATGAGAACCGTGGCCGAGCTGTCAGCAACCAACCGCGTCATAGCAAAGAGCTCTTGCATGATCGAACTTTGGCCGATGAGATCGCCGAGCCGAGCCGTGATAGGCAAAGTCGAGGTGTCATTGGGCTGAATGCTGTGTGTCGCTTTCGATACAGATTTGAAGAGTACGAGCATCGATGCCACCGCGCCATTCTGATTGGTTAAAGGAAAAGCCTGCTGCATCCCGCAGGCGGTGCCGTCGCCCGCTCCTGAGCACGACACACACTGCACCTCAGGCGCCTCAAACACTTTGATGGCAGGACAGGTTCCGCAAGGGTCCGCCCGGTGCGCAAACGCTTCATAACACTTGGCATGACGCCGAGGAGTTGGTTCAGTCTGGCAGGTGGTCCATGCAGCCTCATTGGCATACACGATATTGAAGGCATGGTCCATAACCGCCACTCGGTCGGACAATCCACCAGCGAGTTGTTTAATGGCTTCGATGCGCGCAGTAATGATGGGATCTGTCAGGATTGGTCCGTCAGAAGTTTCAGAGTCAGACAAGGCAATCTCGCTTCTCGGGAATGAGGAGCTCTCCCGTATGGCAAGAAAATGGCTAGCGAAATAGCTGGGCTTCCCTATTCGTCCAACCTCCCAGGCTCGATCAGCTATCAGCTCCTGGCTTGTGATCGAGCAATTCTTGCACACATTTCTTAAGGTCTGCAATATGAACGGGCTTGTCGAAGTAGGCGTTCGCTCCTGCTTTTAACACTCGGGCTTTCAAGCTGGCATCACCAAATCCTGTGATAACGATAATGGGGCAGTGGGGGGCCACAGTCCGTAACCGGCTGACGTAATCATCTCCGCCGGCCGGCATACGAAGGTCGGTGAGGATCAAGTCCGGCGTGGATTGCAGCACCGACAAAAAGGCTTCGTCTCCATCCCTTGCCTCACGAAGCTGGTATCCTGTTCCCCAAAATTCATCACACAGCAGACTGCGCATGTCTCGGTCATCCTCGACGATCAGTACAATGGCAGTCTTTCGTTCCGGCAGTGTCATACTCCTCCTCACCTCCGTTCATTCCTGAGATGTCAGAGGAACTACATGGCAAGGTGCGTGCCCCAAGAAGCCGGTGACAGTAGTCAAATTGCCTCAGAATTGAGGCGGAATCGACATGAACGGGACTCGAGTGGCGAGAAAGTCCACATCCACGGGCATGTCTGCTGTTGCAGGATGCAACAGCTGTTGGACCTTCGTCATGTCGCTGAAAGTCCCCAACTGACAGGTCCCCTTGTCAGTTCGATCTGCTGTCACCTGGTTGACGCGAGCGGCAAGAGCACCTTAATCGTCGTACCCTTCCCTTCTTCGCTTTCAACGATGATAGAACCCTGGTGTTCTTCGATGATACCCTTGACCACGGTCAATCCCAATCCGGTTCCTTGGCCGAATTCTTTCGTCGTAAAGAACGGCTCGAAGATCTTCTTGACCAACTCCTTCGGCATTCCATGACCCGTATCAGCGATGGTGAGTCCCACCATCTGTTGCGCCGGCGCCAGTCCCACGCGTAACGTCCCCCCGTCAGGCATGGCATGGACGGCGTTCATGATGAGGTTGATCACCACTTGGCTCATTTGATCCGCATCAGCCAGGACTAGGGGACAGGAATCTGTCAGGGCCATTTCAACATGAATCTGATTTCGCGCGAGACGTTCATGGAAGATTTCCGTACTGTCTTCCATCACCCGTCGGAGATCCAGAGGACGGCGTTCTGGCGCTTTGCGCCGCGCGAACGAAAGCAGCTGATTCATCACCTTGGTGATCCGCTCGACCTGCGTAATGATGGTCTGGAGCCCCTTTTTGATCGGCTCCTCCGTCACCCGATCCATCAGATATTCGGCGCGGCCGAGAATGACGTTCATCGGTGTCCCGATTTCGTGCGCCATACCGGATGCCAGCGTCCCCAGCTCCGCAATCCGCTCGGTCCTACGTAATTGTTCCCGCAGCCGCTTCCGCTCACTGACATCTCGAAGCATGGTCAAGATAGCAGGACCCTCTTCATCGACGAATCGGGCTACACTGACCTCTACCTCAACCACTCTCCCGTCGAGTGACATGATCTTCTCCTCAAGCATAGGGACCTGTGCACTGCCCTCGAGCAGTTCATGAATCCTCTCTCGAATGGCAGCGTGGCAGTCAGGATGAAACAGATCCAAGAGAGACTTTCCCAGAATCTCGTCCGCTTTGACTGCGACGACCAGCTTGATGGCCTGGTCGTTGGCGAAGATGATACGGTCGCCTCGATTCACGAAGATGGCATAGGGTGAGATAGCGATCAGGCGCCGGTAGCGTTCTTCGCTCTGCCGCACCAAGCGGACGGCCTGTTCTCGTTCGGCGATGTCCCGGAGGATGACGGTATAGTATTTCCTCTTCTCTACGGCGATATGTGAGATGGCGGCTTCGATTGGAAACTCTTCTCCGTTGGAGCGGAGTCCCATTACGGCTCCCAGCTTGCCCATCATTCGGGTCGTCACCCCGGATTGTCCGAACGTCTGAACATGATGACGGTGGGCGTCGCGGTAACGAGCGGGCAAGAATCGGTCGAGCGGTTGCCCGATGACCTCTTGAGTGGAGCAGCCGAACATGTGTTCGGCTGCTCGGTTGAACAACACGACTCTCTGCTCCTCATCCACGGTGATGATCGCATCCATCGCGGATTCAATGATGCTTTCCAGCCTGAGCCGGCTGATCAGGAGCTGCTCCTCAGCCTCATTGCGGCTGACCGCCGCTCGCACCGCGTCCCTATCCGCGTAGTAGCGTTCTTCTTGTGCGGCCATCATTAAGCCCTCAGCATGCGCTTGTTCGACACGCGCGACGTTCAACTCCTGCTGTGTCTGTTTATACCGGATCAATCCTATAGCAATGCCCCAGATGAGCATCGTTCCCAATGCGCGGTTGGAGACCGCGTAGGGAATCGGGACACCATCCGGCTTGACCAGAAGGTCGATCCAGGTCAACGCAGTAGCTGCAGCCGAAAAATAGAGCGGGTCTCGCGCACGGGGTGAGAAGAATGTCAGTAGTATCGGTATGGCATACAGAATCGACACGGCAATTCCAGCCGGGGCGAGCAGGTCGACGACAAAAATTCCGACCGTGAGAAAGGGGATCATCCACGGCACAGCCCGCATCATATGACTATCCACAAACCTCACGTGATCCATCCCGGCCTAAGTCAAGATTGGCCTGAGCCAATCCTCATCCGATAATCAGAAAGAGGTTGTCATTCCTCTGACTGAGACTTCCCTTCAATTTCTGCGAGCTTACGATACAAGGTCTTTCGATCGATCCCAAGGGCGTGAGCGGCTTGGTACTTATTGCCGCCGGACTTTTCGAGGATCTTCTTGATGTATTCCTTCTCGAGCTCATGTAAGGGGAGGGCCTTTTCAGCCGCTTCATCCAACACACGCCGGTCGCCACGGGCCCCTTGCACCGCTGGAGGCAGATCATCTGGAGAAATCTTCTCGCCGCGACTGAGCGTCACCGCCCGCTCAATGACATTCTCCAGTTCCCGCACATTGCCGGGCCAGGCGTAGTCCATTAACATCGCCAAGGCCGCCTCGGTCACGCCCTTCACTTCTTTCCCCCGCACCTCGCCGCACTTTTTCAGGAAGGCCTCCACCAAGAGTGGGATGTCCTCTCGGCGCTCCCGGAGCGGTGGTAGCTTCAATTCAATGACATTGAGTCGATAATAGAGATCCTCGCGGAATCGTTTGTTCTTCACTTCCTCGCTGAGATTCAGGTTGGTGGCGGCAATGATCCGCACATCGACCGAGATCGGTTTGGTCGCTCCCACCCGCCTGATTTCTTTTTCTTGGATTGCGCGGAGAATCTTGGCCTGCAGCATGAGCGGCAACTCGCTGATTTCATCGAGAAACAGCGTGCCCTTCTGAGCCTCTTCGAATAATCCACGCTTATCCAGCTTTGCGTCGGTAAATGCGCCGCGCATGTGCCCGAATAGTTCGCTCTCCAGGAGCTGTTCTGGAATCGCTGCGCAGTTCACAGGAATAAAGGGCGCGTCTTTCCGATTGCTATTGTAGTGAATGGCTTTCGCCACCAACTCTTTCCCCGTTCCGCTCTCGCCCGTGATCAGGACGTTGGTCGGACTATCGGCGACTCGGCGGATCAGATCGAAGATCGCCTGAATTGGCTTACTCTTGCCCAAGATGTGATGGAAACTGTATTCCTTATGGACCTCTCTCCTGAGTCGGCTGACTTCCCGTCGTAGAGATGCTTCTCGAACGACCCGCTCGATGACTCGAACCAGCTCATCCTTTTTGACCGGTTTGGTAAGGTAATCGCTGGCTCCGTGTTTCATCGCTTCTACAGCCGTTTCCACCGACCCGAACGCCGTCATGAGGATCACGTTAATGTCAGGATACGTCCGCTTAATTTGGATCAATAATTCTAATCCCTCCATCCCTTTCATTCGAAGATCAGTGAGGACGACTGCATAGTCCTCCTCGGCCAGCCGCTTCAGGGCTTGCTCCCCGCTTCCGGCCATGGTGACCTGGTGCCCACGATCTTTCAGCATGTCATACGCCAACTCCCGCATATCGGCGTCGTCATCAACAACAAGAATGGCACCCCAATCTTCAGTCATCTTATGCTCCCCATACGGAAGAAAAAGACGGTCTCACCTGTCCCAGATTGCCACGACGAGCCAACGCGTCTGGCGCATTATGCACCAGTTTACGCCCAGGAGATGCAGTGAAATAGCAAGTCTGCAAAGTAGGGACCAGGGAAGCTCATGATTGGAACGAGATGTAGAACGTCCAAATCCGTGCAGAACGGCCTCAGAGACTCCTGACCCTGGAAACATGATGGAGGATGAGCTAGGGTCCCTCCTCCAGGAAGCGTTAGTCAGATTTGCCCTCGGGGGGGATGAACGTCACTTTGGAGGTTGCCGTGGCTACAATTGGAGGATATTCCCCTTCGTACTTGCTCGGGAAGACATAGAGCTTCTCACCAGCCGCGAACAGAATTCTATACTCCTTGGCGTCATCATCGGGAAGATACACCTTGAATAGGTTGGATGATGTTTGTTTATCGACACGTGCCCAGTTCATGCCGAGCTGCACCGGCACGACATACAGGCCTACGACAATCACGGCAAGAGCCAGATATGCCATCGACAAATCAATGTGTCGGTGTCCCTCAGTGAACCGCACGGCCAGGAGTTCAAGTGTTGAGGCAAACAATAGTAGAAGAAGGGCTATCGCAGCGACCGACAGGACCATGGTAGGGATTACCGAGCCCAATCTACTGAGCAGCGGGATCATGATGAGGAGCCCGACCAGGAGCCATGAACCATACCGAACCACCGCAACCGACACCTTGAACCGTTTGGTCTCAGTGAGATTGTTTTGGCTCTCAATCAGCGCGAGGTTCGTCGTGGCCAGGTAGCCGAAGAAGAGAATCAAGAGGAGCGGAATCCAGCTTTGGCTAAAGTAGATCGCCGTCGGAACTTCATCCAAGATCCATGAGGCTCCAAACTCCGCAAAATAGGACCTCGTATAAACCGACCCCGCAAGATATGCCACGCCACTAATGGCAAGCAGCCCCGCCAAGACTTTTGGTGCCTGCTCGATAATCCGGCGGGTGTTGGCGCGAGCCGCCTCGGCTTTGTCGTGCTTGGATGGCATGGTTCATGATCTCGAACAGTTGAACGGATGGCAACTTGTGGAGCACTGTATTCTAGGAGAGGTTCGGAGGACGACGCAACGCGTGGCGAGAGATCACTGCGGCTCAGTTCAAGCTGATGAGATCGAGTGGCGGTTCATCCTGGTGGGTGGTGTGGTGAAATTGGAACCCTCCCGGATCCTGGTGATCCATCGTGATGCCATCCATGCGCGCGGCGTTAGCCGAGGGGATGGCCACCGTGAGCCCATCGATCGTCTGTGCCTGGTCGTCTGGCTGAACTCGATTTTCCAGCGTGATGCTAAAGGCTAGCCGTTGGTCGTCTACATTCTTGACCTGCACCCTCACGATGGGATCCTCCGGATGCTCGACGATTAACGCCCTCAATTGTTCAACAGCCGATCGTGTGAGCTTCATAGCCTCGTCTCTTCTTTCACAGCCCGGTCTTGCTATCGGTTGATGTGATCAAGATACCATAAGGCGTTTATGGTCTTCCCCTCGGAATTCACTTTCAACGAAGTAACCAGCAACGTCAACATGATCGGCTTGGCAGTCCGAACACCACCGCCTTGGCATTTTATGAATCTGATAGACGATGCTCTATTCCTCTCGAAAGCCACTGCAACCAGGCTCTGGGTCCAGAATGAGGACCCCCTCTTTCGTAGCAGATATTTCGGGGGATGCGCTCGGTTACTGTCGCTGCTACGCTTGGTCTATGAGAAAGACGGACACAAGCGAAAGGAGCACCCAATGACCAATAGGCTAAATCCAGTGCGCCGCTATAGTCGGTTTCCAGTCAAGTGGCCCGTGCTCTATGGAAATGATGAGCTCCTCGCAGAGGGAACCGTCTTAGATCTGACCTCCCTCGGCTGGCGACTGGCCGGAACGGTCCCGATCATACCCGGTATGCAGTTGACGCTACAAGTATCCATCCCCGAACGGTCCACCCCGCTTCGTATTCAACGGGCAACCGTGCTCTGGGTGAACAATCATGAATTTGCGATTGAAGCCCATGACATGGACCCTATCGATCACGCCTGGGTCACCGAGTTCCTACACCAGAAACTGGGATTCATGTGGATGTCTCGATCCCCCGATCAGGAGATCCCGGTTCACCCCATGGATGAGGGACCTCAGGGAGAAACCGCCTTGGCTGGGCCTTCCATTCCATCCGTTGAGGATATCCAGCAGCAACTCTCTTCCAGTCACACTCATACGACTGACACGCCTGCCAACGCGCGCTGGAACGGCGATTCAGACTTTCCACAGGGGAAGGGTCACACATCTCACGACCTCTTGCCCAGCAAAATTGTCCATGA
>CAZJOQ010000113.1:0-12484 GCA_964547625.1 uncultured Nitrospira sp.
CCGAAGCTCTGGAGCCAGCGGGTGACCCAGTGGAGCAAGGTGAATCGAAAGTGGAGGGTGTCCGGAGAGCAGGGGCTCGTACCCACTGCGGATGATGAATACCTCTTGTACCAAACCTTGATCGGTGCCTGGCCGCTGACCCAACTCGATGAGCAGGAGCATGAGGGGTTTCGCGCAAGGATTCAGGACTACATGACTAAAGCAAGCAGAGAAGCGAAGGTCTACACGAGTTGGGTCAATCCTAATCATGAGTATGAAGAGGCCGTGCGCCAATTTGTGGCGGCCGTTCTCACCCGATCGGAAGCGAATGATTTCCTGGATGATTTTCTCCCGTTCCAGCGGTGGATCGCACAGTACGGCATGTACAACTCACTCGCGCAGCTGCTGATCAAGATCACAGCGCCCGGCGTTCCGGATTTCTATCGGGGTACGGAATTGTGGGACTTCAACCTCGTTGACCCTGACAATCGACGGCCTGTGGATTTCGGAACAAGACAGACGGTCCTCGCTGCCGTGAGGCAAGCCGACGATTCGGGGCAGGCTCGGCAAGATCTCTTGAAAGATCTCCTGACCCATCGAGCGGATGGACGGATCAAACTGTGGCTTACCACCCAAGGATTGCGTTACCGACGAGAACATGCCGAGTTGTTCATACAGGGGGAGTACGTCCCGCTCCAAGTCTTGGGGGCGAAGCGAGAACACCTCTTCGCGTTTGCACGCATTCAAGGGGACCAGGCCGTGGTCGTTGTCGTTCCGCGTTTGTTAACCGGTGTGATCGAGGATCCAAGCGAGCTTCCGGTTGGTGACAGAGTCTGGGGCGACACGAAGGTCACGATGCCTTCGTGGAAAGAAGGATCTCCCTACCGGAACGTTCTAACCGAAAGGCAGTCGGTGACTTTCCAGGACGAGGGTCGGCAGGCCATCGCTGTCGCCGAGATTCTGAGAGAGTGTCCGGTCGCATTGATGGAACGGACGACGTGAATGATTCGATAGTTGCGTCAGAGGGGTTCGGGGCCAATGAGTGAGCGTTGGAAGTGCACAGCGCATCCCGTTCCCCAAAGCCAGGAGCCGAATCGCACTCCAACATTTTGAGCTATCTGACAGGAGGTATCTACAAGTGGGGCCGAGGACGAAATCGAAGCCTGAAATGTGGTCACCGATCATCATCGAAGCGGTACAACCCGAGATCAACGGCGGGCGGTACCCGATCAAGCGTGAAGTCGGAGATCGTCTGGATGTGTCCGCCGACATTTTCAAGGAAGGGCACGACGTTCTAACCGCCGTACTTCGGTATCGGACGATCAAAGAAACGTCATGGCACGAGGCGGCGATGTCGCACGTCGATAACGATCGATGGGCCGGCCACTTCGATCTCCAGGAAAACACGCGCTATCTCTACACCATCGGGGCCTTCACGAACACGTTCGAATCCTGGCGTCAGGAGGTGATCAAGAAATCCCAGGCGGCAGAGCGTATCGAAAGCGAGCTTCTGGAAGGGCGAGCGTTGGTCGAGCGGGTGGTGAAGCGCGCAGGAGAACCGGACAAAGTCCGATTGGCAGCGTTTCTCAAGCGATGGCGTTCGTCCGATACGCAGGAGGCCCAGCTCACCGTGGCACTCAATGAGGAACTCTCCAAACTTGTGGAACGACATCAGGAGCGTACGGCCTGGACCCTGTACAATCAGGAGCTGGAGCTGGTCGTCGATCGGGTCCGCGCGCGATACGGGGCTTGGTATGAAATATTTCCCCGTTCTCAGGGGACGATCCCAGGGAAAGGCTCGACGTTCAAGGAGTGTGAAAAGCGGTTGCCTGCGATCAAGGCGATGGGGTTCGATGTGCTGTATTTGACCCCGATCCATCCGATTGGCCGGACGAACCGCAAAGGGAAAAACAACTCTCTCACCGCGACGTCAACCGATCCCGGCAGTCCCTATGCGATCGGGAATGAGCTGGGCGGCCACGACGCGGTGGAACCGAGCTTGGGTACGATCGATGATTTCGATCGATTCGAAAAAGCTGTCCGCGCTCAGGGGATGGAGCTTGCGTTGGATTTTGCCATCAATTGCTCGCCGGACCATCCCTATGTGAAAGAGCATCCTGAGTGGTTCGCGCACCGTCCGGACGGCACGATCAAGTACGCGGAGAATCCGCCCAAGAAATATCAGGACATCTTCAACGTTGATTTTTATTGTCAGGATTGGCGCGGGCTGTGGAATGAGATGAAACGAGTCATCCTTTTTTGGGCGAATCATGGCGTGAGAATCTTCCGCGTCGATAATCCGCACACCAAGCCGGTGAGTTTTTGGGGCTGGCTGATCAGGGAGGTGCAGGCGCAGTACCCCGACGTGCTGTTTCTCTCCGAAGCCTTCACCAAGCCGAAGATGATGAAGGCGCTGGCCAAAGCCGGGTTTACGCAATCGTACACCTACTTCACCTGGCGTAACTTTAAGCAGGAATTGACCGAGTATATGACGGAGTTGTCCCAGACCGAGATGAAAGAGTATTTCCGGCCGAACTTTTTCACGAATACGCCTGACATTTTGCCGGAGATTCTTCAGCAAGGCGGGCGGCCGGCTTTCAAATTCAGGTTGGTACTGGCCGCGACGTTATCACCTTCGTACGGCATCTACAGCGGGTATGAGCTGTGCGAAAATCGAGCGTTGTCGGGGAGAGAGGAATATCTCGATTCCGAGAAATATGAGATTAAGGTGTGGGATTGGGATCGACCAGGCCATATCGTCGACTATGTGATGTTGCTCAATCGAATCAGGCAAGAGAATCCCGCGCTGCATGAACTGGAGAATCTCGAATTCTATGAGTCTAGTAACGAGCAGGTTGTGTTCTTTGGAAAAAGTACGGTCGATAAGCGGAACTCGGTGCTCGTGGCGGTCAATCTCAGCCCGTTCCACTCTCAGGAATCGCATCTTCGGATTCCGATCGAAGCGCTTGGTATCAAAGCAGAAGACACGTATCAGTTGCACAATGTGATCACTGATCGGCGCGATCTCATGGTCGGCGACAGCTACATAGTCCGATTGGATCCACAGGACGAGCCGGCGGCGATTTTCGTAGTGCGGCGTTGGACGCATCGAGAGCAGGAAGTTGATTTCTTTTCGTGAGGACAACATCGATGGAGCAAGACGAACAACAAGCATGGATCCACCAGGCTCTAGTCGCGCTGGACGGACAGGGGCGTCGTCCCTTGATCGACTTTCTCCAGAGGCAACGATGGTTTGGCGGGAAGGGGAAGCCGTTAACGGATGTGCGCATTGCCGATGCGTTCGACCTGTCTCATGGGGCCGGCCGCCGCCTGTTGGCGATGGCGTCGGTTGAGTATCGGGGCGGCGCAAAGGAACACTATGCGATGCCGTTGATGATCAGGCCACGGATCGGGCAGGACGATGCCGGGGCGATCGTCGGGCTGACAAGCGATTCGGACAAGGAGTGGGTCTGCGATGCAACCGGAGATTCAGACACCTGGATCAGTTTGTATGGAACGGTGGCACAAGGCCATCAATTGGTAGGGCAGTTCGGGTGTTTGATCGGACACGCTGTGCCGCAGGGGCGGGAGGAATTGGTCAAGCCCGTGAGCGAGGCTAAGGTCCTGTCCGCTGAACAGAGCAATACGTCGGTGATTTTTGACCGACGGACGATTGTGAAGTTAATCCGAAAACTGGACGCAGGGATCCATCCCGACAGCGAGGTCATGGAGTTCCTGACGACGCACACAACCTGTCGCGACGTGCCGGCCCTGCTCGGCACCATCACGTATGACAACGATGTGGGGGATGAGACGCAGCCGGCGACCGTTGCGGTATTCCAGCGATTCGTTCCGAACGTCGGTGATGGATGGTCCTATACATTGTCCCATCTTGGGAAACTCTTGGATGAAGGCGGTACAGCGGTTACGGACCGCAGGGACAATCTCTCGAACACAGTCACGGCGATGTCCGGTCCGCTCTTGGCCCAGTTTCGACGGCTAGGAGAGATCACGGCGGGCTTGCATGTGGCGCTGGCCTCTCGGCAGGAACCGGAAGCGTTTCGTCCGGAACCGATCACCCTGCGCGATGTCGATCAGTGGAAAGCCGGAATGACGAAGCAGCTCACAGAAGTCTATCACGATTTGCGCGCGCTTCGGCCGGAGCAGCAGTCGGCGGTCGGCTTGATGGATGACGATGTGACTGGGCTGGAAACGGCTTGCCGTGACCGGTTTGACGACCTCCGGTTCTTGGCCCAAGGAAGGACGGCAAAGATCCGCCATCACGGAGATTATCATCTCGGTCAAGTGCTCAAAACGACCGATGGTTTTGTGGTGATCGATTTCGAAGGGGAGCCTGTCAGGCCGCTTGAGGAGCGGCGCACCAAGGTCTGCCCCTTAAAAGATGTTGGGGGAATGCTGCGCTCATTCAATTATGCGACTCACGCCGTCTTGAAACAGCGCCCGGAGGTGTCTGCAACGGATGTCAAGTTGATGACGGAATGGGAAGCCGCCGTTCGCGCCTCGTTTCTCGACGGTTACTGTTCGGTTGCTCAACCTGGGGAGTCGGCCTTTTTGCCGGTGACCTGGGACGAGGCGCTCCAGATCATTCGCGTGTACGAACTCGATAAGGCCCTCTACGAATTGCGGTATGAAATGAGGAATCGACCGGATTGGTTGTCGATCCCGCTCCAAGGAATCAGGGGATTGGTTCAGAGTGTCTAGCGTGACGTCGGGGAAGAACGGGTATGGCCTATAAGCCGATCGGGGATTACGGAGTGATCGGGGACCTCCATACCGTGGCCCTGGTCGGGAAAGACGGATCGATTGATTGGTGTTGCTTCCCTCATTTCGATTCACCGAGCCTCTTTGGCGCGTTGTTGGATGACCGACGGGGTGGACGGTTCCGCATTGCTCCGCCTGACGATGGAAAACGGCAGCAACTCTATTTGCCGGAGACCAACGTGTTGTTGACCCGCTTTCTGGATCATGACGGCGTAGGTGAGTTGACGGATTTTATGCCCATCGAAAGCGACGAACCGGGAGTTCATCCGACACGACATCAGATTATTCGTATGGTCAAGGTCATCAGGGGGAAGATCCGGTTTCGTTTGGAGTGCCAGCCCGCGTTCAACTTTGGTCGAGACGACCATACTGTGACGCTTCTCTCGGCTGGCGCGATATTTCGATCTACATCGATGAAAGTTGGATTGGTGAGCCCGGTACCGCTCGTGGCCAATCAGGGGGCCGTGGAGGCGGAATTTACATTGGCAGAAGGGCAGCAGCTCACATTCTTCTTTGAGCAATTGGAGATGGCGACAGCCGAGGACCTGCTGGATGCCCCTCAAACTGGAGAAAACGCCCTTCACGACACGATTGGATTTTGGCGCAAGTGGTTGGTCCAGTGCCGCTATACCGGGAGATGGCGCGAAATGGTTCAGCGGTCAGCGTTGACGCTGAAACTCCTAACCTATGCGCCGACTGGCGCGATCGTGGCTGCGCCGACGACCAGCTTGCCGGAAGCGTTAGGCGGTACCAGGAATTGGGACTATCGCTACACGTGGATTCGAGATGCGGCCTTCACTCTCTACGCACTTCTGCGTCTTGGGTTCTCGAAAGAGGCTGGCCGATTCATGCAGTGGCTTGAGGCCCGCTGTCGTGATTTAAACCCTGATGGCTCGCTACAGGTGTTGTATGGAATCGACGGACGTCGGATCGGGCCTGAAGAAGTTCTGCTCGATTGGAAGGGATATGAGGAGTCAAAACCCGTCCGTATCGGGAATGGTGCGGCCCACCAGCGGCAACTGGATATGTACGGAGCGTTGATGGATGCAGCCTATCTGTATAACAAATACGGATCGCCGATCAGTTACGACAGTTGGATCGGCCTCTCCCGGCTGGTGGAGTTTGTCTGTGCCAACTGGGACCAACCGGATGAAGGGGTGTGGGAGGTACGAGGCGGACCGCGACAGTTCGTGTACTCGAAGGTCATGTGCTGGGTTGCCTTGGATCGTGGCATTCGCTTGGCAGACAAGCGGGGATTCCCGGCCGATCGGGTCAAATGGATGGATCTTCGCGACCGGATCTATCTGGATGTGATGCGCCGAGGGTGGAGTCATGAACTCAACTCGTTTGTGCAAGAATACGACGGATCGGCCTTAGATGCGAGTGCGCTGGTGTTTCCGTTGGTGTTCTTCCTCTCGCCGACGGACCCGCGTATGCAAACGACGCTGGAACGTCTTCGGGCCAACCTGGCATCCGATGCACTGGTCTTTCGATATCTTCCCGAGGAGGGGGCTCCGGATGGACTCCCAGGTCAGGAAGGGACATTTACACTCTGCTCATTTTGGATGGTCGAGGCATTGACCAGGGCCGGCCAGCTAGAAAAGGCCCGTCTCTTATTTGAAAAGATGTTAAGTTATGCCAACCATGTGGGTCTTTATGCGGAAGAATTGTCGGTGACGGGGGACCAGCTGGGGAACTTCCCTCAGGCGTTCGCCCATATCGGGCTGATCAGTGCCGCGTACAATCTGGATCGGGCGTTGAGTTCACCGCGGACTGTGTCGGTCTAATCATGTTGTCGAATGAAGAAGGGGGGATCGTGTCAACGACGGATGCCGGCACAACATTCCGATTCATCGGATGCAGCGAAATTCAAGAGATTCTCGGGAAGCAGGCTGCGGACGAACGCCAGCTGGCGGAGTTGCTGGAAGAGGTTCCGCTCGACTCGGTGTATTACCATACACACAGCTATTTTCTTCGGAGCCGGTTCATCGAACGCACCTATCCGAACGACTTTGCGCAATGGGTGGCCCATCAGCTCCAGGATCATGTTCTCGCCGAACGACTCTCTGTGGTGGATCCATTCGATTTTCAGAGTTTGGAGGCGCTTCGGGAAGAATTGATTTCCCTGATCGACGACCATCTATCCGGTATGATGACGGTCCCGCGCACAACGTTCGGGACGCCGTTCTACTTCAACCGATCGCGCATCTTGGAAGTGCCCACCGGTATAGAAGTGCAGACCCTTCGTGAGTTCCGCGATGCTATTTCGGACATTGATTCCAGCGCCATTTATTTTCACGTGTTCGAGGCGCATTTGCGGTTGCAGCGCGAAGAGAACGATTTTTCTGCCTGGTTCAGGGGCAGCTTGAAGCTGCCGGATCTGGCCGATCGGATGAAAGCGTTGAACCCCTATCTCGGCAGTCTGGAACGACTGCGTTCGAACGTGCTCACCATGTGCGATGAGCAGTTGGCGAAATCAGGACGAGGATAAGAAGCAGGTGATCGAAGCATGTTGAGCGCAGACCCCCTCTGGTACAAGGACGCGGTGTTTTACGAGATCCACGTGAAGGCCTTTGCCGACGGTAATGGGGATGGGATCGGCGATTTTCAGGGCTTGATCGGGAAACTAGACTACCTCCAGTGGCTCGGTGTGGATTGCCTCTGGCTGCTCCCCTTTTATCCCTCGCCGTTGCGGGACGATGGGTATGATGTGGCCGATTTCCGCAGTGTGGCTGAACAATACGGCACGACAGAAGACGTCCGCCGTTTTCTGGACGAAGCGCACCGGCGAGGGATGCGCGTCATCGTCGATTTGGTGTTGAATCACACCTCCGACCAGCATCCGTGGTTTCAGGAAGCACGGCAATCGCCTCAATCGCTCAAGCGGCACTTCTATGTCTGGAGCGACAACGATCGCAAGTACGGCAAAGCTCGAATCATCTTTATCGATACGGAAAAATCAAATTGGACATGGGATTCGGAGGCGAAAGCGTTCTACTGGCACCGATTCTTCAGCCATCAGCCAGATTTGAACTATGACAACTCGGAAGTTCGGCAAGCGATGCTCGATACGATGGCGTTTTGGCTTGATCAGGGGCTGGACGGATTCCGCTGCGATGCGGTGCCGTACTTAATTGAACGTGAAGGCACGATTTGTGAAAATTTGCCCGAGACGCACGATTATTTGAAGGATATTCGTCGTCGCATCGATGAGACATATCAGGGGCGCATTCTCCTGGCCGAGGCGAATCAATGGCCGTCCGATGTGCGACCCTATTTTGGAAACGGTGATGAATTTCATATGGCTTTTCACTTTCCACTCATGCCGCGACTCTATATGGGCGTACGGAGTGAAGCGCGTGACCCGATCGTCGACATGTTTACCCATACGCCGGAGATCCCACCGAATTGCCAGTGGTGCCTCTTTCTCCGCAATCACGACGAGCTCACGCTTGAGATGTGTTCCGGTGAAGAACGGGACTACATGTATTACACATACGGTCGCGATCCGAAGATGAGACGAAATATCGGCATTGCCCGGCGGCTCGCACCGCTCTTGGATAACGATCGGCGCAAGATCGAGTTGCTCAACAGTCTGGTCTTCACGATGCCCGGCAGCCCGATTATTTATTATGGGGACGAAATCGGCATGGGAGACAACATCCAACTGAAGGACCGGGACGGGGTGAGAACGCCCATGCAGTGGACAGTGGATCGGAATGCAGGCTTTTCGACTTGCGATCCGGCCCGTCTGTATTTGCCGCTGGTGGCGGATCCGACCTACGGCTACCAATCGATCAACGTGGAGTGGCAGAAAGACATTCCCCATTCGCTGTTGCATTGGATGAAGCGGATGATCGCCGTACGCCGGCGGTATCCCGCGTTCGGGCGGGGAACCATGACGTTTCTGCAGTCGGCGAATGACAAAGTTCTGGCCTATGTGAGACGGCACGAGAGCATTGTGCTGCTGCTCGTCCATAATCTGGCCGGCTCTGCACAATCGGTGGAGCTAGACCTCAAAGAATTCATCGGCTCCATGCCGGTCGAACTGTTGGGCGAGTCGCAATTTCCTCAGGTGACAGATCGTCCCTATGCACTGACGCTGGCGCCCTACGGGTATTACTGGCTGAACCTCAAGCCGGAGCATGCGGGGACGGAACCCTATGGGATCGAACTATCGGCGCTGTAACCGGGTCCCGAAGAGCCACATCATGTGAGTGTCCAATCGAGGCGCGGTTCCTGTGTTTCAGCAGTGATGCGCACAGACAGGCTGCTGTGTCGACAGAGTCGTACGCATCCGGCTGAACCATTGCGGACATCGATAAATATGGTTGCTGAATGGACCGAGGAGCAAGGTCGATGATTAGAGAGTTGGAGCAATATCGTGCGGTGGCTCCGAAGGGGGCCATCGATTTCTTGTATCGATTGAGTCATCTGGTAGAGGGCAAGAGGTTTCTCCATGTCAGCGCCGTACGCTACGGCGGCGGGATGGCTGAAATCTTGCGACGGATCGTTCCCATCATGAAGGCAATGGGAACCGAGGCGCGCTGGGAAGTCATTGCCGGTACGCAGGAGTTCACCGATGTCACGCGCCGGATCACTGACGGTTTGCAAGGACGTGAGGAGACCATTACCAGCGAGATGTACCAGACGTATCTGGACGTCAATGCCAGGAATGCCAAGGTATTGAATCTCGATGCCGATCTCGTCTTTGTTCACGATCCGCAACCAGCTGCGCTTGTCGATCATCGTAAAGGTGGTAAGTGGGTCTGGCGTTGCCACCTCGATGCCGGCCTGCCATATCGACCGGTGTGGAGTCTGTTTCGTCGGCATGTGTTGAAATATGACGCGGCTGTCTTTTCCTTGCCTGGATTTGCTCAGCGACTGCCTATCCCGAAGTTTTTGCTCTACCCCTCAATCGATCCGTTGTCGGAAAAGAACCGGGAGCTCTCACGCGCCGAGATTACGCAGGTACTCGATCAATTCGGAATCGCCCGGGGGAAACCGATACTCCTGCAAGTAGGGCGTTTTGACCGATTCAAGGACCAGATCGGCACGATTCGCGCCTATCGGATGGCGAAGAAGCATCACCATTGCCAGCTTGTCTTGGCCGGCAGCGGTGTGCTCCATGATCAGGAAGGTGAGGCCGTACTGGCCGAGGTGCAGCAGGCGGCGGAGGATGATCCGGACATTCATGTCCTCCAGTTACCGCCAGAGGCCGACCGCGAAATCAACGCACTGCAGCGAGGCGCTACGATTGTGATCCAAAAGGCCCTCAAAGAGGGATTTGGAGTGGCCGTGTCTGAGGCGATGTGGAAGGGAAAGCCGGTCATTGGGGGAACCGCCGGCGGGGTGTCCACCCAGATCGTGAATGAGGCGACCGGATTCATCGTTCATTCTGTTGAGGGCGCGGCCTTCCGAATCCGCTATCTCCTGAGCAATCCCAGCGTGATGAGCCGGATGGGTGCGATGGCGAAGGAGCATGTCAGGAGAAACTTCCTGATCACGAGGCATTTGAGCGACTATTTCACAATCCTGAAAATCCTCAGCTCCGAGTAACTCCACTCGCCGTCTGAGACAATCGTTCATGTTCCTGGGGGGTACATCGGTGGAAGACTCGTTTCTTCCGGAGTCGGCCCGTACATGGCTGGAAGGAGCAGAACCGGTCGATCTTGTTATAGGTCTGCTCACGTTCAACGATACGACGACTGCGCCGTCGCTTGTACGTGCGATGATTGAGGGCTGTGCCCGCTCCCTTCCGCAGCAACGTATTCTCGTCGTCAATTGCGATGCGGGCTCGCAGGATGGGACCACCCAGGCCATCGAACAGAGTGTCGGCGAGAGTTCGCGTCTCTGGACAATCCACCATCCTGTTCTGAGTTCGTCCTACAAGCTGGTATCGGAGTCCGGCGTGCCGGGGCGTGAGTCCGCCGTCCGCATTCTCGCCACGGTGACGGACAAGCTCAACGCGGCTGCCTGCTTGATCGTCGACGGTAATGTGAAATCGGCTGACGAGCATTGGCCGCAGCTCTTTGTCGATCCGATTATCAGTAAAGGAGTCGATTGCGTCCTGCCCTGGTTCCTTCGCAATCGGCACGAAGGGACCTTGACGAATACCCTGCTCGCGCCGTTGACGGCCGCCCTATACGGGAAGCGCATTCCTTATCACTTGGGGGGCGCGTACGCCTTTTCGGGCAACATGATTCGTTCGACGTTATTGCCGCAGCCGTGGGACGAAGGGATCGCGTATTACGGAATCGACGGATGGGTGATGACGCTGGCGGCTGCCGAATCCCTTCAAATATGTCGCGCTGGGCTTGGGCCGCGCCTGCAGCAGGCCAAGCCGATGGGCGAGTTATCCGACCTGGTGGCCCAGGCAGTCGGCTGTCTTTTTTATCTGATGGAGCGGTATCAGGCGAAGTGGGAGACCGTAAAAGACTCGGCACCCGTCCCTACGGTCGGCCCACCGATGGGATTGGGCACAGCGACCGGATCGATCAACGTGGATCGAATGGTCAACGGATTTCGTCAAGGGCTTCGGGATTTAGTTCCGGTGTGGCAGATCATTCTGCCCTCCGAAACATTCCAACAGGTTCTGGAGCTCGGGGTTGAAGACACGGACGGCTTTCGTTTTCCTCCCAGCCTGTGGGTCCAAGTCGTCTACGACTTCGCTCTGGCATATCACGACCGCCTGTTGCACCGTGAACATCTTCTGAAGGCCTTGACGCCCCTGTATCTTGGCTATACCGCGTCGCTGGTCTTAACGACGCGCGAGCAACCTGTGAAGCGGGTGGAGGAGGAACTGGAGCGGTTGGCCGTTGAATACGAAACCATGAAGCCGTACCTGATTCAGCGATGGAGGTGGAGCGATGAGTAATGTATGGGGCGACGCGATAGTGGAAGCGTTTCGCGACATGATGATGCGGATGGCGCTCTTACTCCCAAAGTTACTCGCCCTGATGAGTTTCATCGTGATTGGTATTCTCGTTGGGTTGACGATGAAAGCGGTCCTTCAGCACCTGCTGCGAGCAGCACGCGTCGATGTGTTGAGCGAGCGATGGGGATTCCAGGCGTCACTGGCGAAGGCAGGATTCAAACAACCGTTCTCCCAGATCGTGGGTCGTCTGGCTTTCTGGACCGTCTTCGTCATCTTCATATTCATGGGTGTGGATGCGTTGGGGTTGCCGACGACAGCCGACCTGATGGGGCAACTGCTGGGCTACTTGCCGAGTGTTATCGCGGCGGGTCTCTTGATCCTGGTCGGCGTTCTGCTCGGGAACTTCTTGGCGGAAGCAACGTTGATTGCGACGGTCAACGCACAGATTCAAGAAGCACGATTCATCGCCGGCCTGGTGCGCTGGGGGATTTTTCTCTTCACGGCAGCCATGGTCTTGACACAGCTCGGTATCGCTAAGGAAATTGTTGTAGCGGCATTTTCTATCGTGTTCGGCGGGGTCATCCTGGCTCTGGCGATTGCCGTCGGACTCGGCGGACGGAACATTGCCCGCAATGCGCTGGAACGGCGGTGGGGGAAGACGAAGGACAAGGAAGAGCAAGACGAAATGGCGCACTTATAGGGTGGAGTCCGCGCAGGGCGACTGGAAGTTATGTGCTGAGATCAATGGACTTGGTGGTTCTCCATGGGGAGGTAGAGTTTGGAAATGTTGTGCCCATCCAGATCGAAGATGATACGCCCGGATCCGTCAGCGGGGCATAAACCGAA
>CAZJOQ010000114.1:0-12290 GCA_964547625.1 uncultured Nitrospira sp.
TCGCCACGTATCTCTTAAGGACAGCTATGATATCCGGACGATCCAGAAACGCCTCGAGCCAAGGGTGTCAGCACTACAATGACCTCCATCCATGTGCTCAACCGAGAGAGGAAGGGCGTGGCGAGGCCAGCTGATCGGTTATGATCGCCTCCGACCAATCCCATCCGTGGAGAGCTGGCGGTTGGATATCCCGCGGGCCAATATCTGGATACACCGCCAGGCATCGCCGCCTATCTCAACAAGTGGTGCCTTGACAAAGGCTGCCAAGAAACAGATATTGCGGATATTTTCAGCTGGGAAGCTTCGGAGGTAGAACGGGATATACCGCAAGCAAATCGCGAGATCCTCAGCGGTTCACTTAATAGTTAGGCAGCCCACGCCATGTACCCACGCGACTTCTTCGATACCTACTGGCGTCCTTCATTGCGTGAGGCCGTGTTCGTCGCGATGCCGTTTCATACGGAGTTCACCCCGGTATGGGAGGGGGCCATCCGGCCGGCGATCGAACAGGTCTGCGAACCCCTGTCAGCGCAGCGGGTTGACGCGTCAGTTCTCTCTGGCAGCGTTATCACGGAAATCCTCGACGGCATCGCTCACTCCCGCCTGATTTTCGCGGACATTTCGGTTGCGTATGAGGGTCGCTGGCGAGGTCAGCGCAACGGCAATGTCATGTACGAGGTCGGCCTCGCTCATGCGGTCAGGCAAGATACTGAGGTGCTCTTGGTTCGATCGGACGACGAAGAAATCAACTTCGACGTCGCAGGAATCCGGATACATTCCTACGACCGGCAAGATCTCGTCGCGACGCGGGAACTACTTGCACGCTTTCTAGGCGATGGCTTGCGGCAGATCGAGCAGGTAAAGGGCCTTCAGGTACCAAGGGCGATCGACGCGCTCGCGGCTGAAGCCGGGCGTTAGCCAGACGTTCTCAGCGTGTAGGTGCGCGCATGTTGGCCCCTTGCAGCAGCCAGTCACTTCGCTAGCCATTTAGGGAGCCCACAACAGGAGGACATATGAGCCGCATAACCGCAATTCTAAGCGCAGCTGTGGTAGCTGCAGTCGCGTTGGTATCTCCTCACTCGTTAAAGGCGCAGGCTGGCGCGGCAGGACGGTCAGCTGCGGATGGCTCGCAACGTATCGCCGCCTGTGCTCTCCTCCCGAAGGCCGAAGTAAAGCGGTATCTGCCGTGGCTTGCAGTGCTCGACCAAATGCCAATTGAGGAAGAGCCGGTTGGCGCATCCGGCTCCTCGTGCAATTACCCGTCTGTGTTCATACAGGTCCTACCCTTCTCGCCGAGAACGATTGAGATGGCGCGTCGGAAGGGTGGGCTTCCGACTGTCGCTGGCGTCGGAGATGAGGCATACTTTTATAACAACGGCAATCGATACGCTGAGCTGTATGTGCGAGTCGGCAAGCACCTCTTAACCATTCAAGCAAACGCGAACGAAACGGTCGAGGCTGTCAGGCCGGGCGTTGTGAGTCTGGCAAAGGCACTGGTCGTCAAGCTGCGTTGACCTTTCGACAGCCCGTACACCCTTCGTGCTCTCGTTCGTGGCTTGTACACCTGATCTGCTCGGTTCGTCTGCGAAGGTCGCTTTACAAGTTCCCTCCGCATGTTAGGAGCGACGCGAGGTCATTCTGAATGTAATATAGACGTTCTGGCCAACGAGCATAGGATTCCCTACCGTCACGTGAGTTCCAAGTCGCACAAACCTTGTTGGGTCTTGTATTGTCCAGGATAATGAGCTGGATTGCCCGGCATAGTGCGACCACTGCGCATCTGATTTCTCGCCCCTCCTACTACCTCACCGCTAGAAACCGAGAAAAAGCACCAGGCGTCTTTTCTGGAACTATCTCCGTCCACAACAAACTCGATCTGGTCCCGGATACACCGCCTGAAACACCACCGGGTTTTTCGAATCATGTGACCTTGTCCTCGGCCTCCACTTGTCGGCAATTAGCTGAAGCCGTACGCAAATCAGCGAGTTCAGAGGGAGTTATCGCAAGGGCTGATCATCTCCAACACGCTGGCGATGCGCAATAGCTCCTGCTCCCACCGTATTGACCGAAAAGATTGTATCGCCGTGCATACGCAGCCTTCACAGCGAGGAGAAAGAACTTTCGACTCGTATCCATGGCACTCCATATAGTAGAAGCGGACTGTTCAGGAGGAGGCCCATCAGTCCCACTCGCCAATATTGCAAAAGGCAACTGCTCCGCGTCGCATGACACTTCAGCCTCAGTCGTGATAGTCATGACATCGGTTCAACCGGGCGAACCGGGGGAGTGGAGACAAATTCTTGTCACGTACTTGATGGGTCTTCAGCTTTGTCAGTGAGGCCAATGTTCACGACGAGGTGGATCTCCGTCAGACAGTCGAAGCCGTGATCAGTGTTCGCGTGACAAGCGAGTCGACCCTGCCGGAAATCGGATTCCACTTCATTCGGGAATTCTGATGCCATCGCCGGTATGATGCACACCCATTCGAAGGAGGAGTTGGTCATGGACGCCTTTTCCCTACAGGAGTTGATCTCATGGATGACGTCGACCGGAGCGGACAGCGCCAAAACGGTTGCTCACATCCTCTTGATCATTTTACTCGGCCTTGCCGCCATGCGGTTCTTGAGACTGGGCCTTGAACGCTTGGAGTCCTTTGTGGCGAAGACCAGCAAAGCGAAGGATGTGGATCCTGAAGCCGGCCGGAAGCGCATAGCGACCTTAACCGGCATCATCCGGACCATCATGGTCACGGTGATATGGGCGGTGGTCATCATCGAGGTCTTGCACAAGATGGGGCTGGATATCCGCCCGATTCTCGCCGGCGCCGGTATCGTCGGCCTGGCCGTCGGTTTCGGCGCGCAGAATCTGGTTCGCGACCTGATCAGCGGGTTCTTTATCATCTTAGAAGATCAAATCAGACTGGGCGATGTGGCGATCATCAACGGGACCGGGGGCCTGGTCGAATCCATTACATTCCGGACCATCACGTTGCGCGATTTCTCAGGAGTGGTGCACGTCTTTCCCAACGGAACGATCACGACTCTCTCCAACATGACCAAGGAGTGGTCGGCCTTCGTGTTGGACATGGGGGTCGCGTACAAAGAGGACACCGATCGGGTCGCCGAAGTCATGCGTCAGGTCGGCGAAGATCTGCGGGAGGATCCGGGCTTCCGCGACAAGTTCGTGTCGCCGATTGAAATAATCGGGGTGGATAATTTTGCCGATTCTTCCGTTGTCATCCGCATTCGGATCAAGACCAAACCGCTCGAGCAATGGAACGTGGGCCGAGAGTATCGGCGTCGACTGAAACAGGCCTTCGATGCCCGAGGTATCGAAATCCCGTTCCCGCATCGGACCTTGTATATGGGGGATGCCAGCCGTCCCTTTCAAGTCCAGGTTCGGCAGGATCACGTCCCGGCAGACGTCTAACGGACGATTTATGGTCTTGCCATCCAATGTCCCATACGGTAACAATCGCCCCCGTCGGCGATGCGGCGGAAACCGTCTCATCGATTTCGATCGTGTGAGCATATGGCAGGAATAAGGAGGTTGGGCATGGCTCGACTGGGGTCTGGAAGCGGGATTGTGTTGGCGCTCGTCGCAGGATTCATTGGTGGGACGGTGGGCAATCGGATTTTCACAATCGACCCGGTCATCGCGCAGCCGTCTCCATCGCATGCGCAAGTCATGACCGTACGGAATCTGATCGTGACCGACGAGGAGGGAAACGTGCGTGCGCAACTGGGCCTATCGGAGGAAGGCAGACCGCGATTGGATCTTGTGAGCAAGGACGGGAAGTCGCTCGCGAGTTTGGCCTCGACGGGAGCAGAAGGCGGCACCGAGTTGAGGCTGAACGCCAAGGATGGGAGTTCACGGGTGAGACTGGCGGTGCAAGAAAAGGGCGAACCTCGTCTGGACTTCACCATGGAAAAAGACGGCCGTTCGTTGGCGAGTCTACACCTTTCTTCTGATGGTTGGCCTGAACTGCAGCTCAAAGGAAAGGAAGGTAGCGCGGGTGCCGCCATCGAGTTCATCAACGGTAACCCGCGTGTTGTCCTTGAAGACAAGAAGGCCCAGTCAACCGCCGTATTGGCGACGGCCTCCGAGAAGGCCAACCTGGTGCTCTATCGCGATGGGAAACCTCGCGCAGGGCTGTCTTTGGACGGTCTTGATCTGATCGATGCCGGGGGCCATCCTCGCGCCAGGTTGGCGATCTTGGAAACCGGCGAGCCTCGATTGGCACTGAAAGACAAGAACGGCCATCGACTGGTCAGCTTGTCCGTCGAAGCGCTGCCAAAGAAGGAGGAGCCCCTTCTAGCGATGTACGACACCAAGGATGCCTTGCGGGCCGGGCTGAGTTTAGATGAATCTGGTCGGCCCAATCTGATCTTAAGGGACCACCCGTTGTTGTCCCTGATCGACAAAAACGGCGAGGACGGCATTTATCTCAGCCTCGAGCGACAGAACCATCCTAGCCTGCTCTTGAGCAGTAACAAAGGCAAGCACAACGTCTTTCTGGGAGTGCGAGACGACAATGAACTGGCGCTTGATCTCCTGGATGGAGCCAATAAGCGCCGGGCGGGCGTCTCTCTGAATCCGGATGGTGAGCCTTCGATTCGCCTGTGGAACAAACGTGGGAAGACCATCTGGTCGGTTCCGAACAGCGAGGAGGGCAAATAGGGCTGGATCTTGCCGTACGCCTCAGCATGCTGAACGACCGTCTACCTGTTTTTGAACAGCACCGCCAAGGAGATGTACGCAGAATGTGCGTGGTCGCTGGTGGCATCCGAGGTTGCCCACAAGGCTCGTTGCCGGAGAGTGCGCGAAAGCTTGTCAGTCGGATGGCCCAGTAAGAGTCAAGTTCCGTCCCATAGGTAGGCGGTCTCTCAGAATGGGTGGCTATCCTGGATTCTCTCGCGTCCGCTCAAAACATGAACTCGGTCCAGAAGTACCCATAATGCGCATCTCGCGTGACCGGACTGCTTGGCACCCGTTCGGCGAAGGGACCGAAGGCAAAGTGGGCGTAGCCGGCTTGAAGATACAAATTGTCCTTCAGACTCCACCGGGCTCTCAACTCGAATGTTTGCCCCACAAAATTTCCTGACCGGCCGGATGGATCCTGCAGACCGGTTCCGACCCACGAACTTCTGTCGTCCGCCAACCACCAGGCCCGATATTGAACGAACACGTAGGATCGGCTGAGCGGTTGGACCAGGAGGCGAATACCGGGAGAGGCCATATTGCTGCGCTGGAACGGTCCGAAGATGCCGGTCGGGTGCAATTCAAACGAGCGCCGCCCGTAGAGGATATCGAAGCCCTTGCTGGCATAGTCGAACTTCAATAGCGCCTGAGGGCGCCATGGAACGTCGAACGTATAGCCGAGTTCGCCGTGGTAAAACTGCGCGAAGCGGGTCTGCGGGGTGATATTGCCGAATTGATAGGATACCTCGAATTCGTAGTCGACTTCTCCAGTCTCCGGTTCCTTGACGACGCGCCCTCCCAGCATGTCGAAATCGCGCCCCGGTCCCTTGCTCCTGTGACCGAAATAGTGGAAAGACATATCGAACCAAGGTAATGAATGTGATTCGATATAGGCTCCCCAGAAGGTGCTGGCATCGCTCGAGAACCAGGGGTCGAGCTTCCGTACGAACCGCTGAACCGGCTGAAAGAGGAACGAGCGAAGCTGCCAACGCCGGCCACCTCCCAGTTGCCACTCGAACCCATCGAAGGCATTGGTGGCATTTCTGAACTGGTTCCGGGCAATCCATCGACCTCGGCCGACGTCCATATTGATCCGCCCCACCTTGAAGAGAGAGGGGACACCGGTTCCGAAAAGATTTTTTGAGACGAGGTCCACATGCAGCTGTTGAATATCGAGTTCGTTCGCGTTGTTGGTATTGACGTAGGAGTCGGTCGTGGTCAGGGGAAGCCGCGAATCCTGGAACTCGATCAAGAACCGCAGGGGATCCACGATGTTCTGAATGCCGATCTGTAACCTAGTGCGCATAGAAACCAATTGTCCGCCGTTCGGTTCATTCGTTCGCCATGAGCCATCCAACCCTTCATAGCGGGTGCGTTGTTCTCCTCCGATGACCAGCCAATCGGGGGCACCCAATGCCTGATGCAACAGGCCAGGACCTACCCTGGTCGTGTCCAGAATCTCGTCATAGATGCCGATTCGAGTTTCGTAGACACCCAGGAGCTGTTTGACCCGTTCTCTTACTTGCGGTGGTCGAGACACTTCCTTCACGGTTTTCTTGTTTGTTTCCACAGGGTGGAGCTCTAAATCCTGCACCCGGTCCCGTTCATCATCGATTGGCTCCACCTGTTCGAGCTGTTCCACCTTTTCACGTGCGCGCTCTATCGGGGTTTGTTCTTCCTGTTCGGACATCTTGTCACGTTCATGCTGCTCTTCCATTTCCTGGAGGTGTTCCTTGGCCCGCTCCTTGGGATCGAGCATAGGAGTGGAGGCGGGCACATCTTCAGATAGGACTGAGCCTTCTTGTTCCAATTGCCGAAGCGTTTCGAGCGCGCGGCCGGATGGCTGGTCGGCAGTTGATTCGCCCGGTGGTGTGGTCGCCGACGATTGTCCTGTGGTGATCGTCGGGTTCAGCAGCTCACCACCGCCTACAATCAGACTTGCCGAGAAAATGGCCGTCCATGCATTCCAGCGCAAATTCGCGGCTCGTGTGTCTCTCATCATTCTGACCACTTGCGGATTATATAAGGTTTCTCGATATAAGGGTTTTCTTGATGAAAGTTTGGTATACCTGTTTTACAGCGATGGGATACCCGTAGGCCACAGATCCGAGCATTTGCCCTTCCGCGTGAGCCTCGGTTGAATTCCTCGTCGAACACGACTAGCATTCTTCCATAACGATCGGAGCTTTGGTACGAACCTTATGAAGACCTCCTCCTTTGTTTTTCTTATTTTGACCACGTTGCTCATGGGGTGTGCGCTTGAGCAGGAAATATCGCGTACGCCTCGGACGGCGGTTGAGCAAGTTCTGTTGACGCAAGCGGTTGAGCAGGCCCTCGTCAATCTAACGGTTCAATTACCCGAAGGCGTCAATGTGGATGTGGATGCGACGGCGCTCGAGAGTGATCGGGCTCGGCTTCACATGACGAATGCGGATTTCGGCGCAATCGATCGTCCATCGCGCGATATTCTCTATGTTCGAGATGCCGTGGCCGCCGAGTTGGGGCGAAGAGGCTATCGTGTCTCCGCCCGTGATACGGAATCCCCTTACCTAGTTCGCGTGATGACGGAATCATTCGGAACCATGCAAGGCCGTGTATTTTTCGGGATGCCGCCGGTTCAGAGCGTGTTGATTCCTTTCTCGCTCCCTGAACTCGTCCTCTTTAAACAGGAGAGCCAGAGCGGCTATGCTCGGCTCCATTTGGATCTCTACGACAATCGGACCGGTGAGTTCCTCGGGTCGACTGCCAAACTGGTCGGGCGGGCGTTTTATAATCAGTATACAGTGCTGTTGTTCGCGACTTGGAATCGTACCGATGTCACGGCCCCACCGGTAGCGGGACGATAAGCGAAAGGAGAGGATATACCATCATGAAAAATGTCGAGATGACTGTCGAAGGAACAATGCTGACGATTCGTGTGGATCTGTCAAAGGAGTTCGGTCCATCCTCAACCGGCAAGACTATCATCATTGCGTCAACCGAGGGGAACGTGGCCATTCCAAATCGGCAAGAGAAAATCGGGCTCAATGTCTACCGAAAAAAGTAGTGCGGATGTCGGCCATTTGGCTCTGCCGCTTGTACCCATCAGGCAACTCGCTTTCCCGATCGGCTCTTGACACATTAGCAACACCGTTCCAGGCCTGCAAAATTGGCGGTGCATCCCCAGAATACCTGTGATCCTGTGGATAGCGTTCCGAATGGTTACATTGGCAACCCTTACCTCAATAGGAGTTACCCGGATCTGAGGAATGATACCGCTATAAATGTGTGAAACTGTTGATGATAATCACGCAGACCACTATTAGCTGTGGTTCCATGATCAGAGTGCGGACGCATAAAAATAGGCAATTTGATGAATAGATACGTCGTTGGTGGCACCAACTGTGTGGAAACACGAGTTATTCACACAGTTATCCACAGATCGTGGGGACGGAATCACGCCGCATCATAAACGCGCCTCAAGTGCCCTGAACAAGCGCGAGAAGTTCCACCGGATGTTGGTGCTTTCTTCCGTTGACACCTTCACTGCGTATCTCCGACAATCTCGTGGCGCTGTTACGGCACCATGCTTACGCAATGGTGAACCGAGCGACTATCCGATTCCGTCGTCAGTACGAGTCTGACTCCTTGAAATCCGATAGAGGAACAGCCAGATGACTTATCCCGTCGATGACTCGAGCTCCCTATGAAGATCCCTTCCATGGTGTTGTGCTTGGCCTATTCGTTGTTAATCATCGCCTGTGCGCCACAGACGAAGAAGACCGCTGGCGACTCAAGTCAACCTATACGGGTGACCGCAAGCGGGTACTCCAAAGAGGGCTGTTTGCTCAACCTGAAGCTGGAAGCACGAGAGAGGAACATGCGGCTGAATCCCAACGACGTGCAAGTAAACTCCAATTCCCTCATGTTCTTCTTTCCGTTGTTTGCTCGTGAAAGTTATCGGTGTTCCGGCAGCGTCACTGAACGAGAGAGGCGGGTCTTCTCCAGAGATTCACTTTACCCTGTTGATTAGATGTGAGAAGCATGGACACGGCAGAATGATCTGCACCATATCCTGGAGCCTGGGATTGCAAAGTGAATCTGGAAAGAGATACTATTTTTATCTTTCCATACATTCGCTTGAGCAAAGATCTTGTGCAGAAGAGGCGGGATATTAGCGGTTGCCGTTGATTCTCGAGCTTCAGCAAATCTTTCGCTGAGGATTTGCTGGTAGCGCAGTCACTCTACACTGTCTTTTGAGGAAGTGAGGCCTACCATGAATGTACCAGCTCTAGCCTTTCTATCGACCGTCACCGTGTTGTTCGGAAATACTCCTGGTATAGCTGCCGTCTTTCAAACGACAGGCAACACCCCGTCAGGCGCTCAGGTTGCTCTCCACGCCTATCCTGTTCGCGATGATTCGTCCTCTCAAAAGAGGACGACGTCCCCGATACAGACCACGAAGGGGGGCAAGCAGAAGCCGCTCACCCCAAAAGAACAGGAGCTCAATGCGCTCAGTGCGCAAGGAAATTCACAGGGCCAGGCATCCCAAGAATTGAGTGCGCTGAGAAGTGGTCTTCAGGAAGCCAAGCAACAAATCGACGAGCTGGAGCGACAACTTGCCATCAGCAATCTTGAGCATGCAAAACGTCGAATAGGCGACCTTGAACAGCGGCTCGGTGCAAAAGATCAAGAAATAGCCACGCTTCGGTCCACCGTCGATGAAGGCTCCAGACTCAGAAATGACCTGGCCGCTCAAACGGAGCAGGTAACTCAGGCCAATAACCGGGCCGCCGAGTTAGAACAACAGCTGGCGGGAAAAGAACAAGAACTCACAAAGATCAAGGACAACCTTCAACAAGTCACTCAAAAGATCGAGGAATTGACCCCACAGCTCACGGCCCGTACCGAAGAGCTGGCGCGTGCAAAACAATCGCTCGCGGACCTTGAACGCAAATTAGCCAAGCAAGACGATACCGCTCGTGCACTCGAAGCCAATTCTGTCGACACTAGCCCGTCTGCTGATCTACCCCCCGACCCCAATCTATCCGTGACGAACCTGCTCCCATACAAGCCCGCTCGCACGGAAAGCCCCGAACCTTCCAAGAGTGACCTCATCAAGGTCAGCGAAACTCTTTCCAACACACTTGAGGATCAAATCAAGAAAGGAAGTGTGGCTTTGGAGCAGCGGGAAAACACGCTCACACTCACGTTCGCCAGTGGGGGATTGTTTGCCCCGGGTGAGGCTACCATCACTCATGAAGGCACCTCCTTACTTGAGCAGATCGGAACGATCGTGCAAAAATTCAGTTACCAGAGCATCGAGGTGGCCGGCCATACTGATAGTACCCCGGTCAGAAACGACCCGCGAAGAACCTTTCAGGATAATGGTGAACTCTCTCGGGCACGCGCCGAACATGCCAGTCAGGCATTGATCAACGGCGGAGTCGAGGTCGATCGAGTCAAAGCCGTTGGATACGCCGATACGAGACCCATCGCAACCAATGAGACTTATAAAGGCCGTAGCAAGAACCGCCGAGTGGAGATCGTGATTTTCTCATCCCCGTTAGTTGGCCCCTCGGCCCACATAAAATCACAGCGCGGCAAGCAATCAGGCCAACCGATTTCTCTGAATTCTCCTCGTAGGCCTTGAGTCACTGAATATTCTGTTGGGAGCGTTCAGTCTCGTTCGGACTTTATTTTTTGATTAATGACTTGGGAACGGAAAATCAGTTTGATTGACTGATCCCTCTACTCAAGCCTTGAGATCCGAGATCTTCCTTCCTCGGTCGATGCTTACACGCCTGCATTTATTGCGGGCATTACTGAGCCGCAATTCCAAAGCGGACCATCCCAGAAATATCCCCGATGTCGTTGGACCCTGAGGCTCGACTGCTTGATCGATTGTAGCCGGCCTCTAAAGCGATCTTGGTGACCCACTCAGAGGAGGTGTACATAGCCCAGTCCATAACTCCTCTCCACCGGAAAGTCTCATTGTGAATGAAACCATCGGATGAACGAGAACTCCCATAGTTGCCCACCGTGCTGAACAGCAGCCGAGGGGTCTGCTCATAACTCACACGGCAAGTGATGCAACAGGGTTTTCGATACGCCCACCGGACCAGGATCGAAACTCTTGGCGATAGGTGAACGCCGGTGTAATAACCAGCGTGTTGATCGGACGGAGAACGGCCGAAAGAGTCTGTGCTCTGACGTTACTATCCGCGTCGCTATGGAGAAGATCGCTTGCCAAGATATAGCTGGCTGCCAACCTGAGGTCCCAGTTCGGTCGGTGAATAAATACTGCACCTTCAATCGTATGATTAGAAGAACGCTGCGGAGCGACTCCAATCGGGGCTAACATGCTGTTCAAGGAGCTTCTCGCATAGGTCAAGCTCAGTTCCGGCCATGAAGGCATGTTGAGAAGCAATCCCACTCGGCCATAGGTCTGTTCCAACCGAGACCGTGTCCATTCTCCCTCGACATTATTCCAGGTTTGACCGACGGCCTTCCGGAACGTTACCCATCCCGTCTTCCATTCGCCCCACACCTCTCGACTGGCACTATCAGGAATCAGCAGGAAACCCTGTCCGGCATGGCGAAAAGTAAACCCATATCGTAGGCTCCCCTCCGAACCAGTCAGCCCGATTCGAAACATCCGGGCCGAGGCATCAGTCCGGGCATTCCCCAACATCAATGGAGTCATCCAGGTTGCCCCCGTTTGGCTGTATGCAATCTCTGCTTCGGTCGCCAACTTTCCACTGAACAGCGTCGTTGTCGCCAGCAACTGTTCAATTCGAGGACACCCGATTTCTGTAGCGAGATCTCGAGGGCGTGACGTGGGCATTGAAGGGACAATCACGTTCGAGGCGAACGCCACGTGAAGCGCCTCAGCAGAAGCGTGAGGACTGGTTGCCCTAAACAAACTGCTGACCAAGAGGTAGGCTTGTCGTCCAAGATAGAGCCTCCGAGGTCTGGGCAATGGCCTTCCCGCCCCAAGGCTGAATAATAAGGAGGACAAATATGATGAATGGATTGAATGCGGGCAAGACACATCCCATTGACGATCCGGCGACCGGTCGGTCCCCATGAAGTGTAGCACCCAATATTTATCTGTTACTGATCCGACCATGAACAAGTGCGCACTTTTTCCGTAACAACATCCCAAAAGTCCTCTGTTTATGCGCTTTTCAAGAATCAAGGCACGCACTATTTGACGTTCGCCTCAGTAAGTGCGCCGTACTTGGAGTGCGCATGGCATTCGTCGGAGCCTTAACCAGCAAGGAGTGCAACCGATGGGTATCCAGCAGCTACCCTTCCCATGCGGTCTTTACGATTGATAACCCATGGAATGGAAGACTACGGTTGAACCCGTCGCGCGAGATCAAACGATCGGGACCGAGCAGAACCTATCTCTCGCTAAACTGGCCCATCCCGAGTCCATTTCAAACCGGAGGCAAACAGAACCTTTCGATTTTGGTCGGGAAAGATAAAGAGTCGGCACATAAGAAGCGAGGACTCGCATGTTCAGGCGCTTAACAGCCACATAGCAGCCTGTCGAAGGGCGAACGTATTTCTAAGAGGCACCTTCACTCTTATTTATCGTTTGT
>CAZJOQ010000115.1:0-11840 GCA_964547625.1 uncultured Nitrospira sp.
CCGGGCATGGCGCAGGATACCATACTACGCACTATTTAGTGAACTAATCAGTAAGCCCTGTGGGTGCCAATTATCATAGTATTGGATCCAAAGTAGTCTTCCTCGTCAGGACATCATCAAATTGACTCCTCCCAATGCCTCCCCTATAATTCACCGTTCATTTTACGCAGCATCCTAACCGTACGTGACTGGAAGGAGAGCTATGTCTTTTACATCTCGACAACCGTCGAACTTAAAGAAGAAGCGTGAGCATGGATTTAGAAAACGCATGAGCACCAAAAACGGTCGTAGGGTTCTGGCCCGCCGTCGGGCGAAAGGACGAGCACGGTTGACCGTTTAGACACCGTGTGTCTGACCAGCGCTGTTCTTCGGAGTGCGTTTCAAATCTCTTCGTGTTGCTGTGTACGGGCCACCTACCACCTCGTAATCTCCATATGGATCATAGGGTGGGATAGAACGAAGGACTCCTCCTTTTTCGCATGATGCCGAAGACACCGCGACCTACGACGATCTTTTTACGGAGCAGCCGTGATATTCAAACGGTCAAATGTCATGGCCGCCGGGTTTCGACGAATCTCTTCAATCTTCTCGCCTGCACGATGGGCGATACTCCCACGCGCGTGGGGATCATTGTTGGGAAGCGATTCGGGAATGCAGTCCGGCGTAATCGTGCAAAACGAGTGTTTCGAGACTTGGCTAGGCAACTGCACGCGGACATGGTGGCAGGCCGTGGGGTGCTTGTGTTTCCTAAACGGGACGCTCTCTTGCAATCGCGTGAAGAATTGACTCGGTTATGGAAATCTTCACTGGAACGGATGCGCCTTCTGCGTCAAAGCACATAAAGGCACCAACTGGTATGCGACGCCTGTGTCTCTGGCTCATTCAAGGCTATAGAATGGTGATTTCTCCGTTATCCGGACCGACATGCCGGTTTAATCCAACTTGTTCGCAATATGCGTCTGACGCGATTACTAAATACGGGGTGTTGCAGGGTATTGGGCTAGCGATGGTTAGACTCATGAAGTGTCATCCTTTTCATCCCGGGGGTGAAGACCCGGTCAAGTAGTGTCAATTTTATCTTTAAAGAAAGCATAGTCTTCGCATGGAAAAGCGCGTCGTTGTGTTCCTAGTACTCTCCCTGGCGATCATCTTTGGCTACGAATACGTCCTCACTGAGCTCGGTCTGCTCCCGAAATCAACGGTGTCTGCGCCTTCCGATCAGACGCCCGCAGAGGGATCATCTCCTGCGGAGACTGATCAAGGTCAGGGTCCGGAAACTCATACCCCGAGCTCAAATGCCAAAAGCGAGGAACCGCTACTAAAGCCATCCGCGGACGATCTGAAGGCACATGCGGCAAGGAAGGAACTTGCCCTAGCCGAAACTGTCGAAGTGGAGACTGATCTCTATCGCGCCACATTCACCACCCGAGGGGCCGCACTCACAAGCTGGGAATTGACACGTTACCGTAGTACCTCGGATCCTGAAGCCCCTGTCCAGCTCGTCAGGCAAGGGGGCAAGTTTGCAGAGCCCTTGATCATCACAACGGATGACGCTACCGTCACAAAGGAGTTAGGTCAAGGTATCTATCACGTGAAAAGAGATTTCACGGTAATAGACCAGGACCATCCAACCGGACATCTGACGTTCTCCTATGACAACCCAGAAACGGGGATTCGGCTGGAGAAGCGGGCGACCTTTCATGCCGCTAGCTATATCGTGGATATGGAAGTGATCCCGACTGGTTTACCCGGGTCGGTGAAAGTTGAGTTGGGAACCAACTTTGGTGTCGTGGATTGGGGAGAAGGATTCATCGGGTCGGTAGGGGCTGCGTCGCTGGTAGATGATAAGGTTGAAAAGAGCACGCCTGAATCGGAGGCCGAGCGGAAGGGTGCTGTAAAATGGGCAGCTCTACAAGACAAGTATTTCATTGCGGCACTGATGCCGAAGGTGAGCTCTTCGGTCCTGGTCAAGAACCAGGGTGAGAAATTGGTCTCTAGCGCTGTTCGTATGCCGATTGATGCCTCTGGAGTCCCGCTTGATTTTCAACTATTTGCTGGCCCCAAGGAATACGACACTCTGGCGAGTTTGCAAATCGGCCTAGAGGATACTATCGATTTCGGATGGTTTCTTTTTGGAAGCTGGGACACGGTTCGAGCCGTCGCCAAACCAATTTTCTACGTCCTCCGCTCAATCAACGAGTATACCCATAACTATGGGTTGACCATCATCCTTCTGACGGTTGGGATCAAAGTGCTGTTCGTGCCTCTGCAGTACAAGAGTTACAAATCTATGAAGCAGATGCAGAGTATTCAGCCAAAGGTGGCAGCTCTGCAGGAAAAGTTCAAAGATGATCGAGAACGCCTGAACAAGGAACTCATCAAGGCCTACCGCGATAACAAGGTGAATCCGGTGGGCGGCTGTCTCCCGATGGTGTTACAGATGCCGGTGTTCGTGGCCTTGTTCAATATTTTGTATATGACAATCGATCTGCGCCAAGCACCCTTGGGGCTTTGGATAACCGACTTATCCGTGCAGGACCCTTATTACATTCTCCCCGTCATCATGGGAGTCAGCATGTTCGTGATGCAAAAGATCCAACCCACCACCATGGATCCAAACCAGGCGAAGATCATGCTGATGCTGCCCGTGTTCATGACGTTTCTCTTTATCAATTTTCCTGCTGGTTTAGTGCTCTACTGGTTGACCAACAACGTATTGAGCATCGTTCAGCAGTTTATCACCGATCGTTTCTTCTTCAAGAATCGCCCCATTTTCCCCAGCGTAGAGGAACCGGATGGTAAGAAGCCATGACCGTCGATTTCCTCTGATACGAGTAGCCGTTAGGAGTGGTGGGGATCATGCCTATCGACGGGTCACCTGACGATACCATCTGCGCAATCGCGACGCCCGTAGGCGAAGGCGGTATCGGAATCCTCCGTATTAGCGGCCCGGATGCTCTTCAGGTTGCAAGCAAAGTTGTGAGACTACGCTCCAATCAGTCGCTGGATGCCACTTCATCACACACGCTTCATGTCGTTGATATTTTCGACCTTTGTCACCCTGCTCTCTCTGCTTGCTCATTCTCTGATACGCCTTTCGACGATGAGTACATCATCGATGAAGGCCTCGTGGTCTACATGAAGGGGCCCCGGTCCTTCACTGCAGAGGACGTGGTTGAAATTCATTGCCACGGGGGTGGGATGGCTCTCAAACGGGTCTGCGAAGCATGCGTTCATGCCGGCGCCCGCTTAGCCCAACCTGGGGAGTTTACAAAGCGGGCATTCCTAAATGGACGTCTGGATTTATCTCAGGCGGAGGCTGTGTTGGATACCATCAAGGCGAAGTCGGACCTGGGCTTGAGAATGGCCCAACGTCAGCTTCGTGGCGCGCTGGGGCAGCAGGTAAGTGGATTACGAGATTCTCTTATGGCTTTACTGGCTTATGTCGAGGCTGGGATCGACTTTTCCGAGGAAGATATCTCATTTGTCGGGCGAGAAGAACTGATGACATCTCTCCAAAGCACACGCGTGCTGATACAACGGATGGTCACGACGGCAGAGAGCGGTCGCGTCTTACGAGAAGGAGCCCGTGTTGTCATTGCAGGGAAGCCCAACGTTGGGAAATCCAGCTTGCTGAATACCCTGCTTCATGAGAATCGGGCGATTGTAACGGATATTCCTGGAACGACTCGGGATGTGATTGAAGAGTCGGTCGATTGGCAAGGGCTGCGCATCACATTTGTCGACACCGCCGGCCTTCGGGAGACCGCCGATGTGGTTGAACAAGAAGGTATGAATCGATCCCTCATAGCTCAGGAAGAGAGTGATATGGTCCTCCACGTGGTGGATGCAGCGGAACTTGCCAAACCCGGAAGGAATGACTTGGCGTTCCCCGCACTGGTGCGGGAGGATCTAATTGTGCTGAACAAGATCGATCTACTTGACTCAACTGCGGTCGCGCGGCTCTGTGAGTCGTTATCTCAACGGTCCCACCACAAGGTGGTTCCTCTTTCGGTACGAACTGGAGCAGGCTTAGGTGAGCTGAAGCGAGTGATTGAATCTCGATTCCTTGGTCCCTCGTTAGAGGCCAGTGATGGGTTGATCATCACGAATGTACGCCATCGCCTGGCTTTAGAGCGAGCGGTGAGTTGCCTTGATGAGGCGCTAGCGTCGGTAGGAGGAGGTATCCAGCCCGAGTTTGTTGCAGTTGATCTTCGTGGAGCCGCCGATGCGCTCGGGGAGATCGTAGGCGTTGTAACGACCGATGATATTTTGGATCGTATTTTTTCAGAATTTTGCATTGGAAAGTAGGGATGCCATTGTCCACAACATTTGATGTCATCGTGGTCGGTGGCGGCCATGCGGGGTGCGAGGCGGCCCTCGCGGCGGCACGAATGGGGGCCAAAACGTTGCTCTTGACCATGGAATTGAGCCGCGTTGCACAGATGTCTTGCAACCCGGCAGTTGGAGGGATTGCCAAGGGGCACTTGGTCAAGGAGATCGATGCCCTCGGCGGTGAAATGGGGCGGAATACAGATCGCGCGGGCATTCAGTTTAGGTTTATCAACACCAGTAAAGGCCCGGCGGTGCGTGCACTGCGCGCCCAATGCGACAAGTCGCTGTACCGTACCGCGATGCAAGAAACTCTCTCGTTGGAGAAATATCTGAATTTGGCGGAGGGTGTCGTAGACAGATTGCTGGTAGTTGCAGGAACGGTCACCGGTGTCGTGACGGGATCTGGTGAGACCATTCATGCCAAAGCAGTCATTCTGACATCGGGTACTTTCCTTAGGGGTCTTATCCATATCGGTCTCAACCATTTTCCAGCCGGTCGCGCCGGCGAAGCCGCGGCTGAGCATCTTACCGATTGCATGCGCGATCTTGGGTTTGAGACAGGAAGACTGAAGACGGGGACGCCGCCTCGATTAGACAGAGACACAATCGATTTCTCAGCCATGATTCCTCAACCCGGAGATACTCCTCCTCCCGCCTTCTCATATCGAACTCGGGAAATCACGACGAAGCAAGTCCTTTGTCATTTGACCTATACCGGATCTGAGACCCACCACGTGATTCGGGAGAACCTCGATCGCTCCCCTCTCTACAGTGGTGTGATTGAATCGATCGGACCTCGATACTGTCCCTCTATCGAGGACAAGGTCGTTCGCTTTGCAGAAAAAGAGCGGCATCAGATCTTTATCGAACCGGAAGGTCTTGACTCCAACGAATTTTATCCAAATGGTATTTCAACCAGCCTTCCGATTGATGTCCAGCTAGCCATGTTAAAGACAATTCCTGGATTAGAATGTGCCAAGATGCTCAAACCTGGTTATGCCATCGAGTATGACTATTTCCCACCCCGTCAACTGTACAGAACCCTCGAAGCAAAACATGTTGCTGGTCTTTATCATGCCGGACAGATCAATGGTACTTCCGGTTATGAAGAGGCCGCGGCGCAAGGTTTAGTCGCGGGAATAAATGCGGTCTTAAAGATGCGAGAACAGCCTCCGCTGATTTTTGATCGATCTCAGGCCTATATTGGCGTCCTTATCGACGATCTCATTACGAAGGATGCCTACGAGCCTTACCGTATGTTTACATCTCGAGCTGAATATCGGTTACTGTTACGGCACAGCAACGCTGATCTTCGTCTCATGCAAATCGGACACGATGTTGGTCTGATTCCGAACGAGGCATATGAGAAATTCGAACAGAAGAAGAGCATGATAGAAGCGGAGATCGAGCACCTACGCACTACCAGGCCGCAGTTTACTGATGAAATCTACCTAAAAACCAAAGGTACCTATCTTGAGAATGCCTCACCTAGCCTCACTATGGCACAGCTTCTTCGAAGGCAGGAGGCCAATTATCGAGATCTCTTAGAGTTTTTTGGGGAAGACGTGATTAGCGACCATGAAATCGCTGACGAAGTTGAGCTTCAAATCAAGTATGAAGGGTATGTACGGCGACAACTCCAACAGATCGAGAAATTCAAAAGACTCGAAAATAAGTTGATTCCACAGAGTTTCGATTACAAAGCTGTTTCAGGATTTTCTCGTGAGGTCAGAGAAAAGTTAATCAGAGTCAGACCTGAGACGATTGGTCAAGCATCTCGTATATCAGGTGTGACTCCGGCCGCCATATCTTTACTCCTCGTATCAGTCGAAAAGAGTAACCGACTAGTCCGTTCAAATAAGCAGTCTGTGTTATAAAACTCCTTGGCCCTACCATTCGCTATTGACCTTCAACGAACATCAGCGTAATTGTTCCACGTGGAACAAGGGGTCACTCTCCCGTCTTTGATTCAGGAATGCTCTACGAATATTGGAATTACTCTCAGCACCGAACAGATTCATCTGTTCATCGAGTACATCAAGAATCTGCAAACCTGGAATCGGTCTATTAATCTTACGACTATTGTCTCAGATGAACAAATCGTCGTTAAGCACTTCGTGGACTCATTTGCTGCCTTGAACGCCGTATCGATCAATTCTGGTTCACGACTCCTTGATGTGGGAACCGGTGCCGGTTTTCCTGGAATTCCATTGAAGATTGTCCGACCTGATCTAAGCGTTACGCTTGTCGAGCCATCTCCAAAAAAGACTTCTTTTCTTCGTTTTATCGTCGGCGCACTCCATCTTGAGAATGTTGACATATTTCAGGGAAAGCTTGAGCGATTTATCGATACCCGATCGGTCGTTGGATCGTATGATTACGTCACGACTCGTGCGTTGAAACCAAGTTTAATTACTATCATTGGGACTAACCTGCTTCGACCAGGTGGAGTGGCAATTTTCTATTCCTCACAGCCTACGAACGGGATTGGCCTCCTTGATCGCTGGAATGTAGTGAATCGTCACCAATTCGATCTTCCAAGGGGATTCGGGAAAAGGTGCATTTCAGTTTACTCGCCTCCTTCTGACATTTAATGAATTCCATTGTTCCACGTGGAACATAAACCTGGTGCTGGAGCATCCTAATGGCAAAGATCATCGCTATAGCGAATCAAAAAGGTGGTGTTGGAAAGACAACTACGGCTATCAATTTATCTGCCGCCATTGCACTTGATGGCAAATCCGTCCTTCTCATTGATATGGATCCTCAGGGGAATGCCACAAGTGGCTTGGGGATAGACCAGCAATCGGTAACGCACGGCACCTATACCTGTCTCGTGAAAAATACTTCCGTCAAGGAAACTTCCATCGAAACATCAATTCAAGGACTTTCACTGCTGCCAGCCAATGCAGATCTTGCCGGGGCAGAAGTCGAACTCGTCAATGTTGAAGGGCGTGAATGGTATTTGAGATCAATACTGGGCGACGTGAAAGAAGAGTATGATTATATTTTCCTCGATTGCCCACCCGCCCTAGGAATTCTTACGATCAACGCCCTCACCGCTGCAGATTCAGTGCTCATACCTGTCCAGTGTGAATACTACGCCATGGAAGGTCTTACCAGACTCATCGGCAGCATTGATCTTATCCGGCAATCATTTAATCCAAACCTACAAATTCAAGGAATCATCCTCACCATGTATGATTCACGGAACAGCTTGGCTCGACAGGTGACAGAACAAATACGATCCCATTTCGCTGAAAAAGTGTACCAAACACTCATTCCTCGCAATGTGGCCCTGGCAGAAGCGCCGAGTTATGGTCGCCCCGGGATCTTGTACAATGCAGCATCTTCCGGTTCACAATCTTACGTACTTTTCGCTAAGGAGTTTGTTGCTCATGGAGAAAAAAGCTCTCGGTAAGGGACTTGGCGCCCTATTACCACCACCCAGGGTCAGCCCGCCTGCAGAGATGGCCGATGTTCAACGGATCCGCTTAGAGGACATTGTGCCTAATCGCTACCAGCCTAGGCACGTGTTCCCGGAGGACGAACTTGCCGAACTCGCTGCCTCTATCAAAGAAAGTGGAGTCCTCCAGCCTATCATCGTTAGACGAAAAGGCGACGGCACCTACGAACTCATCGCAGGAGAGCGGCGATGGCGGGCTTCCAAACAAGCTGGCCTGGACACCATCCCGGTTGTTATTAAAAATTGCACGGACCAAGAGTCGCTATTGCTGGCTCTGGTTGAGAATCTTCAGCGAGAAGACTTAAATCCCATCGAAACGGCGAGGGCCTATTCCCGCATGATAAATGAGTTTGGCTTGACCCAAGACGCGATTGCAGTGAAGGTTGGCCGTGATCGGTCGTCGGTCGCAAACTTTGTTCGTCTCAACCAACTGCATCCGGAAATCCAGCAGTTGGTTGAAACGGGAAGCCTGTCTACTGGTCACGCAAAAGCGATTCTGGGGCTATCCTCTCCAGAAGACCAGTTGCGGGTGGGTAAGGTGGCTGCCTCCACCGCCCTTTCAGTCCGAGAAACAGAAAAACTTGTCGCTCGTTCCCTCGAAGGGAAAAAGCGCCACGCAAAGCCTGGACGGAACTCCTCATGGGCCGATCTGGAAGCACGATTACAGAAGCGCCTGGGAACTAAAGTAACCATTCAGCCACAGAAACAGGGGGGAAAGCTGGTCATCCACTATTTTTCGAAAGAAGAGCTTGACGGCGTTGTCGAAATACTGCTCGGTTAGCCTTTCAGAACAGCCCTCCAGCTGGCCAGCCAACTAAAAATCCAGCTCTCTTGGCGTTTTGGCACAAATTCAACGCTAAATATCTCATCGGGACCAACCGATACGATACCTAACGGCAATGAACTCATTGCTCGGCTGGGGAACGGCATTCCACCCTGAGAGGAGGCAATCGTATGTGGAAGGAAAAGCAGGATGGCAGACGCTCTGATGAGGTTGACCTTGATGGTCCCGGAGGAAGTTTCGAATCCACAAGGTCCGACCCTGGACAAGACATCAGTGCATTTGTCGGAAAGGGTGTCGTCTTCAAAGGGACGATCACCTATCACGGAACGGTCCGAATTGATGGAACACTCGATGGCGAAATCCACACCGAGGGTGTCTTGTTGGTCGGTGAGGAGGCGGTGATCACCGCAAAAGTAACGGCCGGAACGATTGTCTGCAAGGGTAAGATCACCGGTGATATTCATGCCAAAGATAAAATGAAGCTGCGCGCTCCTGCTATGATTAACGGGGGCGTCACCACCCCAATGCTCTCCATGGAAGACGGAGTGTTCTTTAACGGGACCTTGGAGATGGAACAACCGGTACATTCTGTCCAAAGGGAAACTGTGCTGCATCCGGTCGGGCCAACCGGCGACACACCACTCAGGAAAGTGAGCGCGTAGACATGTGATATCCTTCACCTGTACCAAATTAGCGGGACGCCACTCGTCCCACACCTGGTAAATGTAAGGACACCGCCTCGTCGGTTTTGGTAACAAGGAGCTGGGAAAGCTGATGTGGGCCTTAGGCGACAAGCAAGCTCAGGACGCAGGTGACAGCGAAAGTTTCACGTTTCTCGCAAAAGGGGTGGATTTTAAGGGAATCGTCAGCTTTGATGGAACAATCCGCATCGATGGTCGCGTGGAGGGGGAAGTCCATACTACAGGAACGCTGATCGTCGGAGAACAAGCGACGGTGAAAGGTATTATCTCAGCCGGGACATTGATGACCAGTGGCAAGATCAATGGAACGGTAACCGCCACGGCCAAAATCCAGATTCAAAAACATGGTGTCCTGATCGGCGATATTCGAACCCCTGGCATTTCTATAGAAGCCGGGGCCCATTTTCACGGAATGTGTGATATGGGGGCCCATAAATGGGTCGAGGAGCAACAGGCGTCGCCGAAGTATGCTCAAGATTTGACCGGACATCGGAGCAAGATGCGGACTTCAGACCTCTAGCTCTTCACCCACTCCTCCCGCTACAATATCATCAATATGACTCGTCCCTCCGTTCTTCTTGGAATGAGCGGCGGAGTTGACAGCTCCGTCGCAGCGGCATTGCTCGTTCGCCAAGGCTACGATGTCCATGGCCTCACCCTCCAGGTGTGGGAACACGAAGACGAATCAGTGCCTACCTCGAAAAAATGGCAAGAACGGGGTTGCTGTAAGGTAGGGCTCGCCAAACACGTCGCCAAGCTTCTCCATATTCCCCACGATGTTCTTGATACTCGTGAGAGTTTTCGGACAGGCGTGATTGATGATTTTCTCCATGGCTATACGAATGGCACAACGCCCAATCCCTGCGTCCGATGTAATGAACGAGTGAAGATTCGAACTCTGATTGACACTGCGACCGCACGAGGTTTTGACTATGCGGCCACGGGTCATTACGCTCGTATCCAGAGGAAGGAGTCGTCACCCGTCCTTTCTCGAGCCGCTGATCACCGTAAAGATCAAACCTACTTTCTCTATAGACTGCATCCTCAATGGCTACAGAAACTCCTTTTCCCAGTAGGAGAGCTTCAAAAATCTGCAGTATGGGAAGAGGCGGAGGCCCTGGGTCTGCCGGCTGACGAGATCAAAGAGAGCCAAGAAATCTGCTTCGTGACTCAGGGAGATTATCGGGCATTTATCGGAAACGAGCTTCCCACAGCCAAAAAGCCAGGTCTCTTTATTGACGAAGCCGGTCTCCCTCTGGGCCAACACGACGGGATCGCCTTCTACACACCCGGTCAGCGCCGAGGGCTCGGCATCGCCACCGGCCAACGTCTCTACGTTCAGCAGGTGAACCCATCCACCAATACGGTCCTTCTCGGCCCAGAAGAGTCGCTCCTCAAGAACGAGTGCACTGTATCTGATCTTAACCTTTTCGCTCCCCAACTCACTCAATGTGAAACGAAGATTCAGGTCAAGCTTCGCTATGCTACACCCGCTACGCCCGCAACGCTTGCACCAGGAGGCTCTTCCACTCTCCAGATTCGATTCCATCAGCCTCAACGAGCCATCAGCCCAGGGCAATCTGTCGTCTTCTACGACGGCGACGCCGTCCTCGGGGGCGGTATCATTCAACCCCTCTAACACCTCATTTTTCTCCCTCTTTATCTTGACTTGGCGAAGAATCTTCTATAGCCTTCCCTCACATCTTGAAGGATGGGAGTGGATTATTCCTTTCCAGACTGGCTTCTTATCCCTAGAGGCCGCTATTCATCGTTAGATTTGAGGCAGTACTGATGTTCGGTTCATTTGGGTGGATGGAATTGCTGCTGATCTTGATCATTGTCCTGATCATTTTCGGCGCCGGTAAACTTCCCCAACTAGGAGAAGGTCTCGGCAAAGCCATCAAAGGATTTAAAAAGTCGGTCCATGAGGCCGATGCGATCGATGTCACGCCAACAGACCAAGCCCAACAAGCTCAATCCCAGGCCACGACCCAATCAGACCCCGCACAATCGCCCACTCAACAAGCAACGCAACCGGGCCAGATGAAACAAGGCTAGAAGCTTAGCGTGTGGCGTGACGACCAGAAAGCAGCAAATCTCAACATCACTCGACCTCTGTGAATCATGTTCGGATTGGGCGCAAGCGAGATCTTAATCATCCTAGTGATCGCATTTCTCTTGTTCGGCCCTAAACAGCTTCCGGAAGTGGGAAGACAAGTTGGGAAAGCCATTAAGGGATTCAAAGATACCGCTGAGGATCTCCGAAAATCGGTTGAGCCCGAGCTCAATCTTATCCAGCAGGAAGTCAAGATGGTGGAACAGGACTTTCAGGCTTCCATGAAAGAAGCAGAAGAAGAAATCACCGCCGCAGGTCGACCACCAGAGGAGGGTAACGAGTCAGCCAATAAGTCGGGCCCAGCCTGACAAGGCGCGCTAACAAACTATGTCGGCTGTTCATGAGACGGATACCGGCTATATACCTGCTACAGTCAATTCTGCCTAGCAAGGATCTTCCCCGGCGACAATCGTATAGCCCAAACCCATTGCCCACTAC
>CAZJOQ010000116.1:0-11808 GCA_964547625.1 uncultured Nitrospira sp.
CTAGGCGGTCCGTGTATTGTGTTGGACTGACCGCCGAGACTTCTCCAGAGAGTTGGTTTCTGCGAAGTAGTAATAGCACACATGCAACATTTTGGGTCATGGTTCGAATGAAAAGGAGTCAGCCATGGACACTACTCTTTTAATGTTCATCGGTGTCATGTTTGCAATTTTCGTCGGCGGGCTGGTGGTGTACAAGAAAAGTCAGTAGCCGAGAGTGACGAGTGGGCTGGCCTGCAGAAGGATTGTCGAAGAGCCGACGCCCCTAGTCAGTAAGTTAAGGAAGGGCAGGCGGTAGCTTATAGAGGTATCGCCTGTTCCTGGATGATCTATCCGTTCTGTGAAGCGGGATAGTTCTCTACTGGGCTGGGCCTGGACGCGAAGGAAATAGGATAATCGGTGCTCTGGGTTCCTGGTCAGGTGGAAGATAGCTGGGGGCTGGCTCTCCGGCAGGTCCAAGGTTTCTAATGAACCGATGGATAGCCCGTAGGTCGTGCGCGGTCATCTCGCGCAGGACGAACCATGGCATCGGGGGACGAAACTCGACCATGCGCGAAACCTGGCTCTACTGGTCCTCCGAGAGATTCTGCATATAAAGTCGTAGATTGCTCGCATAGGTTGTGCCCCATTGGCCTCGCCATCCGATGGTATCTCCCTTGAGTCAGTCTTTTTCAGGTATCTTTCCGGCCGCCTCGGTATAGCCAGCGGTATGGCAATTATTGCATCCAGCGATCTTGATGATATATCGACCCCACTCCTCGGTTTTCTTGTCCACCCGTTTTGCCTGACCGATCGTGGATACCTTTTCTTCAGCGGCGGCAGTGGCCATCATACCGGCGATTAGAAGCAGGCAGAGAGTTGAAGGTCGAACGGTGTGAGAAATGTGCATGGTCCTTTCTCCCTTGACGTTCCATACCGGTGAGGCAGTCAGTAATCGTCAATCTCGTCTGTCTCATCCAGCATCTCAGCTGCGATCTCGTCAGCTTCAGCGGTCCATTGCGCTCGTGGAATGCCCCTAGCTTTCAAGATGGCTTCCTGCTCTGTTCCTGCCGCCATCGTCAGTTCATACGTAACGGTCTGTCTGACTTGAAACATTCGCATAAGAGGTTACCTTTCAAACCTACTGTTGTGAGATGTCGAAGTGAATTTTTGGATGCGGAACTCCCACGGGTGACGAGTTTTAGCCGGTTGCGTCAGGTTCTTCAGTGGTTTCTTAACACGGATTCTTACGCCCTTGCATCCGCGCCTGCTCTAGTTCTGTCTGTTTTCGGATATGTTCAAGCTGAAGCTGAAATTGCCGCTCATGTTCATCATTCATGTGCGGAGGCTGTCCACCCTTCCCATTCCCTCCTTGCCTTCCGCCTGTACGCCTATCGTGGTCAACACTGTACCGACCATGACACCGAGCATAAAGATTCGCATCGCCGCCTCCGTCGAGCGTTTCTCCGTTTTTGTTTTTCACTCTAACGCTCGAGCCGGTTTTGTCTCAAGTGCATCGGCGTATTGTAATCGATCCGACGATGGATACCATAGAGGATCGAGAGCTCGTTCGTACGCTTCCTTCACGAAGGAGAGAGGTCATTGCCTTGACTCTATTTCAGCCGCTTTGCTAGAGTACTCAATCCAAGTCTAAGCGATTGAAAGATCCGCTGTTTCTGAACCGTTCCCATAAGCACTTCGAGGCAACACTGTGATGAAATCTTGGCTATTTGATGAAATGTGGTATGCCAATCGGTTCCGTCTGTTTATTGAAGGGATTCAGGATGAATGGGGCGGCGGGGATTCGGTAGCGGAAGCGGAGGAACTGCCATCTCCGCCGCAGAATGTCCAGGCCAAACCCGGCAACGGACGCATTACCATCAGATGGGATCCGGTCACGGACGCCATGTACTATAACCTCTATTTCCAGACGACGAAGGGTGTGCAGATCAAGTTTTCCGAGCTCACTCGTCCTATCGCCGGTGCCGACGATTTCAAGAGTGTCATTGGTGTAAAAAAAGATAATGCTACGTGTATCGAGGGCCCGGCGAGTCCCTATGTTCACGACGATCTCGCCAATGGGACCTGTTACCACTATGTTGTGACAGTGGTCACACCGAAGGGGGAAAGTCTCGAGTCGCAAGAAGTGATGGCGATCCCTTCACCCTATCTGTTGGCCATGGTTATTGGTCAAGAGGGTGTGGATGATGGTGAGTTCAGTTCGCCCACGGGGATTGCACTCGACAAAGAGAGCAATATGTATGTGGCCGATACTGACAATCATTCGATCCAAAAATTCGATAAGACCGGAACGTTCTTGGCTCGATGGGGTGGCGAGCCCAGTTCGCAGGAGGGCCAGTTTTACTATCCTCGGGGGCTCGCGGTCGGACCAGACGACGTGGTGTACGTGGCCGATAGCGGAAACAACCGTGTCCAAAAGTTTGATCTGCAAGGCAATGTGCAGAAAGCCTGGGGCAAGTTTGGATTCGCCTGGCGCGGAGCCGATATGGGCCGCTTCGACGTGCCGTGGGGGATTACCACGGATCAAGACGGGAATGTGTATGTCTCTGACACCAGCAACGCGCGTATTCAAAAATTTCAAGCCGATGGTCAACCGCTCTTAAAATGGGGGCGCGACGGTAGTTTTGACGGCGCGTTTTTTTTCCCGCGCGGCGTGGCGGTGGATTTCGTCGGCAATATTTATGTAGCCGACGAGAGCAACAATCGTATCCAGAAGTTCGATACACGCGGAAGTTTCTTGACAAAGTGGGGACGTGAAGGGAGTGGACCCGGGCAGTTCAAGTCGCCGTGGGGGATCGCCTGCGATGCGCTGGGTAATGTTTATGTCGTCGACAGCGGGAATCACCGAATTCAGAAGTTCGACGGCAACGGGACCTTCCTCTGTTCGTTCGGCAATCGTGGAAAGACCGAGGGACAGCTCAACTTCCCCTACGGGATCGCTCTGGACAGGGAAGGCGGCGTGTTCGTCGTCGACAGTGGGAACAACCGCGTCCTTAAGTATGTGCCGACGGAAGAGGAGATGAATCGTGGGAAGGAGCAGCCTACACAGGTGGTGGAAGCCGGATCGGTACAGCCTCCCCGCAGTCTTGCGGTGAAAGCTGGCGACACAGAGGTCTTTTTGAGTTGGATGGAGGTGCCGGGTGCCCAGTCCTATAACCTCTATTTTAGTACCTCTCCTCATATCACGATTCAGGGTGCCACCAAGGTCGAAGGCGTCTCGAATCCCTATACGCATGAGGGCCTCACGAACGATACGCCATACTTTTATGCCGTGACGGCCTCGTTCGAAGACGGGACGGAAAGTGGACTATCGGAAGAAGTGACGGCGATGCCCGTGCTCATTGATATTACAGCGCCGCAGAACCCCTATGCCGTCATCAATCATGGAGCGTTCATGACGAACTCGCCGGATGTCGTCGTGACGATTTCGGCCACCGATTTGGACACGGGGGTCGGCGCCTACTTCATTTCTGAGAGCCCCTTGACTCCGATGGCTGGCACACCGGGCTGGGTGGATGTGGTATCGGCAATCAAGTTCGGGGCGACCATTCCATTTATCCTCTCTCCGGCGGATGGGCAAAAGACGATTTACGTATGGTTCAAAGACATTGGCAACAACGTTTCGACACCGGCCACCGCGACGATTCTTGTCAATACCTCCGGATACCTGTGTGTGGCCAAGTGGGGGAAGCCTGGACGTGGCGCCTCGCTCTTGCATGGCGGAGAATTCATGGCGCCGATGTACGGACTTACCGTCGATCAGCAGGGATCGCTGTTCGTCGTCGACAACGGAAACAATCGGATTCAAAAGTTCGACAATGCGGGAAATTTCATCATCCTCTGGGGAAACTTTGGTTCGGCGAACGCCAACTTTCATAATCCCACCGGCATGGCCTGCGACGGGAAGGGCGACGTCTGGGTTGTAGATACGAATAATCATCGCGTGCAAAAGTTCGACGGTAAGCTGGGGGGGTACATGATGAAGTTCGGCTCACGTGGGAACGGAGAGGGACAGTTTAATGCTCCGTGGGGGATTGCGGTTGACCGCGTGCGAGGCTATCTCTATGTCGTCGATAGCGCCAATTTCCGCGTTCAGAAGTTCGACATGACCGGTGAGTTCATCATGGCCTGGGGCAGCTTCGGAAACGGGGACGGACAGTTCTATTTTCCTCGTGGAGTGGCGGTCGATCAGGAAGATGGATCGGTGTATGTCGTCGACATGGGGAATCATCGGATCCAGAAATTTGATACTAGTACGAATGTGTTGCCGCAGCTGTTGACGAAGTGGGGTGGCAGTCCGGCAGCCGGGCATGCCAGCAGTCCCTTGGCTCAAGAGGCCGGGCAACTGCGTTCCCCATGGGGAATCACCGTCGATGGAGCAGGCGATGTCTATGTGACGGATACAGGCAATCACCGAATCGAGAAATTCGACCGAGAGGGGAATTTCATCACCCAGTGGGGCGGATTCGGGAATGGTGACGGGCAATTCAATTTTCCCTATGGGATCGAGGTTGATGCGAGAGGGAGCGTTTTTGTCGTTGATAGCGGCAACACGCGGGTTCAGCAGTTTATGCCGGCAGAAGAGGGTGGCGAGCGGCTGCAGGATGAGGTGGAAGAATTGGCAGAATTAGAAAAAGCGCAACGAACGCAGAAGGTCTGAAGAGGGAACGATGCTTGACAAAGAACCGCGACAGGGACTGACTTATGACGACGTGGTCCTCGTACCGGCCAAGTCGCAGGTCCTCCCCAATGAGGTCGATACCGGCACTTTTGTGTCGCGCAACATCCGGATCAACATCCCGCTTGTCAGCGCTGCGATGGATACGGTGACGGAGTCGCGACTGGCGATTGCTATGGCGCGCGAAGGCGGGATCGGTATCATTCATCGCGTGCTGTCTCCGGCCGATCAGGCGATCGAAGTCGATAAAGTCAAAAAATCAGAGAGCGGGATGATTCTGGACCCTGTGACGATTTCTCCAGACGAAACGATTCGTGATGCGCACCAGCTAATGGCGAAATATCGGATATCCGGTATTCCCGTCACCAAAGGACGTAAGCTGGTTGGAATTCTCACCAATCGAGATCTGCGATTCGAAAACAGGATGGACCTGAAAGTCTCGCAGGTGATGAAACGGGACCGATTGGTGACGGCGCCGGAGGGCACCAGCCTGGAGAAGGCGCGAGAAATCCTCCATGAACACCGAATTGAGAAGCTTCCAGTCGTCAACAAGCAGTACGAACTCAAAGGGCTCATCACCATTAAAGATATCGAAAAGCGAATTAAATACCCCCATGCCTGTAAAGACAGCCATGGTCGATTGCGAGTCGGAGCGGCGGTTGGTGTGGGGCCGGATACGGAAGAGCGCGTGGGGCACCTGAAAAAATCAGGTGTGGATCTCGTGGTGATCGATACGGCGCATGGGCATTCGCAAGCTGTGTTGGATACTGCAAAGATGATCAAGAAGCTATATCCGGCTCTTGAGCTGGTGGTGGGTAACATCGGCACGGCTGAGGCAGCCAAGGACCTCCTCAAGGTCGGAGTCGATGCGGTGAAGGTTGGGGTAGGACCGGGATCGATCTGTACGACGCGCATTGTCTCGGGCGCTGGGATGCCGCAGCTGACTGCCATCGCAGATTGTGCCAAGGTCTTACATGGGAGCCGAGTGCCGATCATTGCCGATGGAGGCATCAAATTTTCAGGCGACATCACGAAGGCTCTGGCTGCTGGGGCGTCGTCAGTGATGCTTGGCGGCCTTTTCGCGGGAACGGAAGAATCTCCTGGCGAGACGGTCCTCTATCAAGCGAGAACCTATAAGGTCTATCGTGGTATGGGCTCCATCGGGGCGATGGAGCGAGGAGGCGGGGATCGGTATGGGCAAGGAGAACGCCCTGCTCAGAAACTCGTTCCTGAAGGGATTGAGGGCCGCGTTCCCTATAAAGGTCAGCTGGCTGCGGTGGTGTACCAGTTAGTCGGCGGCGTCAAATCGGGTATGGGATATTGCGGCTGTAAATCGATTGCCGACTTGCAACGGAAGGCGACGTTCATCAGACAATCGGTGGCCGGTCTCCGTGAGAGCCATGTGCATGACGTGATCATTACCAAAGAGGCACCGAACTACCGAATGGATTGGGAGTAAGGCATCCAACGGTATTCGGTAACCGTGAATCGATCAGACGCGTAGAGCCAGTTCTCCTCACGCATAATGACTCCAACAATGGAACGTGTAGCGATTCACGATTAACCACAATGGAGCTTTGGCACGATAGAATCCTCGTCCTCGATTTTGGCTCGCAGTACACACAGCTGATCGCTCGCCGCATCCGGGAAGCACAGGTCTATTCCCAAATTTTCCCCTGTACGGTTTCGTTAGCAACGATTCTGGCCTATCGTCCTCAAGGCATTGTCCTGTCCGGTGGGCCATCCAGCGTCTATGAGAAGAAGGCTCCGATTGTCGCCAGAGAACTGTTTGATCAGCACATTCCGATCCTCGGCATCTGCTACGGCATGCAGTTAGTGACGCATCTCTCTGGAGGAGGAGTCGGCAAGTCGACACATCGCGAGTATGGCCGCGCCGATCTCACCATCGACGATGAGAGCGATCTCTTCAAGGGAGTCGGGACTGATCAGAAGACAGCCGTGTGGATGTCGCATGGAGATCGTATCGAGCGGATGCCTCCAGGGTTTCGATCGATTGCACATACAAGCAACTCGCCCGTTGCAGCGATGAAGCTGGATGATCACAAGCGCCGTATCTATTGCTTGCAGTTCCATCCCGAAGTGGCACATACGCCGGAAGGGACGAAGATCCTCCGCAATTTCGTCTATGAGATTTGCGGCTGCAAACCGACCTGGACCATGCAGGCTTATGTTGAGACAGCGGTCAGTCAGATTCGTGAACGGGTCGGCAAGGATCGGGTCATCTGCGCATTGAGCGGTGGTGTGGACTCATCGGTTGCAGCGGCGCTGACGCACCGAGCGATCGGTGATCAGCTGACCTGCATCTTTGTCGATAACGGTGTCTTGCGAACCGGTGAACGTGAGCAGGTTCGAAAGACATTCTCCTCGCAGCTTCATCTGAATCTGAGGATTCTTGATGGGAGCAAGCCATTTATCGCCGGGCTAAAAAATGTTACGGATCCTGAGAGAAAGCGAAAGATCATCGGTCGGCAGTTCATCAAACATTTTGAAGCCGAGTCAAAAAAGCTGAAAGGTGTTAGGTATCTCATCCAGGGCACGCTCTATCCCGATGTCATCGAGAGTGTGAGTTTTAAGGGGCCTTCGGCGACGATCAAAACGCATCACAACGTCGGTGGATTACCGGCTCGCATGAAGCTCAAGCTCATCGAACCGCTTCGCGAACTCTTTAAGGACGAAGTACGGGTACTGGGAACGGAGTTGGGATTGCCGGATGAGATCACGTGGCGGCAACCGTTTCCGGGGCCTGGTTTGGCGATTCGCGTGTTGGGTGCGGTGACACCTGAGCGGTTAGCGATTCTGCGGGCAGCGGAAGCCATCGTCGATCAGGAGATTCGAAGCGCAGGTCTCTATGGTGAAATTTGGCAGGCCTTTGCCCTGTTGTTGCCGATCAGGACCGTCGGAGTGATGGGCGACCAACGGACCTATGAGCACGTGATTGCGATTCGTGCGGTCACCAGCGTGGACGGCATGACTGCGGATTGGGCCAGGATTCCCAATGAGGTGCTGGGTCGAATGTCGAATCGCATCATCAATGAAGTGACAGGCGTGAATCGAGTCGTCTATGACATCAGCTCAAAGCCGCCTTCGACGATTGAGTGGGAGTAGGGAAGGATTGGAAGCAGTCTCCTGTGTTTGCCCAGCGCACACGCAGACTTTATTCGATGTCTCTTTTCGGGCCGTCCTCGCTGGATGCGCACAGTGAGAGCCAGCCAGACTACTTCACGTTTGAGAGGGGAAAAGAAAGCCGATGGAAGTTCGACTCCAAAAACTCATTGCGAGAACGGGGCTCTCGTCACGGCGGAAGGCAGAGATCCTGATCGCCTCGGGACGCGTGTCAGTGAATGGCAAGGTTGTTGCTGAACTTGGCACGAAAGTCGACCCCGAGCGTGATCACGTGAAGGTGGATGGGAAGCATCTGACATCGGCGCAGCCATTTGTATATCTGATCCTGAATAAACCCAAAAACGTGATGTCTACGCTTGATGATCCGGGGGGTCGAACGACCGTGAAGGATTTCTTGCGAGGCGTGTCCGTTCGGGTGTTCCCGGTTGGACGCCTCGATTTTGATAGTGAAGGGTTGATGTTGTTGACGAACAATGGTGAGCTCGCACAGGCTCTGTTACACCCTCGATACCATGTCCCGAAGACCTACTTGATCAAGGTCAAAAGAATTTTGACGGATGAAGAGATTCAGCGGTTAGAGCGAGGCGTCCGGCTCGACGATGGGATGACCAGCCCAGCCTTTGTGAAGAAAGTGAAGAAAGCTGAACAAAACTCATGGCTGGAGCTGACCATACGCGAAGGTCGGAAACATCAAGTCAAACGTATGTTGGAGTCTGTCGGGCACCCAGTCATTAAGTTAATACGGATTCGTATGGGGCCGATATCTTTGGGAGATCTCCCGGCTGGAGAGTTTCGATTCTTGACTGATCGAGAAACCAACGCGTTGCGTGAGCTTGTGGAAACGCGGCAAGAGGCTGTCGAGCGGGGAGATAAGCAGGTGGTTCGGTCGAAACGACCAGTGCGACGGGCTGGATGGGCTAAACCGGATAAGGCGAAAAAGGTGTCTTCGAAGAAAGTAAAGGTTGCATGAAGATTCGTACACATCGTTGCGGTGAGTTGAAGAAGGCTCAGGTTGGGCAGACGGTTGTCTTGAACGGGTGGGTGCAGCGTCGGCGTGATCATGGCACGGTGATCTTTATCGACCTTCGTGACTGGACGGGTCTCACGCAGGTCGTCTTCAACGCCGAGCGAAACGTGACGGTGCATCAATCAGCTCATTCGCTCCGGAGCGAGTGCGTTGTGTCGGTCACGGGCCAGGTCATGGCGCGGCCGGATGACTCGAAGAACCCGAACCTCTCGACGGGTGAGATCGAAGTCTTCGTCGACGAAGTGGAGATACTGAATGAGGCGAAGACGCCACCGTTCTTGATCGAAGATGATGCGGAGGTGACCGAAGCGATTCGCTTGAAATACCGCTTCTTGGATCTGCGCCGACCCAGGATGCAGCGGATTTTGAGTCTCCGTCATAGTATCACACAGGCCGCCAGGGAATTTGTGAATGCAGAAGGCTTCTTGGAGGTGGAGACGCCGATCCTGACGAAGAGTACCCCCGAGGGCGCCCGAGATTATTTGGTGCCGAGCCGTGTCAATGCCGGGCAGTTCTTTGCCTTGCCGCAGTCCCCGCAATTATTTAAGCAAGTCCTGATGGTCAGCGGCGTGGATCGCTACTATCAGATCGCTCGCTGCTTCCGGGATGAGGACCTTCGCAATGATCGGCAGCCCGAGTTCACTCAGATTGACTTGGAAATGTCGTTTGTCGATCGTGAGCAGGTCATGGGCCTGATGGAGCGCATGATCGTGACGATCTTCAATAAGGCGGGTGATGTCCAACTTCCGATACCTTTCCGGCGAATGAGTTATGCCGAAGCCGTGGGCCGCTATGGTTCAGATAAGCCTGATCTCCGCTTCGAGATGCCTCTGTATGATGTGACGGCGTTCGGTGCAGCCAGCCAGTTTAAGGTCTTCAAAGATGCGGCGATCAAGGGGGGTATTGTCAAGGCGTTGATCGTGAAGGGTGGCGCGACGCTCTCTCGAACGCGGATCGATGCCTTGGGAGAGACGGCAAAACATTTCGGTGCGAAGGGACTTGCGTGGTTGAAGATTACAGCAGAAGGACAGCTTGAATCGGTCATTGCAAAATTTCTGGATGCCACGGCGTTTGCCTCGGCCTTGCCTGAGGCAAAGTCGAATGATCTTGTCTTGTTTGGCGCGGATAAAGCCTCAGTCGTGCATGACGTCTTGGGGCGAGTCAGACTTTTGCTTGGCGAAGAATTGAATCTGGTTGATAAGACTGCGTGGAGGCCTCTGTGGGTTATCGATTTCCCAATGTTAGATTACGATCAGGAACAAAAACGGTATGTGGCCATGCATCATCCCTTCACGGCACCCCTTGATGACGATCTGCCGCTGCTCGAATCCGATCCGCTGAAGGTACGAGCCAAGGCGTATGACATGGTGTTGAACGGGAGTGAAATCGGGGGCGGGAGCATTCGTATCCACCAGCGAGACGTGCAGAGCAAAGTCTTTGATCTTCTCGGGATCGGCAAAGAAGAAGCCGCGGCCAAGTTTGGGTTTCTGCTCGAGGCCCTCGAGTACGGAGCGCCGCCGCACGGCGGCATCGCGTTTGGGTTGGACAGATTGGTCATGTTGCTCGGCAACGCCGATTCGATCCGCGACGTCATTGCATTCCCCAAAACACAAAAAGCGCAATGCCCGCTGACCGATGCTCCCTCCGCCGTTGGTGCCGATCAACTCAAGGAATTACGTATTAAGATGGATCTTGTTGAGTAGGTCCTAATGACTGCCAACACCTTTGGCCGAATTTTCACCGTCACCTCGTTCGGCGAAAGCCACGGACCGGCGATCGGGTGTGTCGTCGATGGTTGCCCACCGGGGCTTGTGTTATCGGTAGAAGACATTCAGAAAGATCTTGACCGGCGGAAGCCAGGTACCTCCCGCCATGTGACTCAGCGGCAGGAGTCGGATACCGTCGAAATTCTCTCTGGGGTGTTTGAAGGACAGACAACAGGGACCCCGATTGGGTTGCTGATTCGGAATGAAGACGCGCGAAGCCGGGATTACGGAAATTTGATCGAGACCTTCCGTCCTGGGCACGCAGACTATACCTACTGGCAGAAGTACGGGATTCGTGATCACCGTGGAGGCGGGCGAGCCTCGGCCAGGGAAACGGCTGTTCGTGTTGCCGCGGCTGCCATTGCCAGGAAGTGGCTCAGCGAGAAGTACAGCGTGGTGATTCGTGGGTATCTCAGTCAGTTAGGTCCTCACGAGTTGGAATTCAAGGATTGGAGTGCCGTTAGTCAGAACCCCTTTTTCTCCGCCGATCCCGATATTGTGCCGAAGCTGGAATTGTTGATGGATGAGTTGCGGAAGGCCGGCGATTCGGTTGGCGCTAGAATTACGACGGTAGCAGAACATGTGCCGGTCGGATGGGGTGCACCGGTCTATGCCAAGTTGGACTCGGACTTAGCAGCTGCCATGATGAGCATCAATGCCGTGAAGGCCGTTGAAATCGGTGCAGGCTTCGCCTCGGTCACTCAGCGTGGATCAGAACACGGCGACGAACTCACACCGGAAGGCTTTGTGACGAATCACGCAGGCGGTATTTTGGGAGGAATCTCCACAGCGCAGGATGTTGCTGTGACTATTGGTATCAAGCCGACGTCGAGCATCCGTATCCCGCGCCGATCGATCGACAAACAGGGCAAGCCGGTGATGGTCGAAACGAATGGCCGCCATGACCCCTGTGTCGGCATCCGCGCCACGCCGATCGCTGAAGCCATGATGGCATTGGTGCTCATGGACCATGCGCTCTTACATCGGGCTCAAAATGCTGATGTGATGACGAAGACTCCGAAAATCGCGGCCTCGGTAAGGCGGACGACCCAACAGGACAAGAGAAAACCTGCCCCGAGGAGCAATCCAGATTCTACTGAAGCGTAACGAATCAGTCTCTCACTTGCATAGTTTGTTCTGCTTAGCCCGGATTCCGCAGTTGATTTGGAATTGAGGTAGAATCGGCGGCCAGATTC
>CAZJOQ010000117.1:0-11662 GCA_964547625.1 uncultured Nitrospira sp.
GCAATCTATGCCCTCACATTCCACCCGGCACTGGGTTTCCATCTCGGAGTGACCTGGCCTTTCGATTGACAGGATTGGAGTGAACCAGTAGCCTGAGCTAACCCAATTGCTGCCTATAGCTATGACCGACTCTTCATTGATCGCCTATATCCGAAAGACGGTTCCAAGCCTCATTGCGCTATTTCGATTTGGCTCAACGGAACGTGGTGCTGTTCGACCTGATAGCGACATTGATCTCGCTATTCTCACACATGAGGCCTTGCCGGAACTGCGCCGGTTTGAATTGGCCCAGGACTTAGCGATCCAACTGCATCGTGACGTCGATCTTGTTGAACTTCGCTCCGCGTCAACGGTCATGCGGATGCAGATCCTTTCCACCGGTACCTGCTTGACCAGTGAGGATGAGCAAGCTCGTCGAGAGTTTGAAATGTATGCCTACTCGGACTATGCCAGGCTCAATGAAGAGCGCGGAGCGATCGTCAAGGGTATTACGAAGCGCGGGCTGGTGTATGGCTGACGACGTGATCTTGAACAAGGCCGCCAGCATCGAGCGTTGCCTTCGGCGCATCCAAGAGGAATACGCAGGAGACAAACAGAACCTTGTCGCCAATCAGACTAAGCAGGATGCCATCATCCTCAATCTTCAGCGCGCCTGCGAAACGGCCATCGATCTGCGATTGCAAGCCCCTATTCGTCTTGAACCCTGGCGTCTCCTTCGCTGTTCTGCGACTCCCGCAGATAACTGACGAACTGCTTGAATGTCCATATCTCGCATGAGGCTGAGCTCGACCGAACACGATCCTTCAGCGCTTTATCATCAGTAACGAGCACATCGGCCTCACCTGCCGCAGTCGTGGCTATAATTGCATCCCTCGCGCCCCCGCGACCTCCAGTTCGAGCTTGATCCAAAGGGAGGCCGGTGTCGCTGCCATCTCCATAGATGAACTGACCATATTTGAGACCAACGCCATAATAACCACTACGCGTTAGTACTTCCTTCTTCTTGGGAAACCCATTCCAGACCGCCAGAAGCTTTTCACGCCGGGCAGAATCGCTAGTTTGATCGAGCTCAGATTTTACAATCGGGTTGTCAATTATTATGAGGCGGTTCCGAGCCACAGCATCGCGATGCTTATCGATGAGGCATGGCATATCGGCAATGCGGTTCACTGCATTTGTGTCAAGAGCGATGCACTTCACTGTCCCACCTTTGCACTTTGACCTAAAGCACCGCGCCGTAGCCACTCTTGGGTCCAGGCCTTGCGTAAGAAAAAGGGGAAAGAAAAAAAGGGGGGACAGCTACATATATAATGCGCTGCCCCCCATTCAGCTTTACATCTCCCACTAAACTTGTTCGTCTTACAGCACCCCCTTCGTCGCCGGTACTTTTCCCGCCAGCCATTCCTCCAGCATCGTCGCTTGATCGAGCGCCTTGGCTGGCGCCTTGCAGATGGTTTTCATTGAACCTTTCTTCAGGCTGAGAGCTTTTTTGACCGTGCCCTTCCGACTCGCACAAGAGTTCGTAGTGCCTCGTTCACCGATTCAGAGGTGCGAAAGACTTTGGCGACATCTGGAGAGAGGACAACCACGTTGCTTCCTTCCGCATACTGTTTGGCATACTTTCCCCTGACGCCGTGACTAAAATCATACTCGGGCAGCATGTCTGAGCGCTTCATGCCCTTAGTTCTCTTCTTCATACTTCGACCTTTCACGGCGGGTTGCTGCACGGGCACTGATCAAACGAACTCGTTTGCCACGATATGCATGGACGACCACGAGCAGTCGCCGTCTGACAGAATGGCCAAGGACCACGAACCGGTGTTCGCCGACAGAGTGCAATGGATCATCAATGGTCACTGATAACGAGTCGCCGAATACAGTGCTGGCTTCATCGAATGAGACGCCGTGCTTCTTGAGATTCTGCTCAGCCTTCCGCTCATCCCACTCGAACAGCAGGCCCATATATTCTCTAACCCCAAATTCCTACAGCATCCCCTTCGTCGAGAGCACTTTCCCAGCCAACCGCTCTTCCCTCATCGTCGCTTGATCCAGCGCCTTGGCAAGTGCCTTGAAGATCGCTTCCATGATGTGGTGAGGATTGCGGCCATAGAGCAGATTCACGTGCAGATTCAGACCTCCGTGCGTCACAAAGGCCTGAAAAAAATCCTCGAAGAGCCCAAGATCGAACGCTTTGATTTTTCGGTCAGGCAGATTCACGTTGTAGACCAAGAATGGTCGGCCGCTGAGATCCACAGTGACCTGAGCCAATGTTTCATCGAGCGGTGCTGAGGCAAATCCAAATCGCTTGATACCGGCCTTTTCACCCATTGCCTGATGTAGCGCCTTCCCCATAACGATCCCGATATCTTCCACGGTGTGATGCTCATCAATGTCGAGATCACCCTTTGCCTGTACCGTCATGTCGAAAAAACCATGTTTTGCCAGCAACTCCAACATATGATCGAGGAAGCGGATGCCGGTATCGATCTTCCCTCGCCCCCGCCCGTCCAAGAGCCACTCAATACGAATATCGGTTTCTTTCGTACCGCGGTGGATATTAGCCCGCCGTGGCGCTGGCCCGTTCTTTTTCATGAGAACCTGCTCTGGGCCGACTTGGCATGCGCATCAAAGCCTTCGATCTGCGCAAGGCGAATGAGAGGATCTTTCACTTTGGCTAGTTCTTGTTTCGTATAGTGCACGATGTTGCTGACCTTCACATAGTCGTTGACGGACAGCGGGGAAAAGAACCGAGCAGTTCCTCCCGTCGGTAAGACGTGATTCGGTCCTGCAATATAATCAGCGACTGACGGCGGTGTGTACCGTCCCAAGAAGAGCGCCCCAGCATGACGAATCTTCTCCAAATAATCGAAGGGGTTATCCACTGAGAGAGTCAAATGCTCCGCTGCGATTTCGTTGGCCACCGCGATGGCTTCATCTAGGGTGGGAACGACGAACGCCACCGAATGACGTGCGATCGACTTCGAAGCGATCTTCTCTCTCTGGAGTCCCTTCAGTTGACTCTCGATCAGCTTCGAGACATCCTTCGCTAATCGTTCAGATGTCGTGACGAGGAACACCTGCGCGTCTTCGTCATGCTCGGCTTCACAGAGGAGATCCGCTGCCACATGGGCTGGCTTGGCGTCAGCGTCCGCTACCACCAGCAATTCACTGGGGCCGGCGACCATGTCGATCCCAACCGTACCGTAAAGCAAGCGTTTGGCCGTGGCGACATAGATATTCCCCGGTCCGACGATCTTATCGACTCGGTCAATGGTTCTTGTTCCATAGGCGAGTGCGGCCACCGCTTGAACCCCACCGATACGATAAATTTCAGTGACCCCGGCAATATCGGCTGCAACCAGCAAATAGGGGTTGATTCCATCCTTCTGAGGTGGCGTAACCATCACAATTCGCGGGACACCGGCAACTTTAGCCGGAATGGCGCACATCAGTACGGATGACGGGTAGACGGCTTTGCCTCCAGGGACATAGACCCCGACCGCGTCGACCGGTCCCACGACCTGGCCCAACGTGGCGTCCCCTTCTTGATACATCCAAGTCTTGGTCCGCTGCCGCTCATGAAAGGACGTAATCCGCTGCGCAGCCAGACGGAGCGCATCACCCTCGTCTTTCCTGATATGAAAGTAAGCATTCTTGATCTCATCCGACGTGACGCGCAGTGCTTCTGCTTTCAGTGTGATTTTATCGAACTGCTTGGTGTAGCGCAGGACGGCCTTGTCACCACCCCGTTCGACGGCCTGCAGAATCGTCCGCACGGTTTTTTCCACCGCAGCCCCGGTCGTGCGCCCTCGGAGCGAAGCCTTCTTCAAGGATGGAAGAAAGCTGCGATCTGCTTGTGTGATAATTTTCATCGGCGAGCAACTCTTTTCTTTCGATTAGTCACAGTCGATGGATGAACATTCCCGGATTCAATCCCCTGGCTCCGTACCGCAGATCGAAGCTTTCGAATCAATGCCATCAGCGGCTCTTGCTTCAGTCGAAAGCTCGCCCGATTGACGATGAACCGCGCCGACGATCTGGCAATGACTTCCACTTCGACAAGATCATGAGCTTTGAGCGTGCTGCCAGTTTCAACCAAGTCTACAATCCGATCAGCTAGTCCCACCACCGGCGCCAACTCGATCGACCCATACAGCTTGACGATCTCAAGCGGAACCCCGCGCTTGTTAAAGTAGCGCTCCGTGATCCGAGGGTATTTTGTCGCGACCCGCACCTTCGAGGACAGGCGATCACTAGACCCCGCTCCCTGGAGCGCGGCGACGGAGATTCTACACGCTCCGAACCCTAAATCCAATGGTTCGTATACGTCACTTTCCTGTTCCATCAAGACGTCTTTCCCAACAATACCGGCGTCTGCCCCACCATATTCCACATAGGTCGGGACATCGCTGGGGCGGACGATGAGGAAGGTCATATCGTTCTCGCGGCTGACGAAAATCAGTCTCCGGCTATCCCCCGACAACCCAGTAATTGTGTAGCCGGCTCGTCGGAAGAGTTCGAGCGCCGAATCGATGAGCTTTCCTTTGGATAACGCGATCGTCAACATGGCACGTTTCTAATGAATAGCCCCAGCTGTTCGACGCCGAACATCAGCTCCTAAGGTCCCAAGTTTTTCTTCGATCTGTTCATATCCTCGATCAAGATGATAGACGCGCTGGATTTGGGTTGTCCCCTCTGCTGCCAAGCCCGCCACGATCAGACCGGCGCTGGCACGAAGATCGGAGGCCATGACCGGGGCTCCGGTAAGCTGCTTACATCCAGTCACGAGCAGCCGATTGCCTTCCACACGGATATCGGCTCCCATCCGTCGTAATTCTTCTACATGCATAAACCGGCTCTCAAAGACGGTTTCGGTGACGACGCTCGTGCCTTCTGCGAGGCTCATTACCGCCGCCATTTGGGCCTGCATGTCGGTGGGAAATCCAGGGAACGGCAAGGTTTTCACGTTAATTCCGCGCAGATTGCCGGGCACTGTCAAATGCACCTTGTCCTTCTCTTCCTGAATTTCCGCACCCGCCTCACGTAATTTCATTAGCACCGCTTCCAGATGGCCAGGGCGGCAGTGGGTCGCCATCACATCACCTCGAGTGATGGCAGCCGCTGCTAGATAAGTGCCGGCCTCGATACGATCCGGAATTACTTCGTGAGCTCCGCCATGGAGTTCTCGCACCCCCTCTATCGTAATTACATCGGTTCCTGCACCGTGAATTCTGGCCCCACGTTTGATGAGAAAATCCGCCAAGTCCACGATCTCCGGCTCTTTGGCTGAATTTTCCAGCACTGTCGTACCCTCGGCAAGTGACGACGCCATCATAAGATTTTCCGTGCCAGTCACCGTTGGCGTATCACTATAAATACGTCCACCTCGTAACCGTTTTGCTTTGGCGGTGATGTAGCCATGGTCAATAGAAATGTCGGCCCCCAGTTTGGCCAATCCGGCCAGATGAAGATTGACCGGTCGAGAGCCAATCGCACAACCGCCAGGAAGAGAAACTTTAGCTTCACCCCAACGCGCAAGCAATGGTCCCAACACAAGCACAGATGCACGCATAGTCTTGACAAGATCGTACGGGGCCTCTGTTGATTCAATCACATCAGCTTGGATGACCGCTCGATTGCCCTCATGAGACACCTTGGCCCCTAGAATCCCCAGGAGTTTTCCCATCGTCAGGACATCAACAACCCTCGGAACATTCGTGATGATACATTCCCCACCGCCCAGAATCGTCGACGCCAGGATCGGGAGGGCCGAATTCTTGGCACCGCTAATCCGCACTTCCCCAGACAGTCGTTTGCCGCCGACGATAAGGATCTCATCCATATCTGGATACCTAGCCTGCTCGCCGCGCGACTATGACGCGGTCGATACCGGCTTCGTCTTTGACAGTTTGGAGCCTCGTATAGCCTCCCGCCTGTTCTGCCGCCTGTCGCACGAGCGGAAGCTGCCCCTGACCGATTTCCATTACCAATAATCCGTCAGGAACAAGAAACTCTTTCGAGTCATGGAACAATCGTTCATGAAACTCAGTCCCTCGCCGCCCAGCAAGCAAAGCTAATCGTGGTTCAAAAAGTTTTACTTCTGGTTGGAGTTGTTCCCATTCTCCCTCAGCGATGTACGGAGGATTCGACACAATGACATCGACTGTTCCACGCGTGATACGGTCTCGTAATGGCGATAAGAGATTTCCCTCGATCCACACAATCTTTTCTCCCACGCCGTGTCTTACAGCGTTGCTCTTTGCGACCACTAACGCTTCGGCTGAGCAATCGACCGCGAAGATTCGAGCGTCGTCCAGGATAGTCGCAAGCGTCACGGCGATACACCCAGACCCAGTTCCCACATCGACCAGAGTCGCACTTTCTGCCAGCCCTCCCTCCTTGAGAACCGCATGGACCAACAGCTCTGTTTCTGGTCTGGGAATTAACACCGAGGAGGTCACAACAAAGTCGAGCCCGCAAAATTCTTGCGTCCGCAGAATATACTGTAACGGTTCTCGCGCCATCCGCCTGGACACCAATGTTTTTGCACGAGCCAACTGTTCAGCGGTCACTGCTTGTTCCGCTCGACTGACTAAGGCATGATGTTCCATCTCGAGCGCGAAGGCCAACAGCCACAAGGCCTCTTGAGCGGCATTCGTTGTTCCACTGTTATCCAGGGATTGTCGCGCCCAGGCAAGCAGAGTGCCGACAGTTTTCGGATCACCAGGCATGGAGGCCATCCGTGACTACACCTTCGCGGTTTCGGCTTGCTGTTGTTGGGCTTTCAAGGCCTGGACAATCTCATCGAGATCGCCTTCCATCACTAATTCCAGCTTGTGGAGCGTCATGCCGACACGGTGATCCGTCACTCGGTTCTGTGGGAAGTTATAGGTTCGAATCTTCTCACTTCGTTCCCCGCTCCCCACCTGCGACTTTCTATTCTGAGCAATCTCTGCCTCTTGTCGTTCCCGTTCAGCTTCAACAATACGAGCGCGCAAAGTCCGCATGGCCTTGGTTCGGTTCTTTAACTGAGAGCGTTCGTCCTGACACGTCACGACTACACCAGTCGGGATGTGCGTGATACGAACGGCCGAATAGGTGGTATTGACACTTTGTCCACCTGCTCCAGATGAGCAAAAGGTGTCGATTCGTAAGTCTTTTTGATCGATGTGCACGTCCACTTCATCGACCTCCGGCATGACTGCCACCGTGACCGTCGAGGTATGAATGCGACCACTGGCTTCTGTGACAGGAACCCGTTGAACCCGATGCACACCCGCCTCATACTTAAAATGACTATAGGCGCCTTTGCCTTCAATTAGCGCGACAATGTTTTTATAGCCGCCAATGCCCGTTTCAGACGCTTCAACCGTATCGACTTTGAATCCTCTTTTCTCGGCATATTTGACGTACAATCGAAATAACTCACCAGCGAACAGCCCCGCCTCATCACCGCCAGTCCCAGCCCGAATTTCTATCACCAGGCTCTTCTCATCTCGCGGGTCTTTGGGAATTAAGAATTCTCTGACCTGCTCTTCTACCTCCGCCCGCTGTCGTTCCAAGTCGCTTCTTTCTTCCGCCGCCAATTTATGCAATTCACTCCCGGCTGAGGGATCGGCAAGCATCTGTATCGCATCGTCGAGCTGCTTCCCATAGTCCTGATAGAGCTCAAACAGTTTGGCAGCCGGTTCCAGACCGGTCCGCTCCTTGCTGAGCTTGTGCAACAAGTTTGGCTGACTGACGACAGACGGATCCATGAGCTGATCGGTCAGCTCCTGAAATCTCGACGCGAGGCCCTCCCACTTCTTAAGTAACACGGCTTCCATTGTTTCAGACCCTACCCCACTAACGGTCACAAAAAAAGAGACCCTGCTTCAAACACGAAGCAGGGTCTCTTTTATACTCGTGTGGGGCGCTACTTATCCTTCTTCGCGTATTTCTTTTTGAACCGTTCAACCCGTCCCTCGGTGTCGACGATCTTCTGCGTACCGGTGAAGAACGGATGGCAATTAGAACAGATATCGACGCTGATGTTACCGATGGTCGTGCGGGTCTTGAATGAATTCCCGCACGCGCAGTGAACGGTGGCCTCCCGATAGACTGGATGAATACCCTTCTGCATGATCTACAACTCCTTACCGAAGAATTACTATCGCGCGAGCCCAGTCCCTAATGGGTCTGCACTTTATCTGAAGGACGCACAAGATACAAGCATCTCTATCGATTCATCGACTGCAGGAACTCTTGATTGTTCTTAGTGCCACCAATCTTATCCATAAGGAACTCCATGGCCTCCATCGTGCCCAAGGGGCTGAGCACCTTGCGAAGAATCCACATCTTGTTAAGCCGATCCTTATCCACCAGTAACTCTTCTTTTCTCGTCCCGGACTGGCTGATATCGATGGCCGGGAAGAGGCGCTTATCAGCGAGACGACGATCCAGGTGAACCTCCATATTTCCGGTTCCTTTGAATTCTTCAAAGATGACATCGTCCATTCGACTACCGGTATCCACCAGCGCGGTTGCCATGATGGTCAAGCTTCCGCCGTTCTCAATGTTTCGCGCCGCTCCGAAGAAGCGTTTCGGCCGTTGCAGAGCGTTGGAATCTAGACCACCGGAGAGCACCTTGCCGCTCGGTGGGGCGATGGTGTTGTAGGCGCGAGCCAGACGCGTAATGCTATCCAACAGGATGACAACATCCTTTTTGTGTTCAACCAGCCGCTTTGCCTTCTCTAGCACCATTTCAGCGACTTGGGCATGCCGCTGAGCCGGTTCATCAAAGGTGGAACTGATCACTTCCGCCTTCACTTGTCTCTGCCAGTCCGTAACTTCCTCTGGTCGTTCATCGATGAGCAAGACGATGAGAGTCACTTCGCTATGATTTTTCAGGATGGCTCGAGCGATCGCCTGCAACAACATTGTCTTTCCGGTACGCGGAGCCGCCACGATCAATCCTCGTTGGCCTTTACCGATCGGAGTCGTCAAATCCATCACCCGAGTGCAATACTCTTCGCGGTCAAATTCCAGGTTGAGTCGCTCTTCGGGATACAACGGGGTGAGATTGTCGAACAAGATTTTATCCCGCGCCACCTCAGGATCTTCGTAGTTGACCTTTTCGACCTTGAGCAGGGCAAAATACCGTTCACTTTCTTTCGGGGGGCGGATTTGGCCTGACACAATGTCGCCCGTACGGAGGTTGAACCGCCGAATTTGTGATGGAGAGATATAAATGTCGTCGGGGCCCGGTAGGTAATTGGAATCAGGAGCACGGAGGAAGCCGAATCCATCAGGAAGAGTTTCGAGCACGCCTTCGCCGTAAACCGACCCGTTTTTTTCGGTCTGCGCCTGGAGGATCGCGAAGATGAGCTCTTGCTTCCGTAAGTTAGCGGCACCTTCTATTTTTAGGTCACGAGCCACATCATTTAGGTCGGCAATGGACTTCTGCTTCAATTCTGCGAGATGCATTACTTCCCCCTTAGCTACTGACATACGACTCCTCCCGAGATTTGGCTCGGTTACCGTTTAGAAGAATACGCTCGGACTGGATGACCATGCGAAACGTGTTTTTACCTTGGCGATGAGCTGAGATCTTAGTCCGTTGGGTTGGAAAAACTTATGGAAGTTTGCTATCCGCTGCTTAATATGTGGAGAACTGGTATCGTCTCAAATTTTTATGGCATCTACTTTGCCCCAGCAAAGCCTTTGTTCGGCTAACTAATCCAGCTTCGTTCTCACTGCTGCCAGGTTTGAGTTCGAGATAGATTCCGGAGTTGAATTTTTTGATGGAGAGAATCAGCTCGCCCTAGACGTTGGGGTGATGATACCCATGCACCACCCAGATGTCAACTGGCAACCCGAATTTTGTACATGATCGCATTGGCCGCGTGAGGGTTGTTCAACGAATCTGAACTGTGTTACACAATTGAGAGAGAAAGTATCACAATGGCACGCGACGAAAACGAAACCAGCCCTGACCGCGTCTTCTCACTGTTTGAAGCTAACCAGCTGATCCCCCAACTCCAGTCGCACTTATCGACTGTCCAGGGATGTAAAGCCGTACTCATACGAACCCGCGAGGAAGTCGGCAAAGCCTCAGCCAATGCCCATTTAGGAGGCGGGACACCAGTGGGTGCACGTTACGTGAGAAGTCTCCAGGACATCAGCGCTAATCTCCATGCTATTCAGGAGATGGGAGTTGTGGTGAAGGATATTGACCTTGGACTCTGTGATTTCCCACATATCCGCAACGGCCGCGTCGTGTATTTGTGCTGGAAACTTGGTGAGAACGAAATTCGGTGGTGGCACGAAGTCACAACTGGGTACAAAGATCGTTGTCCGATTGAAGAAGAGCCTATCTAGTCCAGCCCCACCCCACACAGCATCTTGTACCTAAGCACTGAGTACCGTAAGGATCTAGAGGTATGAAATTTGTGATCATCGGCTATGACGGCCCGGAAGGCGAAGCCAAGCGGAAGGTCTATCGGTCAGCCCACTTGAGCAATCTCGAATCATTAGATAGCCAAGGCCGAGTCGTTCTCGCTGGCCCTCTTACTGACAGAGCCGGAAGCTTGCTGGTACTAGAACTCGAGACTCGGGAAGATGCTGAAGACTTCATCCGTCAAGACCCCTACGCGGTTCATGGCGTCTTCGATAGAGTTGAAATTCATCCGTTTATGCAGGTTTTTCCCAAACCTGAGTAACACACCCCTCACATATTTGCCAGAAGAGCGACCGCAGCTACCTGCCTTTTGAAGCATTGTCCAACTTCAAGCCGAGCGGTATAGTTTTGTTATGGACTTACGTCATATTATACGATCCCTATCTATCCTCAGTGTCTCTCTCGTTGTTTTCTACTATCCAGCAAGCGCTTCAGAAACCATAATTGAGGCTGAGGCTAGCTATGTTATGGGAGATGGTGACACTCTTGCCATAGCTGAAGAACGAGTGCTCCAGCGGGCGCAACGTAGAGCCGTTGAGGAGGCAGGAATGTACATCGAATCAACCTTCCACGATATGGAACGGTCTGACGCAGGCACGAGCATCCAGACAAGTTCGCTGGAGGTACGGACAATTGCTGCAGCGATCACCAGAACCGAAACCCTAGAAACACGCCGCTCTTTCTTAAACGATCGACCAAGCTTCTACATCCGTATTCGCGCAGTTGTCGATCTCGACAATCTTCAAGCAGCGATCCAGCGATGGCAGACTGAACAACGACTGGGCGACCATTTTCGCCGTCTTCAAAAGGAAAACGCGGAACTCAAAATTCAGCTTGATGAGCTGAGAGCCTCTCGTGCGGGAGTGCGGACCCTCGTCATTGAGCCGGTCGGTCGCACCTCTAACGCCCGTGACCAGGCTCAGAAATTAGTCGAAAAATCAATGTTGGTCCAACAGCTTCCCCAAAAACTTAGCTTGGTCTCCCAGGCTGCGATGCTGGACCCCAATTCCATCGAGCCTCTGATCGTACGCGGCCAGACCTACTTGAGACTCGCATCCGCAACGTACTCGAGTAGCTCCAGACCAAGCGAGTATTCCGAGTATGTCGATAATGCGCGAATGGATTTCGACCGCGCGCTCCGTATGGATCCTCAGAATACTTGGGCCCTTCTAGGACAAGGCGATGTCAACACATGGCTCCATCGTCCTGAGCAGGCAGCCCACT
>CAZJOQ010000118.1:0-11615 GCA_964547625.1 uncultured Nitrospira sp.
GCGGAGGAACCATGAAAGAGAAGAAAATAAGGGGAGCGGATACAGACAAGACGGTTGAGCGACGCGGAGGAAGCGATCCCTTTCAGCGCCTGCTCGGACTAATGTTCAAGGCACATCCGTGGCACGGCGTGTCCATCGGGGAGCAAGCCCCGGACGTGGTCACGGCCTACATCGAAATCGTCCCGACCGACACGGTTAAGTACGAAGTGGACAAGAGTAGTGGCTTTCTCAAGGTGGACCGACCGCAGCGCTTTTCCAACCATTGCCCGGTCTACTATGGCCTCATTCCGCAGACGTACTCTGGCTGCCAGGTCGCGAGCATCTTCGCCAAGCGAGCCCGCCGCAGGGACGTGGTCGGGGACGGGGATCCGCTCGACATCTGCGTGCTGTCAGAGAAGAGCATTCCTCATAGCGACATCCTCCTGACGGCGCTGCCGATCGGCGGGTTGAGCCTGGCCGACGGCGGCGAGGCCGACGACAAGATCATCGCCGTGATGCGCGACGACGCCGTGTACGGGAACTTCACGGACGTTGCACAATGTCCGGCAGCCCTCCTGGATCGCCTCCAACATTATTTTCTGACCTATAAGAGTGCGCCCGGATCTACTCACCATAAGGTGGAGATCACCAGCGTGTACGGACGAGAGGAAGCGCGGAAAGTCATCCGAGCGGGACACGCCGATTATTGCGCGAAGTATCCGGAGCTGAGTTCCCTATGGCCGAAGAAACTGTAGCGTACCAAGCGCGCACAGGAAAGATGTTGGAGCGTGCGAACGAAATGGGGCGTAACACCTCGCCCCATCACACAATTCTCAGGTTGAGACCGCTATTCTTCTTGCCGTACCGTTTGAGCCCACGCAGATCCACATACGCATTGTACGTGCAACCTTGCAATGATAGCTCCGAGAGCCTGCATCGCGGCGTTGCTGAGAATTTTCACAGAGCCATCCAGAGCTGCCGCGTTTCATGATTGGTATCCAAGGCTCCGGCAGGAAACAGTGTGTGCCCTATCAAGTTCGTGACGTTCTAGACCATGTGCGCTCTTACAGCCGTTCTCTGCTGTTAGCCTGCATGCGGGCAAGGCGACTTGGGCAAGGCTTGTCGCAGCCGGCATCGCACTCCAGACCAAGGCGTTCAAGACCTCCACAACTGCCGCCGATCGGACGGCGACCGGCCAATACACCCACCGCCATAGCCAGAATGGCAATACCCATGACGAGAAAGGTCACTAGGAAAATTGTCATCCTATCTCCTGTCTACGGTAACGTTGGAAGGAGCAGCAGGCACGCTCCTCAAATCTTCCATCACGTTCGATGACGAAGAGGACGGGAAGATTGAGCCGTTCGGCTATGGCCATACCACGCTCAGGCCCCAACACCTGAAACGCGGTGGCCCAGGCATCGGCTCGCATGCTAGTGTCCGCCAGCACCGTCACCGACATCAGATGATGATCGACCGGCCAGCCGGTTGCCGGATTGATGGTATGGGAGTAGCGTCGACCGGCGATTTCAAAGAAGTTGCGATAATCGCCCGAGGTAGCGAGTGCGATGTCGCTGAGCCCCAATACTGTGTGCACCGAGCGTTCGCCCGACAACGGTTTCTCAATCGCGATCCGCCAGGGTGTATTGTGCTCCTTCAGTCCGCGTACTCGTATCTCGCCACCTATCTCAACCATATAATGTTCAATGCCGTGCGCGGTCATGAGTTCAGCGACCCGGTCCACACCGTACCCCTTGGCGATCCCGGAAAGATCCAGGAATACATCGGGACGGTGCTTGCGTATCGCCGGTTGAGTCTCATGTAGTGAGACTTTATCGAGGCCGCTGCGCATACGTGCAGCGGCGATGTCGGTTTCAAGCGGGACGCGGTCTGGATGCAACTCAGGGCCGAAGCCCCACAGATTGACCAGGGGACCGACTGTGATGTCGAATGCGCCTTCGCTCTGGGCGCCGATCTCGAGCGCGGCTTTGAGCACATCACGTAGCGAAGTGGATGCGGACACCCAGTCGGTGGTACGCAAACGGTTCAAGCGCGAGAGTTCTGATTCCGGGTCATAGGTGGACATGGTGTGATTGATCTCGGCCAGCAATGTGTCAACTTCGATCTGCATGGCCTTCAGCGACGGAGTATCCCGGGTGGGGCGGTATTTCACGTTATAAGTGGTTCCCATAGTGCGACCGCTCATGTGGAGCTCTGTGACAGGCGCCTCAGGGCGCAACAGGCCGAAGCCAGTTCCGGCAGCCAGCAGAACGATCAAGGCAATCAGCGCACGGGGGCGCGGAATGGAGGGATGCATGGATGGTCATCCTCCGAAGTCATCAAGCATGATGTTGTCCCGCTCGACACCCAGATCCGCCAGCATCTTGATCACGGCGGCATTCATCATCGGCGGTCCGCAGAGGTAGTACTCACAGTCCTCAGGCGTCGGATGGATCTTCAGATACTCATTATAAAGCACGCTATGGATGAAGCCGGTATAGCCGCTCCACGCGTCCTCTGGGAGTGGGTCGGACAGGGCGACATGCCACTCGAAGTTGTCGTGCGCTGCGGCCAGCTTGTTGAAATCGTCGACATAGAACATCTCGCGCTTCGATCGTGCCCCGTACCAAAAGGACATCTTGCGTGTGCTCTTGAGGCGAACCAGCTGATCGAAAATGTGCGAGCGCATGGGTGCCATCCCTGCTCCACCGCCGATGAACACCATCTCGTTGTTGGTGTCACGCGCAAAGAACTCGCCGAACGGTCCGGAGATGGTGACCTTGTCGCCCGGTTTTAGTCCGAACAGGTAGGAGGACATTTTACCAGGAGGCACATTGTGGCTGCGCGGTGGGGGCGTGGCAATGCGAATATTAAGCATAATGATGCCACGCTCCTCAGGGTAATTGGCCATGGAGTAGGCGCGCTCGAGAGGCTCATTGACTTTGGAAACAAGGTTCCAGAGGTTCAGCCGGTCCCAGTCGCTGCGAAACCGTTCTTCGATGTCAAAATCCTTAAACAAATGCTCATACGGGGGGCAGAAAATCTGGATGTACCCTCCGGCGCGGAAATCAACATATTCGTCCTGGGGAAGCTCCAGCACCAGTTCTTTGATGAAGGTCGCTACATTGTGGTTGGAGCGCACGGTACATTCCCATTTCTTGACACCGAACACCTCATCTGGGATCGCGATCTTCATGTCCTGCTTGACCGCCACCTGACAGGAGAGACGGTAGCCCTCGCGCGCTTCACGCTTGGTGATGTGCGAGGTTTCTGTCGGCAGAATGACCCCACCACCTTCGAAGACCTTTACCCGGCACACCCCGCAGGTACCGCCGCCGCCGCAGGCGGAACTGACAAAAATCTTCGCGTCGCCAAGCGCGCCGAGCAACTTGCCTCCAATCGGAGTCTCGATAAATTTCTTGTCGTTGATCGTGATCGTGACATGGCCACTGGCCACCAGCTTCGAGCGCGCACTCAGAATGAAGACGACCAGAATCAGGACGATCCCGGTGAAAAAACTGACTCCCAGTATGATCTCGATCATACGCGGCCTCTCGTCAGACTCAGAGTTGAATTCCAGAAAAGGCCATGAACCCGAGGGCCATCAACCCCGCGCTGATGAATGCGACGCCCAGTCCCTGCAAACCATCGGGTATGTCGGAATACTTGAGCTTCTCGCGCACCCCTGCCATCGCCACGATCGCGAGCGCCCACCCGACACCAGAACCCACACCATAGGTGAGGCTCTCGCTAAAGGTATAGTCACGTTCGACCATAAAGAGACTGCCTCCGAGAATGGCGCAGTTGACGGTAATGAGCGGCAAAAAAATCCCCAGCGAGTTGTACAGTGACGGGACGTGTCGGTCGAGAAACATTTCCAGTACCTGTACGATCGCCGCAATGACGCTGATGTAGCTGATGAGCCCAAGGAAATTCAGATTCATATCAGAGAGACCCGCCCATGCCAGCGCGCCATCACGTATCAGAAACTGGTAGATCAGATTATTGATCGGGACAGTCAGGCTTTGGACGACGACCACCGCGATGCCGAGTCCGAGCGCTGTACTGATTTGTTTCGATACGGCAAGAAACGTGCACATGCCGAGAAAAAATGTCAGCGCAAGATTCTCGACGAAGACCGCTTTGATAAACAGATTGACCAGCTCAATCATGAGGCCACCTCGGGACGAGGCGCGTGATAGATCCGGTATTCAGATTCTTCGACTTGTGCCGGCTTCCAGGAGCGCACCACCCAAATGATCATGCCGATCAGGAAAAATGCACTCGGAGGCAGGAGCAACAAGCCGTTTGGCACATACCACCCGCCATCCCGCTCAAGAAGAAGGATCGGATACCCGAACAGAGAACCGGACCCCAAGAGCTCACGTACGATCCCGACGATCAGTAACAGTGCGCTATAGCCGAGACCGTTGCCGAGTCCATCGAGGAAGCTGGGGAGCGGGGGATGTTTCATCGCATAGGCTTCAGCGCGTCCCATAACGATACAATTAGTGATGATCAATCCGACGAAGACCGACAGGTCCTTGCTGATTGTGAACGCATAGGCTTTGATGAACTGATCGGTGACGATGACCAGCGACGAAATAATGGTCATCTGCACGATGATGCGGACGCTGCTCGGAATATGATTGCGGATCATACTGATGGCGGCATTGGAGAGGGCGGTGACGACGGTCAGCGCGATGCACATCGTGATCGTGGTTGAGAGCTTCGACGTCACAGCCAGTGCCGAGCAAATTCCCAATACCTGCAAGATGACTGGGTTATTGTCAACGATGGGGTCGAAAAGAATTTTCCGATGCTCGTACGCCATAAGAGTTAGCTCCTTTCGTGACGCAAACGGGAAAGGTACGGCCCGTACCCTTTGTCGCTCAGCCAGAATTTCAGCAAATTCTCAACGCCTCGCGAGGTGATGGTGGCGCCGGCGAGTGCGTCGACCTGATGTTGAGCGTCGGGAGCGGAACTGTCAATCGCGACCTTCGTCACTTCAACCCGAACCTTCCATGTATCGTCGAATAGGACTTTGCCCGTCCATTGTGCTCGCCACTTGGGATTGTCGATCTCTCCTCCTAGCCCAGGGGTCTCGGCATGCTGATAGAATCGGAGGCCCTCAACCGTTCGCAGATCCTCCTCAAGCGCAAGAAACCCGTACATGGTGGACCAGAGCCCGTAGCCGTACACCGGCAAAATCAGTTTCTTCAAGTCGCCGTCGGCGCCGACAATGCGATAGACCGGCAAATAGCGCGGCTCTCGCCTGATCCCCGCCACATCCTCTCGGCGAGTGAGTTCAGTGGAGATCGTGGGATCCTTTCCGGCCTTGACGATATTAAAGGTGTCAGGATCAATCCCCTTCACCTCCTCACCAGTTGCCAGTTCGACCATGTGGGCGTCAATCCGTTTGAGCGCTTGTGCTTCCGTCAGTCCCTCCTTGAGGAGGCCGGATACCTCAATCACATTCCGTATGAGGTCGGCCTTCTGATTCGATTCCTGAATCGGTCGAAGCAGCACCGCCGCGCTGGCGACTACAACGGAGCAGACCAGACAGACGACAAAGGTCACCAGCAGCGTCCTGCTCCCACTTTCGACTGACGCAGCGGATACGGCGGAATCTGGTTCAGGCGCGGACATGGCGGCGTAGCCTCCGTCGAATGTTCAGCTGGACGACCGCATGATCGATCAGGGGCGCGAACACATTGGCAAACAAAATCGTGAGCATCACGCCTTCCGGAAACGCCGGGTTCGCCACGCGGATCAGCACGGTCATAGCCCCGATCAGAATGCCAAAGACCCAGCGTCCGGCACTGGTCATGGCGGCTGACACCGGGTCAGTGGCCATGTAGACCATGCCGAAGGCAAACCCGCCCAGAACCAGGTGCCAGTACCAGGGCATTGCCACCATGGGATTGGTGTCGCTGCCGACCACATTGAACAGGAGTGAGGCCCCGACCATCCCTAGAAAGACCCCAACTATAATGCGCCAGGAACCAACCCCAGTATAGATCAGGAACACCGCGCCGAGCAGACAGGCAAAGGTTGAGGTTTCCCCCAGGGAGCCCGGCACTAGCCCAATAAAGGCATTCCACCAGGTATAGCCCCCGCTGGTGATCCCCTCTATGCCGTTCACTTTACCAAGACTGAGCGCGGTCGCGCCGGAATAGCCATCCACCGCCACCCACACCCGGTCGCCAGACATTTCGGCGGGATAGGCGAAAAAAAGAAACGCCCGCCCGGTCAGGGCGGGGTTGAGAAAATTCTTGCCGGTCCCACCGAAGATCTCCTTGCCGAGCACCACGCCGAAGCTAATCCCGATGGCGACCATCCAGAGAGGCATATTGGGCGGCAGCGTCAGCGTGAAGAGCATGGAGGTGACCAGAAAGCCTTCATTGATCTCTTTCTGACGCACCGTGGCAAATACCGTTTCCCATACACCGCCGACTATTAAGGTCGTCAGATAGATCGGCAGAAAATACAAGAAGCCATGTGCCGTATTGGCCAGGATATTGCCGGCATCAAAACCGATATTGAGCGCAGTCAGCAGATCATAACGCCAGCCAGCCTTGGCCACGCCCAACTTTGCGAGTGCCAGATTGGCCTGATAGCCGGTGTTGAACCAGCTCCACAGGATGCAGGGAATCAGCGCCACCACCACGTACACCATCAATCGTTTCAGATCGATGCCATCCCGCACATGAGGCGCGGTGTGCGTGGTTTCAGCAGAGGAATACAGAAACACATCGACCATCTCGAACACGGGATAGTACTTTTCAAACCGGCCGCCCTTGGTAAACAGGGGTCTGAGACGATCAAGATAGCGCTTCATGCCTGCCATCAACCTTCTCTCTCAATCTGGCTCAGCACGCTCCGCAGCACTGGGCCGTAGTCGTTCTTGCCCACGCACACGAAGGAGCACAATGCGAGGTCTTCCTCGTCCAGTTCCAGACAGCCCAGTTTTTGCGCCATGTCGGTGTCGCCCACGATCAGGTAGCGCAGCAGCTGGGTCGGAAGGATATCCAGGGGCATGATATCCTCAAAGTTACCGAATGGCACCATGGCGCGCAGACTTCCGTTCAGCCCGGCGGTCAACTCAAACTCCTCCCTGCGGTAACGGAATAGACTCGACAGCATGGTATTGCTCTGGGAAAATGTTCTCCGCCCGGGCGCGAACCAGCCCATGAACTTTCGCTCTGCCCCTTCCTTGATCACGCACACCTGCAGATGATGGCGCCCCAGATAGGACGACCAGTTGGCTGCGTGACGCCCCGACAAGATCGAGCCGGAGATAACGCGGCTCTCACCGGCCTGAAGTTCACCCTCGATCAACTCCTCGATACAGGCGCCGAGCCTGGTCTGCAACAGGCGTGGCTGTTTAACCTGAGGTCCACCTAACGCAACGATGCGTCCGGTCGATAAGCGGCCGCTGGTAAACAGCTTGCCGATCGCAATCACATCTTGGTAGTTGAGGTGCCAGACAACTTTGCTGACGTCTACCGGTTCGATAAAATGAATGTGCGTCCCCGGCAGACCCGCTGGGTGAGGGCCTTCGAAACTCGCCTGGTGTATGTGGCCTATACCCTGTGGCAACGGCAGTTCAGCTGCGGGTGACTTGCACACCCACAGCGGCATGGTGCCCAGGCGCGAGAGCACCGTCAGACCATAGACGAACGACTCAGCCTCTGCCGCAATAATCGGAACAGGATCGGCGGCCAGCGGGTTGCTGTCCATAGCCGTCACGAAGATGGCAGCCGGACGGGTGGTCGGGTCGGCGATCTTGCTATAGGGACGCGTGCGTAAGGTCACCCACAGACCCGATGCCAAAAGATTATCCACAACCTGCGCTTCGGTCAAGCTGGTCAGTTGGTCGACAGGGTAGACCGTAAATGTCTCTTCCTCTTCGGTTTCGTCAAGCCGAATGACGACTGACTGGAGCAGGCGTTGCGCTCCACGATGGATCGCACTCACCTCGCCGGCACCCGGAGCGGTGACGCGTACGCCGGGTAACTTCTTGTGCTCGAACAGCGCTTGGCCGAGCCTCACCTTGTCTCCTTCGGCAACCAGCATGGCGGGTTTGAGATCGATATGATCCACGCCGAGCACGCCAACGTAGCGAACAGGTTTGGCGACATGGACACGCTGCTCCGGTTTCCCACTGATCGGCAAATCCAACCCTTGTGTGATTCTGATATGCATAGAAGGTCTGAATTGAATTACGGCTGTCGTAGTGAATCAATTCGACGACCGTTATTTGAACGGTCAAAGGTCCTAGCACCAGGCAGCGTACTCGTCTGCAACAATAAATGACCCCCTTGGAGTGTCCACTGCAGTTGCTGCTTCTTCATAAACCATTTGCTTACCACCTGGTTCATCGTGGACTCGACAAATGGGGTATTGACGGCATCTCTCTGCTGGTGCCACTCCGTGAGGTTCGGAATGATGTGGCGATTAGTGAGAATGTAGGTCTTAAACTCGATGACACCGTGCAACAGCGTGTGCATGGTCAGCGACCATGCCATACCCGAGGCAATGTTTCAAGCTCTCCAGGCCAGTTTCCGCGTCTGTGCCGAACTCAGCTGTCTCTTCTGCCACCGTTTTCGTGTCCTGTTTCATGACCCTATGGTACAAGGAGATTTGGACCCCCTCAAGAAGCTGTTCACTCGCTGGATGCATGCATGCGTGCATCCGTCGTACGGTCACCATGAATTCGGCTACCCAGGTAGCAGAGGCTATTCAAGCGTCTGTTCCATCGTGACTCCATCAATTCTCACGTTGAGACCGCCAGTGTGAACTGTGTATGGTACGAGAATTCATGGGAGATGCTCCAATGTCATTGACCACTTACAATCACGTTTCCATTCCCTCCTTCATGTACGGCACGGCCTGGAAGAAAGAGGCCACCACCGGACTTGTACTGCAAGCGGTGGAAGCCGGATTTACAGCCATCGATACCGCGAATCAACTCGTCCATTACGACGAGGCAGGGGTGGGAGAAGCGCTCTTGCAATTGGCGAAGCAGGGAGTCACCCGCGACACACTGTTTCTGCAAACGAAGTTCACCCCAACCAACGGCCAGGACCATCGGCTGCCGTACGATGCGAACGCAAGCATTACCACCCAAGTACAGCAGTCCTTTACCAGTTCCTTATCCCACCTCCATACGGACTATCTCGACTCGTACGTGTTGCATGGACCCTATTCCCGGCGTGGCTTAGGGCCTGAGGATTGGGAAGTCTGGACGGCGATCGAATCTCTCTATGATGCCGGCAAGACAAAGATGATCGGCGTCAGTAACATCACCGCCGATCAGCTGGCCTTGCTCTGTATGAAGGCGAAGCACAAGCCAATGGTGGTGCAGAACCGTTGCTATGCGGCGTTTGGCTGGGATAAGGAAGTACGTGAAATATGCCTGACTAACCTCATAATTTACCAGGGGTTTTCACTCCTGACTGCAAATCGTGAAGTCTTTGCTGACTCCGCCATTCGCACTATGGCGGCCAAGCACCAGACCGGCCCCGCCCAAATCGTGTTTCGTTTCTCGCAGCAGATCGGCATGCTGCCGTTGACCGGCACAACGAATCCTCACCATATGAAAGACGACCTGGCCTGCGAGCGATTTACATTGACGCCTGATGAACTGGCGTTGATCGAGACCATCGGTCAATAACGGATCACATATGAAGATTCTGGTCAAGAGAATCTACGAGCCACCGGCTAAGTCTGATACATTCCGCGTATTGGTCGATCGACTGTGGCCCAGGGGGATTTTCAAATCGGACGCCAAGCTCGATCTCTGGCTGCCCGATCTCGGGCCATCGACCGCCCTCCGGCAATGGTTCAACCACGATCCAGCCCGATGGATAGAATTCCAACGCCGCTACCATGCTGGGCTGAAAAAGAAAATGACGCTCCTCGCCACGATCATAGAACAGGCCAGGACCAGCCTGTGACGTTGCTATACTCCGCCAAGGACGAACGACACAACCAGGCGGTCGCGCTCCAATCCTATCTCAAGACCTCTGTTGATATCTCCCCAACGACTCACAGATAGCTCTGATTTTCCCCTCATCTTTACCGTTGTGTCCTTCTTGGGTAGAGGCGAGGCAGGATGATATGGCACGCGTGGTTTCTTGCGACCGATCAGCAGGGAAAAACGCTGGCCAATGTGGTGTGCTGCGATCAGCTACGTGAAGTCCTCGACCTTCAGACATGCTGTGCACCATCGGCCTAGCCTGGGTTCCAACAAGGCTATGTGGTTGAACACTATGCTCGAAGAGGGAGGGAGGGAAGGAGGTGGGCGACTCCTCTCGTGCTTCTTGGATCACTCTCCGTGATGATGGGTGATGCGCGTGGTTTATCGGTGGACAGGGGAGGCTTGCCCAAGAAGGCGGCGCCGGGTAATGTGTCTTGATGGACGACACGGTTTGGATGATTCTCATCGGGCTCGGTGGGGTGGTGCTTTGGTTAGTGATTCACCAACGGTATCGCCGCTGGAAGGCCGCCAAGTTAGCCGACAAGCTGTTGGACGATGTGGTCAAAGGCAAGGATGCCTTTCGGCGGTAGAGTCGGTGGAACACGAGAGATATCTAGGGAAGGCGCTCTTCAAGAATATCGGTACGTCGCAGGGCTAGGTGATGGCTATAGGAAAGAAATCAAGGATGCGATGCCTCTGGGCCGGCGACAAGCTACATATGATCCACTACCACGACCAGGAGTGGGGGAGGCCAGTGCATCACGATCGCCGGCTCTTTGAAATGCTGCTGCTTGAAGGAGCGCAGGCCGGTCTGACTTGGGACACAATATTAAAGCGCCGAGAGAACTATCGAAAGGCCTTTGCTGGGTTTGATCCCGCCAAAGTCGCCAAGTTTACAGCCGTCAGAAAGAAACAGTTGTTGGGCAATCCGGGCATTATCCGAAATCGGTTGAAGATCGACGCAGCGGTGACGAATGCTCAGGCCTTTTTAGCTTTACAGAAAGAATTCGGATCCTTTAATCGATATGTCTGGCAGTTTGTCGGCGGAAAACCAAAGCTGAATCGTCGGCGAACGATGGCGGATGTACCGGCCACGAGTACGGAGGGCGATGCGCTCTCAAAGGATCTCAAAAAACGCGGCTTCCGCTTCGTGGGGAGTACGATCGTCTATGCCTTCATGCAGGCGGTCGGCATGGTGGACGACCACATCAACAGCTGTTTTGCCAAGACGCGAACGCCCGTCAGGTAAGGAAGTGGGCAAGGTTCGCGTAATTTGATGTAGCGTTGCCGGTAGGCCGCTTCCATCGGCTGGTCAAGGGGCAAATCGAAATCGTATCACCCTCGCTTCAGCGTTGCGTCCTTTTCGAAGCTCCTCCGTCTATAGGGATGAGGGCGGAATCATCCGCCACTCTATAAGAAGGAGGTTCCCCATGCGTCCTCATATTTCTCTCGATGTGCGTGATGTGTCTAAGTCGGTCGAATTCTATGAAAAGGCGTTCGGGATGCCGCCACAGAAACAGGTGGCGGACTATGCCAAGTTTGACCTGACGAGCCCTGCGCTAAACTTCTCGCTGGTCTCCTCCACTGGGCAGGTCAGTGCCGTGGATCACCTGGGGATCGAGGTCGGGACGGTCGAGGAGATCGCTGAATG
>CAZJOQ010000119.1:0-11591 GCA_964547625.1 uncultured Nitrospira sp.
ACGCACCCATCTTCACACCCTCGTCCTCGACAAGCTTCTTGAAGCTCTCTTCCCAGGCTGATTTGGAAAAGCTTTGAAATGCCTCGAAGCGAGCGAGCAGCTTCTGCAGCAATGGAGCAGTTGCCGGCGTCAGAAATTTCTTGGCTGCCTCCGTCTCGAACGGGACCTCTTGCCCGAAATAAGGCTTAACCCAGTCCACCATATCGACCAAGGTCTTCACCCGTTCCTTCACCAGCACCACGAGCTGTGCGAGCCATTCGTCCGAAACGGCTTCGACCTCTTTCTGTAATCCCGTTTGCTCCAATAACGGCGCGAGCGCTTGGGCAACCTGCTGAGAAGGGCTGGTTTTGATGTATTCCGCGTTCATCCACAAGAGTTTGTCCGGATTGAAGACGGCCGCCGACTTTTGCACATGATCCCAAGAAAACTTTTCAATCAGCTCCTGTCGGGTAAAGAGCTCTTGATCCCCATGCGACCAGCCAAGTCGGACCAGATAGTTGACCATCGCATCAGGAAGATATCCCATGTCTTTGTAGGCCATAATGGAGGTGGCACCGTGCCGTTTGGAAAGCCGTGTTTTATCTGACCCCAAGATCATCGGTAAATGGCCGAAGCGTGGAACGGCAAATCCCAGCGCTTCGAAGATCGGGATCTGCCGTGGCGTGTTCGTCAGATGGTCGTCTCCTCGCACGACGTGGGTAATGCGCATCAAGGCGTCGTCAACCACGACGGAAAAATTGTAGGTCGGATAGCCGTTTGATCGAAGGATAATCACGTCATCCAATATCGAATTGTCGAACTCGATCTTTCCTTTAATCAAGTCATCGACAACCGTCTGTCCCTCTCGCGGGGCCTTGAACCGAAGCGCGGCATCTCCAGTTGGATGTGTGATTCCCAGGTTGCGACAGCGACCATCATATCGAGGCGACACTCCCTTGGCTTCTGCTTCTTTTCGCCGAGCCTCCAGCTCTACAGCTTTGCACACACACCAGTATGCACGCCCAGCCTCAAATAGCCTCATGGCGTGGCTTCGATACAGCTCTATCCTGTCGGTTTGGCGAAACGGCCCCTCATCCCAGTCGAGGCCGACCCATTTCATCCCATCAAGGATGGCCTGAATCGACTCATCTGTTGAACGACTCTGGTCGGTATCCTCAATGCGAAGGATGAAGACGCCCTGTTGCTGGCGCGCAAAGAGCCAGTTGAAGAGAGCCGTACGCACTCCTCCGATGTGAAGGAATCCTGTCGGGCTGGGAGCGAATCGGACACGGACCTGGTTCATAGCGGCATTGTTCCTTTACGCGATATATTCGATTCCGACATCTATACCATGCTGCGAAAATCCTTGTACATCGCGCCAGTCCTTCCATCTCTCAACGGCTTCTGCTATGAGGATGATCAGAGGTCTTTATGGCGGAACTGACGCAACCTGCTACCGTGCTTTCAGTGACCGACCTCACGCCTCACGTCCGCCAACTGGTGGTCAAACCCAAGACCACAAAAATTTCCTTTCAGCCTGGGCAGTGGGTCTCCCTCAAACTTCCGGTAGGACCTAAGCCGCCGCTCAATCGTGCGTACTCCATGGCCGACCCCTCATCGCCGTATGGTGAGCTGACCCTGGTCTTCGACCGTGTTCCCAGCGGGCTGGGCTCCAATTATCTCTACCAATTGAAGTCGGGAGATGAAATCTCCCTCTCGGGCCCATATGGAAACTTCATCCTTCCTCAAATCCTCGATCGGGAATTAGTGCTCATTGGGCGCTATACCGGCCTTGTGCCGATCCGATGCTTCCTCAAGCAGGTACTAGTTTCAAAAATTCACACTCCGGTCCTGTTGATTGCGGTGGCCCCGAGCGAAGAAGAGAGCTTATTTCATCAGGAATGGCTCACCATGGCCATACAGCAGTCCTCGTTCCGCTACCTTCCCCTGGTCGCTCAGAACGGCGAGGCGGAAGCCGTTGAGAAAACGCTGACGATGCTCACCCCAATAATCATGGGGCAGCCCAAAGCGGTGCCCTTGCTTTGCGGAACGAAAGCCTTTGTCCGTCCGCTCCGTGCATATTTTATGGAACAGGGTTACGACCGGAAGGAAGTGAAAGTCGAGACGTACGACTGAGTCGCGATTCAGGAACTCTTCGTGGTCAGGCTCTTCTCACACATAATCAATCTACCGTTTCATACGCGACGAACGTTGCTGGACTTAGTGCGTTTCTCTCACAAGGTTCTTGTTGACGGCGGGAATCTCTACGACGACATCCTTCGTCCCGTTGGGGACACATTGGCATCCTAAGCGCGATTGGAGCGTCGTCATGGGCGCCTCATCCAACTGATCGTACTCATCGTCCGTGCCTTCATTACAAGATTCCAGCCCCTGCTTCACGACGACATGGCAGGTTGAACAAGCGCAGACTCCACCACACACATGCTCCAGGTCCACTCCATGCCCCATCGCTATGTCCAGAATGCTGCCGGGAAGGCCGGTCTCTCCATAGGGAAGCTCTTCTGGGTCGACGGTGACGGTAGTCGAGCCTCCGTTCGGCTGAATAAATGTGAGCGTATACGAAACTTTTGGGAGCTCATAGTCCGTCTTCTCAATATAAGGATTAGTCCCGCCCATGTACCGATTCCTTTCTAAGCCATTGCCTAACGTTCGCTCTGCCTTGACATCAGAGAAATCTACATGCTACTCTTTGTCCGACCATATAGATCGGAGACCATTATAGTCTCCGATCATAAAGATCGGCAATAGTAATGTTGAAGATTTCTAAAAAAGCTGATTATGCCCTCATGGCCTTACAGCATATCGCGTCGGTCCAGTTCGGTGATATCACTCCCGGCCGTGTGGTGAATACCAAAGAGATCGCTGAGGAATACAACATTCCCCTGGAGTTGTTGGCCAAGGTCCTCCAGGTTCTCTCAAAAAACGGCTTGATCGAAAGCCACAACGGCCCGAAGGGAGGCTATCTCCTGGCTCGAAGCGCCAGACAGATTACCATCGCGCAGATCTTGGAAAGCATCGAAGGTCCCCTAGGAATCACAGACTGCTCCCATGAAAAAGAGGGAGAATTCTGTATGCAGCGTGAGCATTGCAACATTCGCACACCGCTGTTGAAAGTCCAAGACAGCATCTACCAGTTACTGAACAACATGACGTTGGGAGATATGCTGGGTGGCACACCCTTGATTACGATTCAGTCTCCCGCGACACAAGGAGTCGAATGATGAAGCTTCCCATTTTCCTCGACAACCATTCCACCACTCCCATGGATCCGCGAGTTCTGGAGGCGATGCTGCCGTATTTCGTCGAGAAATTCGGCAACGCCGCCAGCCGTAACCACGCCTTCGGGTGGGCCGCGGAAGAAGCCGTGGAGCATGCCCGAAAACAGATTGCGAAGCTGATCAACGCTGACGGCAAAGAAATCGTCTTCACCAGCGGCGCCACTGAATCAGACAACCTGGCGCTGAAGGGTGTCTTAGAGATGTACAAGGAAAAAGGCACCCATATCATCACCTCTTCTACGGAGCATCGGGCCGTGCTCGATACAGCCAAGTCCCTTGAAGCCAAAGGACTGGCGACCGTGACTTATTTGCCGGTTGATAAATACGGCATGGTCAATCCACAGGATGTGCAGAATGCAATCACCGACAAGACGATCTTGATCTCGATCATGCTGGCCAACAACGAAATCGGCACGATCAATCCCATCCAGGAGATCGGCAAGATTGCCAAAGCGAAAGGTATTCTTTTTCATTGTGATGCCACGCAGGGTGTCGGCAAGATTCCCGTCGATGTACAAGCCATGGGCATTGATCTCATGTCTTTTACATCCCATAAGATCTACGGTCCCAAGGGAGTCGGTGCGCTCTACGTCAGAAAGCGAAACCCTCGCGTTCGGATCGCGGCCCAGATGGACGGGGGAGGACATGAGCGTGGGATGCGTTCTGGCACCCTGCCGGTCCCAATGATCGTCGGATTCGGAAAGGCTTGTGAGCTCTGTGAGCAGGAGATGGCCACGGATGCGGCCAGGCTGAGCAAGATGCGCGACCGCCTCCAGGCCGACATTATGGCCGCCCTTGAAGAAAGCTACCTCAACGGCCATCCGACGAACCGTCTCCCGGGGAACCTCAACATTTCGTTTGCCTACGTCGAAGGCGAGTCGTTACTTATGGGAATGAAGGACATCGCTCTTTCATCCGGTTCGGCCTGCACGTCGGCTACGCTGGAGCCCTCATATGTATTGCGGGCGCTCGGCGTCGGAACGGAGCTCGCCCACTCGTCAATCCGCTTCGGTTTGGGCCGCTTCAACACCGACGAAGAGATTGACTACACGATTAAAAAGGTTATTGAGATCGTCACCAAATTGCGGGAAATGTCCCCGCTCTATGAAATGGCAAAAGAAGGCGTGGACTTAAAATCCATGCAATGGGCAGCGCACTAACTGAGATACTTATATTTCGGAGGACACCATGGCATATAGCAATAAAGTCGTCGATCATTTCAACAACCCCCGCAACATGGGCAGCTTCAAGAAGGACGAGGAAGGTGTGGGCACCGGAATGGTGGGAGCCCCGGAGTGCGGCGACGTCATGAAGCTGCAGATCAAGGTGCAGAACGATACGATCGTCGATGCCAAATTCAAGACGTTCGGCTGTGGTTCGGCCATCGCCAGCTCCAGTTTGGCCACCGAATGGCTGAAGGGAAAGACAATCGAGGAAGCCCAGAAGATCAAGAATACGGATATCGTTCAAGAATTGAATCTTCCCCCGGTGAAAATCCACTGTTCCGTCCTCGCGGAAGATGCCATCAAAGCGGCCTTGACCGACTATCAGAAGAAGACTGTCGCCCAGTCGACCGACACCAAGTAACGTTTACGAAGGGAGTTTCCCATGGACACAACCAGCGTAGAGACTCAGACTCCGATCATCTCGCTGACCGACTCGGCGTTGAAGGAAGTCAAGCGGTTGATCAATGTACAAGGGATCGAAGAAGGCGGACTACGTCTTGGGGTGAAGGGAGGAGGCTGTTCCGGCTTGAGCTATACGATTAATTTCGATGACAAGATCGGGCAGTACGATCAAATCTATGCGATCGACGGTGTGAAAGTGATCATCGACGCCAAGAGCGCGATCTATCTCCAAGGCACGCAATTGGATTATCAAAAGGACCTAATGGGCGGAAACTTCAAGTTCATCAACCCCAACGCCAACAAGACCTGCGGCTGCGGAGAATCGTTCTCCGCCTGATTACAAACATAGGAGATCCCGACGAAGCATGGCGCCTGTCATGCCGGTTATTTCTTTATGGCTAACGATCAATCCTCTATCCCTTCGGAGACCCCCCGCCAGCTGCAGATGGCCAGAAGCATGTGCTGGCATTGTCAATCTGAAATGTCGGGGGAATATTTCTGCGAACGGTGTGTGAAAGTCCAGCCGGTTTCGAAGGACACTGACTACTTCACTTGCCTCGGAGTCCCCCGGAGGCTCACGTTGGACCCCAAAAAGCTGGAAGCGAAGTTCTACGAATTGAGCCGAGCCTTTCACCCTGATTTTTATCAAACCAAGAGCCCGACGGAACAAACGATCAGCCTGGGCAACGCCGCTGTGCTCAATACGGCCTATCGGACGCTTCGTGATCCCATACAACGAGCGGAGTACCTCCTGGCCCTTGAAGCCGGCTCGGTCAAGGATATCCGAACGCCTCCTCCAGCCGACCTCTTCGAGGAAATCCTGGAACTACAAGATACCTTGGATCAGTACAGGGCCTCTGATCGCGATTCTGACGAGGGCCATCGGATCCGTGCCATGCTCCAAGGGGAGCAACAAACACTGGAGCGGCGCCGTGAAGAAATGGAGTCGCAACTTCGGCAGCTCTCTACAGACTGGGATCAGCTACAGGACAGAGGAGAAGCCACGAGCCAGGCAAGGGTAGAGCGGGATCGAATCGTGAAACACATGCGCGATTTACTGTCAAACCGAACCTACATCAACAATATCGTAAGCGATCTGGCAGCAACGATTGCCTGATGACACACGGTTCATCATCTTTGATATGGCACGTATAGTCGGCATCGACCTCGGCACTACAAATTCGCTAATCGCATATATGAAGGACGGTCAACCCTGCGTTGTTCCAGACCGCCACGGTCGGACGATGGTGCCATCGGTCGTCGCCTTGACGGATAATGGTTTGATCGTCGGGGATTCCGCCAAGGAGCATTTAACCCGGAATCCGGAACGCACCGTCTATTCTGTCAAACGGTTCATGGGAAAAGGGCTGGCGGATGTCCAAAGCGAGTTGGCCTATTTCCCATACCATCTCAGTGAAACCGGAGGTGTGATCCGAATTCGTTTAGGCCCAAAGAATTACTCGCCCCCACAGATCTCCGCCATGATCCTCAAAGAATTGAAGCGGCGGGCGGAGGCTCACCTCGGCGAAAGCCTTACGAAAGCTGTCATCACCGTTCCAGCTTACTTCAATGACAGCCAGCGACAGGCCACAAAGGATGCGGGCCTGATCGCGGGGTTGGAAGTGCTCCGGATCATCAATGAACCGACCGCCGCCTCGCTCGCGTATGGGCTTCAGGAAAAAACGCAAGGGACGATCGCCGTCTATGACTTCGGTGGCGGGACCTTCGATATCTCGATCCTGAAGTTGAAAGACGGCATCTTTGAAGTGCTGGCGACTAACGGCGACACGCACCTTGGCGGAGACGATCTCGATCGGGTGCTGGCCGATCATCTTGTCGCAGACATACGAGACCAGCGTGGGATTGATATCGGCAGTTACCCCGATCATATGCAGGCTGTCCGGTTAGAAGCCGAGCGGGCCAAGATACGCCTTTCTGACGAGCTCAAAACCGAGATCACCATCGAGCTCCCGAAGGACAAAGGACCCTTTACCAGAGAGCTGACACGTGATCAGCTCGAGTCTCTCGTGGTGAGGATCATCGAACGTACCTTAGCGCCCTGTCGCATCGCGTTAAAAGACGCCGGGCTCACCCCAAATGATATCGACGAGGTCGTGTTAGTGGGTGGCTCCACCCGTATGCCTTTGGTTCGGCAGCGCGTCGAAGGGCTGTTCGGGAAGGTTCCGCATTGCCATCTGAACCCGGATGAAGTCGTCGCGCTCGGGGCGGCTGTGCAAGCCGATATCCTGGGCGGCGGGACGACGGACATGTTGCTGCTGGACGTGACACCCCTGTCTCTCGGCATTGAAACGATGGGTGGAGTCATGAGCAGTTTGATTCGCCGGAACACGACCATTCCAGCGAGCGCGAAGGAAATGTTCACCACCTATGTCGACGGCCAGACCGGAGTAGACATCCACATCCTGCAGGGCGAGCGCGAACTCGTCAAAGACAACCGGAGCCTGGCGCGATTCCGCCTTAAAGTGCCGCCGCTTCCGGCAGGGGTACCCCGTATTGAGGTGACCTTCCTGATCGACGCGAATGGAATCTTGAACGTGACCGCAAAGGATATGCGGACTGGGCAAAGCCAATCGATCGGGGTCAAACCCTCTTATGGATTGTCCGACACGGAAGTGGAGCGGATGATCGAAGACTCATTCAAATTCGCAGCTGAGGACGTCAGCGCTCGGAAGTTGATCGAAGCTCGATTGGACGCCGACGCGTTGGTCAAGACGACCGAGAAATCTCTGGCCGAGGCAGGACACCTAGTCCCAACCTCGGAGGTCGATGGCATTCGTACGGCACTCGCTCAACTATCCACCGCGAAAGACGGGATGGATGCTCGTGTCATCCGTGCGCGCATGGCAGAGCTTGAACTCGCCGCGCAGCACTTGAACGTGGCAATGCTGGACGATTCGCTCAAAAAAAGTCTGCACGGAAAGAAAGTAACCGACATGTAATTGATGAGCCTTTCCGGCATCACCCCACACGCACCGCGACCGGTAAGATTATGAGGACACCATGGAGCTGAAGTGGCAAGACACCGAAGATATTGCGATACGCTTGGTCGAAGAACACCCTGAGACGGATCCCCTGACCGTACGCTTCACCGACATGCATACCTGGATCGTGGCACTGTCTGACTTTAAGGACGATCCAAAGAAGTCGAACGAGAAAATCTTAGAAACAATTCAAATGGCGTGGCATGAAGAGTATCAGGATTCGAAATCGTAGCCGAGGCTATTCCACATCTCGCTCTTCCGTCGGTTGCCTCTCTGGAATTTGATCCATCTTGTAGAAATCGGTGGGGTCCACTCGCCGTTGGACGGCTTGGGTAGGCTCACTGCCTTTTGAGAAAAGCTCCACCGTTCCGTTATCACCTTCTCCATCTGCGCCCTGTTCCGACTCCAGAAGTCCCGTCGAGGAATCCACCTTCACAAACATGACACCGTCCGGAATTTCGAATGGTACGACGGGAAGCTGCTTGAGCGCTTCTTTCACAAAGGCCATCCATATCGGCAAGGCCGCGCGAGCCCCGGTTTCATTCACACCGAGGGAACGGCGGTCATCAAACCCGACATACACACCGGTGACCAAGTTCGGCGTGCCTCCGATAAACCAGGCGTTGATGTAGTCGTTGGTCGTGCCGGTCTTTCCCGCGATCGGGCGCTCCAAAACCTTCGCAGCCTGTCCGGTTCCCTTCTGCACGACATCTTCCATCATGTTGGTGATGAGATACGCGGTTTCTTTCGTGATAACCTCACGAGATTCAGGCTCGACCGCTTCGAGCGTCTTCCCGGAACTATCCCTTACCGATTTGATAGCAAACGGCTCCGCTCGACTCCCCTGATTGAGAAACACGCCGTATACCGAGGTCAATTCCATCAAACCAATCGAAGAGGAGCCAAGCCCCAGGGAGAGATCGGCCGGGAGCGCGCTCGTGACTCCGACCGATCGTGAGAACTCGATCACGTTCTTCACACCGACCTTGTCCAACAACCGAACCGTCGCCAGATTGTGCGACTGTGCCAGCGCATCGCGGAGGCTCACCATGCCATGAAATCTCCGTCCGTAGTTCTCAGGTTTCCAAATCTTGTCTTCCTCTTCTTGCTCATACACCACTGGAGCGTCGAGGATCTGCGTGGCCGGACTTAACCCCTGGCTCATCGCGGTGGCATAGATAAGAGGTTTAAACGCGGAGCCGGGCTGCCGATGGGCTTGGACCGCGCGATTATACTCGCTGCGAGAAAAATCATACCCACCCACCATGGCCCGTATCGCACCGACCTTCGGGTCGATCGCAATCAAACCTCCCTCGACAATGGGTGTCTGCTCCAGAGTGAGTTGGATCCCATCTTTCGTCATCTTCTTGATCCCAATTTCGATGACATCTCCTGGCTTCAGAATCTGTTTGAGATTCGGGTTGACCACGAAGTCCACCCCGGGATCGAACCCTTTCAGGATCCGTTTGGCCCATGCCATATCGTCAAAGGCCAGCTTCGCAGTGAATGATCCGACTTGTACGACATAGTGATCTTTGGCAACCTTGAGAACGATCCCCTCCCCCAAACTTCCCGGCTTCAACAACTGATCTGTCGATGCCAGCTCTGAAAGTTGAAACGTCGCTAAGTCGACGGTGCGGCGCGGCCCTCGCCACCCTTCCCGTTTGTCCAGCTCACGAATTCCTTTTAAGAACGCGGCTTCCGCCGCCTTCTGCATCTCGATGTTCAAGGTCGTGTGGATCTGGAGACCGCCCTTGTAGACCATCGACTCTCCATATTTCGCCACTAGCAATTGACGGATATACTCGACGAAGTATGGGGCGAGATGCTCGCTGCCAGGCCGGTTGAAATTCAGGTTCTCCCGAGCGGCTGCCTCCCGTTCCGCCGCCGTGATAAAGCCAACTTCCTCCATTCGACTGAGCACATGCTCTTGCCGCTTCTTCGCCAGCTCATACGCGGTGAACGGAGAAAACCGGCTGGGGGATTTGGGGAGCCCTGCCAAGAATGCCGATTCCGTAAGGGTCAGATTCCTAATGTCTTTCCCGAAATAGGAGCGTGCTGCTGAGCCGACTCCATAAGCCCCCTGGCCAAAATAGATCTGGTTCAGATAGGTTTCAAGAATCTGCTCTTTCCCCGAGACGGCTTCCATCTTGTAGGCCAAGATGAGCTCGCGAATTTTTCGCTCGTAGGAACGCTCCGACGACAGAAACAACGACCGCGCCAATTGTTGCGTGATCGTGCTGGCGCCTTCCACCTTTTTCCCACCGTGCCGAATGTTGGTCCACGCGGCTCGCAACATCCCAATGTAGTCCAATCCTGGATGCTCAAAAAACCGCGCGTCCTCCGTTGCGATCACCGCCTGCGTAAGCGTCTTGGGAATTTCAGCCAGTGGCGTCAGAATACGCCGCTCGATGAAGAACTGCCCGATGGATTGCCCATCATCCGAGTAGACGGTGGTGACCAAGCTGGGTTGGTAGTTCTGAAGCAGGTCGAGTGATGGGAGATCATTCGCAAAATGCCACACGACCCCCATGACAGTCGTCGCGCCAACGATGGTGACGGCTACCAGACCGATCAGCACGACCTGCCACCGACGCAGATGGCGGCGTGGCGGTTTTTGAATCATCTCGATAAATCGATCGTCTCTCGGCATCGTCTCTGGAGTCCTGTGGACATGAGCCTGAGGTAGGCAAGACCTTACAATGCGTCTTCTGAAAACTCAAGCAAGACACTGATCACATACATCACAGCGTGAAAAGAGCATTTCGCTTTCTAAATCGCGCCGCCCATAGTACCTAATACGAGAGAACGCCCTTCCGACCCACGCGAATAGGTTTGTCCTCGGTGAACGCGGCATCCCCCGATCGGTTGGAGCCGGCGGTCAATCCTCAGTGGGCTAGGGTCATGGATGCCACAACAGTAGCAGAGAGGGATGGCCTTGCAGAGTGCTCCTTTGCCAGAGAACGAAGGCGCTCGTCTCGCCGCACTACAACAATACGAGATTCTCGACACACCGGGGGAAGAGGCCTTCGACGATTTGGCCGAACTCGCCGCGCAGATCTGCGGGACACCGATTGCACTAGTCAGCCTTATCGATGCCCATCGCCAGTGGTTCAAGGCGAAGGTTGGTATCGAGGCTCACGAAACCTCCCGCGATATCGCGTTCTGTGCCCATGCGATCCATGGTACCGATCTGTTCGTGGTACCGGACGCTGCCCAAGATCCACGGTTTGGCGATAACCCCCTCGTCACGATGGCCCCGCACATTCGCTTCTATGCCGGAATGCCTCTCCTGACGCCGGCCGGCTATGCGTTGGGCACCCTCTGCGTGATCGATCGGGTCCCCAAACAATTGACACCCGATCAAATGTATGGGCTTCGGGTACTAGGCCGGCAAGTCGTTACCCAACTTGAGTTGCGGCGACAGCGGCAGGAACTTGAACAGAGCCTCGCGAAGCGTGAACAAGCCGACCGAAGGAACGCGGAGATCATCCGCGCCATTGAGCGAGGGCTCGAAGGCGTTGCCTTTCTGGACAAGGACGGCTGCTATACCTATATGAATCCAGTGCACGCCGCTATCTACGGGTACAAGCCGGAGGAGTTGATCGGCCAATCTTGGAAAACACTGTACACAGCCGAATGGAGCTCCCGCATTGAACACGACTATTTTCCGATTCTCCTAG
>CAZJOQ010000120.1:0-11495 GCA_964547625.1 uncultured Nitrospira sp.
ATGAACGTACCGGCGATGCAGAAGCCGATTCTCGTCAAAAATGGGTTCGAGCTAGTGTAGTGATTCATGCTGTTCTTGTCTTATTCATGGCGATCCTGGCCCGGTTCACTTTTACCAGGATCTCCTGTGCCGTCTTGGTCCACACAAACGGTTTAGGCATGGCATTGCGCTGGGTGATGTACGCGTCAATGGCCGCAATCAACTCCGGAACGCTCCGGAACACGCCGCGACGAATCTGTTTGGCCGTCAGATCGCCAAAGACGCGTTCCACCAGATTGAGCCACGAACTACTCGTCGGGGTGAAGTGCATGTGGACACGCGGGTGGCGCATGAGCCACCGCTGAACCGTGGGGTGTTTGTGCGTGGCGTAGTTGTCGGCGATCAGATGCAGAGTCTTGCCCTGGGGGATCTGGCGATCAATCAGACGCAGGAACGTCAGCCATTCCTGGTGCCGATGCCGCGGCAAGCAGGTGGAGAGGATGGAGCCCTCCGCGACATTGAGGGCGGCGAAGAGCGTGGTGGTACCATGGCGCTTATAGTCGTGTGTCATCGTGCCACACCGGCCCTTCTTCATGGGTAAGCCGGGCTGGGTGCGATCCAGCGCTTGGATCTGGCTTTTTTCATCCACGCTGAGGACCACGGCATGCGCGGGAGGGTGGAGATACAGCCCCACCACATCCTCTAGCTTGTCCTGGAAGTGCGGATCCTGGCTGAGCTTGAAGGCTCGGACTCGGTGGGGTTGCAAACCATGGGCAGTCCAGACCCGCTGCACGAACGTCGAATTCGTCCGCAGGTGCCGAGCCAAGGTGCGGGTCGACCAGTGGGTGGCACCGGGCGGTGTCGTCTGAGTCGTCGTCTTCAGAATGCGCGCGATCAGCGTCTGGCGCGCCTTGGGGGGGCGCCCGCCGCGGGGCGCATCCTGGACGAGGCCAGGCAGGCGCTGGGTGACGACGCGGTGCCGCCAAAGGCCCACAGTTTGCCGACTTGTGTCCAGGGCGGCAGCAATGTGCTGATTGTCGTGGCCCTCGGCCGCCAACAAGGCAATCTTGGCACGGAGCACGAGCCGCGCGGGGGTCCGTCGGCCCCGCGCCCACTGCGTCAGTTGCTGGCGTTCGGGCTCTGTCAGCTGAAGGGAAGGGGCGATGCGCATGGTCAGATCCTCCGCTGAAGGAGGAGTATACCCGTACGGCATAATAAGTACAGCTATTTATGCATCACTACACTAGGTTCTCGGCACAGGACTCATTCTTTGAAGGAGAAGATGATGGTTGCGGCGATACAGCTCGCCGAGAGGAGTGTGTGGGCGTGCGGTCGTAACGCATGGTGATGCGACGCCAATCCTTGATACGGCCAAACATCATCTCGACCCATGACGCCGTTTATAGAGATGTTTGCTGTAGCGGCGCCGGTGTTGTCGGTTTTTGCGCGGTGGGCATGCACGGCGTGATATCTTTCTAGGCGGTGCAGGCGCCGACCGCAAGAAGAATATCCTCTGCCGTCACCACCTTCGAGCTGCTCGATCCATTTTCGACTGTGAGGGATTAGGGCTTTTCAAAATCAGCATCGAGGATTGCGTTCAACAGGCTTTATTGTACGATACAGACAGTGCCGGTTCCTTCGGGAATGATCATCTGTCTGTTCTGCTGAGGAGCATCTTTTGTGAGCCGCGTCTGACAAGCAGGTAGTCCACAATCCCTATCACGCGCCTATGTTCAGCAATTCCAAGGGGAGTGATTTGTCAGGATCTGTTCGGATATTTGTTCTATTCTGCGTGACCGTCATGATTCCGGTCAACGCCGCTGTTGCGCAGAACTTCCTTCCGTTACCGAGTCTCCCGCTACCCCAAGCCACTGATACTCCTGGACGTCAATCCAACAGGCAAGTGATGGCTGAGACTCCGAGCAGAAGGCCCTTGGATAGTCGAGGGTGTCCCAGTTCGATGGCCGCAGACCAATCCAGCCAGACCATTGAGCGGGTATCGGGTGAAGCGAGGGGTCCGCGGATCGCCGAGCCGATGGTGTTTGATCTCATTCGACCACTCGGAGCCAAACGTGGTGAAGGAGAGGTTAATGTGTTGGGTCTCATCCCGCTAGCTCAAGAATCACGCAGGATGAACGGAGCTCAAGACCCCTTGGGCCTCATTCGACGAAGCCCTGACCGGGAAACCATTGAATGGGCTCCTGAAATTGAGTACGCCGTCTGTGACGGTGTGGCCCTCGAGTTTGAGGTTCCAATGGAGAACAGCCACCTGGAGGCCTACAAAGGCGCAGGACAGATCACCTTCGGCACTGCCCTGAATCATCGCTTTATTCATGGTGCGCAGGCCATCATCCAATACGGACGCGACTCAAGCGTGTGGACGACCACGGGTTTGTATCTAGCCGGGTTTCGATTCAATGACACGTGGAGTGTGTTCGGCATGGTTGGCGGTCGAGGGGAAATCCTCGGATCAGTCCCGAACAAAGAAGCTGAATTTCTTGCCAATGTCACCCTCTTTGCAGATGTAACGGACCGGATGGTGGCGGGGATCGAAACGAATCTTAATCAGGTGATCGGAGGGAATACCGGAGTGCTATTCATGCCGCAACTACACTATGAGCTTGATCGATATTGGATGATTCAAGTCGGAGTCGGGGCACGCGTTACGACAGGACTTACCCTCCCGGTCGCTGGGTTCCGAATCATCAGGGAATTTTGACGAATCAGGTTCGAGAGATGTCTTATGCGAGCATCACAGACCCGTGGAGCGGGGCAGGCGGCTGCCTGTCATAACGGATACCAATCATGGAATGTGGCATCAAGGCCACCAAGAGGGGTATTCGGAAATTCGGACAGTGTGCCAAATACGTTGTTTGCGACCGGTGCGCCTTGCGGCTAGCCCCGCGCGAATTTGTATACAGCGCAGTGTGGTGTTATGCGCTCATACGTGGATGTTGAGAAAATGGAAGTTTCACTGTAGGGTGCTCTTTCATTTGGCTGCTCCGTCGAGCTCTGAAAGCACTACGCGCGGGGGAGAACGTTATGCCATAGACGACTCACATTTGCAGCGGCCGCAACCTTAGCCACCATGGCGAAAGTAACGTGGCTCAACCTTCCTGCTCCTCGCTCAGAAAACCACATGAATTTCCTCTCACAATATGCTATCGAAATAGGCGATGAACGGCGTCTCAAATGCGTCAGCCAAGAAAATCAACCGGAGGAGGTAGATGGGTCGGATCGTGCCGAATGAACGATGGATGGTCGGAATATGGGTCATGGTCACCTTGCTTACAGGTCAAGTCTACGCGGAGGAACCGGGTGAGAAGAGGATAGAGAACGGGATGCCCAACGAAGTGCTTGATTGTCGGTACCAGCGATCTGACGAGGGGAAGATTGCCAGTGAATGGTTTCCCTCGGACGATCTTTTTCGACCTCTCTTGGCTGATCCGAGGCAACCTCAGTTCTTCGCCCTTTGGCAATCCATGCAATCACGTAATGAACGGACGAATGCGAATATTGGGTCGATCGGTGTCGGCGAAAATTTTGGGTTTTATACGAGGCGTACGGGATGCAATGGATGGCAGATCAGTCTGCTGACCGGAATTTTCGCGCAATTTGACTTGGATGCGTCGGATGCGGCCCTCATCAATGTCGACTTCAATGTGGGCGTTCCGGTCACCTGGCGTCATGGAAACTGGTCTGCGCGACTACGCTTTTATCACCAGAGCAGTCACATTGGGGATGAGTTCTTGGGAGCCAATCCCGGTTTTCAGTCGATCGGATTTCAGTTTGATGAAGTGGACATGATTGTGTCCTACGACGTTCAGAAATGGTTGCGCCTCTATGGAGGCGGGGCGGTGATGATCAATCGTCAACCGGTCACGATTGACCGCAATACTGTCCAATGGGGATTTGAAGCGCGAGCATCAACCCCTTTGGGGAGATCCTACGGCCTTGGTCTGTTGTCGAAGCCGATCCTCTTTTGGCCCGTTTTGACGGCGGACTTTAAGTCCGTTGAGGAGCAGGGCTGGCACATCAATACGAATTTGCTGATGGGCTTCGATATGTCTCGGGTCGGATCTTTTAAGCGCTTTCGGATTCTTTTCAACTACTATCGCGGCTATAATCCCTATGGGCAATTCTTCTACTCCCAGAAGACCGAATCATTCGGAGCCGGCGCGTATTTCATGTTCTAGACTGTTGTGAGGGTGGAAGAATTAGTCCATGTTATATCTGCAAGTCCTGAGTAAGGCCGATGAATAAAAAAGTCTCCTTTTCCATTTGGTACATCCTTCTTGCCATGATGGCGGTGGTGCTCGTGCATGACTTTATTCGGGCTCTAAACCAGGTCGAAGCGCTTCCCTACAGTGAATTCAAGCGATTGGTAGCGGTGGGCAAGGTCGCAGAAGTCTCCGTGACCAGCCACGTATTGACCGGAACATTGAAGCCTGAGGGGGATTTGAAAGAACCCAAAGCCTTTGCGACTGTACGGGTCGAAGACCCTGATCTCGTGCGTGAACTCAATCAACACGGAGTAATCTTTACCGGCGTCATTGAATCCACGTTTTGGCGCGATCTTTTATCATGGATTATCCCGGTTGCTCTGTTCGTCGGCATCTGGTTCTTCATTTTCCGACGATTGGGACAGGCGCAGGGCGGGTTCATGCAGGTCGGGCAATCCAAAGCGAAGATCTACGTGGAGAAGGACATCAAGGTGACGTTTGCGGATGTCGCCGGTGTGGACGAGGCCAAAGAAGAGCTGCGTGAGGTGATCGAGTTCCTCAAGACGCCGGAGAAATTCACCAAGCTCGGCGGCAAGATTCCCAAGGGGATCCTGCTCGTTGGACCTCCTGGGACCGGCAAGACGTTGCTGGCCCGTGCTGTGGCCGGTGAGGCCGGGGTGACATTCTTCAGCATCAGTGGCTCGGAGTTCGTCGAGATGTTCGTCGGAGTCGGCGCGGCGCGCGTTCGTGATCTATTTGATCAGGCAAAGCTTAAAGCACCCTGCATTATTTTCATCGATGAGTTGGATGCGCTTGGAAAAGCCCGCGGGGCGGGGCCCATGGGTCATGAGGAGCGGGAACAAACGCTCAATCAGTTGCTGGTCGAGATGGACGGCTTCGATCCTCGCATCGGGGTCATTCTCATGGCCGCGACCAATCGCCCCGAAATTCTTGATCCTGCGTTGCTGCGGGCCGGCCGGTTCGATCGTCATGTGGTGGTGGACCGTCCGGACAAGATCGGTCGCCTCGCCATTCTTCGTGTGCATGCCAAACAGGTGACGCTCGGTCCCGACGCCGACCTCGAAAACATCGCAGCGATGACTCCCGGGTTCTCTGGAGCCGATTTGGCCAACATCATCAACGAGGCGGCGTTGCTGGCTGTGCGTCGTGGCAAGGATGAGGTCGGTTTTTCAGAATTGCAGGAGGCGGTCGAGCGAGTCATTGCCGGATTGGAGAAAAAGAATCGTGTCCTGAATAAGATGGAAAAGGAACGGGTGGCCTACCATGAGACGGGCCATGCCCTCGTTGCCATGTCCTTGCCGGGGATGGATCAGGTGCAGAAAATCTCGATCATTCCGCGCGGCGTGGCGGCGCTTGGCTACACATTGCAGCTTCCGACGGAAGACCGGTTTCTCATGACGAAATCTGAATTGGAGAATAAGGTTGCTGTATTACTTGGTGGACGGATCGCCGAGGAAACTATTTTCGGCGAGGCTTCAACGGGAGCGCAGAACGACCTCCTCAAGGCCACCGACATCGCGAAAAGCATGGTCAAGGCCTATGGCATGAGCGAAAAACTCGGCACCATCACATTGGAGCGAGAGCGGCAACCACAATTTCTCCAACTGCCGATCGCATCGGAAAAAGGCGATTACTCCGAAGAAACCGCCCGTGAGATCGATTGCGAAGTGCGGCGAATCATCGATGAGCAGTACGGGCGGGTGAGGCAAATGCTGGAAGAAAGGAAAGCCGCCCTCCAACAGGGCGCCAAACTTTTGCTGGAACGCGAAGTCATGACCGGGGCTGAGCTGAAGGCGATTCTCGATGGCATGTAGACCGCACTCGGAGATCTGTTTACGGTTTTCTGACAGGGCGCGGACAGATGTGATGCTCAGACTTATAAAGGACCCGAGCAACCGACGACGTGGGACCGATGGAACAACAGGCAACCATCTCGGTCGAGGATAGTGTGATCCGCTGCCGCGGCGCGTGGATCCTTCCAAACCTGCCTCAGTTGGAGCGAGGAAGTCGAGCGCTTCGATGGCCAGCTATGTCCTCCGTTGTTTACGACGTCGGTGGAGTGACCGCCATGGATACGGGTGGTGCACTGATGCTGCAGCGGTGCATTGACGGCTTGCGTCGCAAAGGTCAACAGACGTCCCTTCAAGGGCTCAAGCCGGAATTCGTCGATCTGCTCCAGAGGGTAGAAACTGACCGACATCGACCTGAGCGCGGAGCCGCTGTCTTAGGAACAGGATGGGCTCAGAGTCTGGCACGTGCGCTACAGTCTCGGCAACTGTCTGCGATTCGCGCCCTCGCCTTTCTCGGAGAGAGCACCATCGCGTTCGGCCGATCCCTGATGCGGCCGCGGTCTATCCGATGGCGGGCGCTCCTTCGGATCGTGGAACTGGATGGTGTGCGGGCTCTGCCGATCACCGGCCTGCTGACGTTTCTCGTCGGAGTCGTCATTGCGTATCAAGGAGCGGAACAGCTACGCAAGTTCGGCACGAACATTTTCATCGTAGATCTGGTGGGCATCTCTCTGTTGCGTGAAATTGCACCATTGATCGTGGCGATCCTCATCGCCGGGCGATCCGGATCGGCCTATGCGGCTGAGATCGGCACCATGAAGGTCACAGAAGAATTAGACGCGGTGCGCACGTTGGGCATCTCGCCCATGAACTTGCTTGTGCTCCCGCGATCGTTTGGCCTCATCATTGCTCTTCCCCTGTTGACGGTGTACGCAGATGTTGTGGGGGTATTCGGCGGCATGCTGATCGCCCTGGGAGAGCTCAATGTGAGCTTTGTCGAGTTTATCGCTCGATTCGAGGAAGCGGTGCCTGTGCGACACTTTCTGATCGGATTGGGAAAGGCTCCAATCTTCGCGGCGATCATCGCTTTGGTAGGCTGCTATCAAGGATTTCAGATTCGAGGTGGCGTTGACGATGTCGGCCGACATACCACCATCAGTGTCGTACAGGGGATTTTCCTCGTGATTGTGTTCGATGCACTCTGCAGCATTTTGCTCAATTGGTGGGATCTTTAGCGTGTTAGGCAACTTGTGTGAGAGGTCGCCCGCGATGTCGTTGGTAGCCAAGGTTGAGACTCCGGTGATTGAGGTGAGTCACGTCGCCACGAAGTTTGGACAAGCCGTCGTGCACGAGGATGTCAGCTTGTCCATCAACCGTGGAGAAATTTTCGCGATTGCGGGAGGCAATGGGTGCGGCAAGACCACGTTGTTGCGCGAGATCATCGGTCTGATCGTGCCATCGGCGGGGACCATACGGTTGTTTGGCATAGACAGCCGGCGATTGGAGGCGGGTGATGGCCATCCGGTCCACCGACGGTTCGGTGTGATGTTCCAGCATGGCGCACTGTTCAGTTCTTTCACGCTGGCTGAAAATGTCGCCGTCCCCCTGCGCGAGCATACGGCATTGAGCGCCGAACTGATTCGAGATATTGTGGCCGCTAAAATTGCGATGGTGGGATTACCTCAAGACAGTGCCGCGAAGTATCCCAACGAACTCAGCGGAGGCATGCGGAGGCGAGCGGCGTTGGCCCGAGCGATTGTGATGGACCCCGAGTTGCTGTTCCTCGACGAACCAACGGCAGGACTCGATCCGATCATTGCTGCGGGATTTGACGATCTCGTGCTCTCGTTGAAACGTCTTTTGGGACTGACAGTGGTCATGGTCACGCACGATCTGGATTCCCTCTGGCGCATCGCCAATCGTGTGGCAGTGCTGGGAAGTGGGAGAGTGCTCGGGGTCGGCACCATGCAGAAGTTATCCCAGTCGGACGATCCCGTGATCCGTGAATACTTTCAAGGTCCGCGAGGGCGTGCAGCAAGCGAACAGGCGGCATGGAACACCAGAGACCATCGCGCCTCGGCCACAGATCCGGCATGACACTGACGAGCAACTGAAGGACAACACGATGGAACCCAAGGTCAACTATGTTCTCGTCGGCTCGTTCGTAGCATTACTCGGGGCTGGGATGCTCGCCGGAATTTTGTGGTTAGGAAAGTCAGACTTCCGAGGCTCCTACGACCGATATGTGGCCTATATGAAGGAGTCGGTCGCAGGATTGAGCATTGATTCGACCGTCAAATATCGTGGTGTCGATGTCGGCCGAGTCAAGAACATTACCTTGAGAACTGATAATCCGGAGGAAGTCCTCCTGACACTGGATATCGTCCGCGGAACGCCGATCAAGACGGACACCATTGCCGTGCTTGAAACCCAAGGGCTCACTGGTCTTGCGACAATCAATTTGACGGGAGGAAGTCGAGAGGCTCCTTCGTTGCAAGCGCTGGAAGGACAAACCTATCCGGTCCTGAAAACCGGCCCGTCCTTGTTCTTTCGCTTGGACGAGACCGTCTCGCGACTGCTCTCCGAAGAAGGTCTGGCCCAGCTGTTGGTTGATCTGGATTCCGCAGCAAAAGGCGCGGCCAAAGTCCTCGACGAAGAGAATCGGACGCTTCTGAAACAGACGATCAAGGATGTCTCGGATGTAGCCCAGACCATTGCCACTCACAAGGCTCAGATTGAGCAAAGTTTGAACGGAGCAGCGAGGAGCGCCGACAACCTGGTCAAGCTGACAACGTCGTTGAATGCGGAGGTTCCGAGGTTACTCGCCGGTATCAACAAGAGCGTGGCGGCGCTAGGCGCCGCCACCGACGAACTAGCCCGGACCAGCAAGACCGTTGGAACGGTCGTCAACGAAGCCAGACCGGAGCTGCAACAATTCACGAAACGCACGCTGCCTGAGGCCGGCCTATTGGTCACGGAGCTGAGACAGCTTGCAGGTACACTGACTCGCGTGGCCCGAGATCTGGAACGAGAGCCAAGCTCGCTGGTATTCGGGAAAAAAGCACCAGCACGTGGACCAGGAGAATAATACTTCTGAATCCACCAGATACGAAGGAAGAGAGACGCTCGATGAAATGTGTGCTCGTCCATGTTGTCTGCGCAGTGCTGGTGGCGACGATGAGCGGGTGCCTGTCTCCGCTCGGCGAAACTCCGAAAGTCCACACCTATCATTTAAGTCTCGACAACTGGCAGAACGACACGCGTGTCACCGAGACCGATGCGCCGGTCCTTCTGGTGACCATACCGCAGGCCGAGCCGGGATTTGAAACAAGCAGGATGGTGTATGTCAAACGTCCGTATGAGTTGGAGTATTACGCCATCAATCAATGGGCCGATACGCCGGCGCGCATGTTCATGCCGTTACTTGTGCAGATACTCGGCAAGAGCGGAGTGTGGCGTGACGTCGTCTCCGTGCCGAGTGCGGTTCCAGCGGACTATCGCCTCGATTCATATCGACTAGTTTTGCAACAAGAGTTTTTCCGGCAACCCAGCCGCGTCAGACTCACCGCTCGAATGCAACTTGTGGACTTGAAGGAATCGACGATTCTAGGCACCCGGGCGTTTGAGGTAGTGGAGAATGCTCCGAGCGAGAATGCCTATGGGGGTGTGTTGGCCGCCAACCGCGCAGTCGCGAGCTTGCTCGATCAAATCGTTTCATGGCTTCAGCAGTGCGTCCGGCACTCGCCGGAATGTGGCCGCTCGTAGAGTTTTTGCTGTACCCAATCGAGAGGGCGAGCCATGATGAACACCGGCTTCCGTGTTGCGTGCGGAATCACGATGATCTGCTGGCTCGCGATTTCCATGCCCGGTTTTGCCGAGGATGAACGAAATCTCAAACGAGGCAAGAGCCTCTACGAGAAGTATTGTCTGGCCTGTCATGGTCCGAAGGGCCGGGGAGATGGAGTGACGCAGTTTGTCCCGCCTGTGGCCGATCTGACCTCGAACGACGTGCTCCTCAAACCGGATTCTCGCGTGTTGAAGAGCATCCATGAGGGCAAGCCGAATACCGCCATGGATGCTTGGACATCTCGATTATCAGACGAGGCCATCCGCGATGTGCTCGCCTACGTGTTGACCTTTCCGCGTTAAAGAAGGGTGTGATGAAGCAGGATGAAAATGTCCTGGAGAACAGGGATCAGTTTCGGATTAACGTCGGGCGTCATTACGACGCTCGGTCTGATGGTGGGGCTGCATGCGGGCACCCACTCACGGGCGGCCGTGCTCGGAGGCATTCTGACGATCGCCATCGCCGACGCTATGGCGGATGCTCTCGGGATCCATGTGTCCGAAGAATCAAAGAACAGCGGCTCCACGAGCCACATCTGGGAAGCGACGTTCGCCACATTCGCCGTGAAATTTCTAGTTTCAGCGACCTTTTTGATTCCAGTCCTCTTCGCTCCGCTTGATCAGGCGATCGTGATCAGTGTGATCTGGGGGTTGTTCTTGCTGACGGTTCTGAGTATCTTCGTCGCTCGTGCGCAGGCGATTGCCCCCTGGAAGGTGATCGGGGAGCATGTCTTCATCGCCCTGTGCGTGGTGGCGATCACCCATGCGGTCGGAGATTGGGTGAAGGATTTCGTTGACGTGGAATGATGGGATAAGGTCTGTTGACGTTCAAAGGCTGGGAGGATGAATGGAACAGAAGAGCAAAGTGTATATGTATCAAACTGCCGTGAAATGGACGGAGCAGCGCAAGGGTGTCATGTCGTGCGCGGGAAAGCCGGAAGTCCAGGTGGCCACGCCCCCGGAATTCAAGGGGCACGAGGGGATCTGGTCTCCCGAAGACCTTTTCGTGGCCTCCGTCAACGTCTGTCTGATGACCACGTTTCTTGCTGTGGCGGAGCGAGCAGGACTTGCCTTCTCCTCATATGAAAGCACGGCGGAAGGTCGACTGGAACTGGTCGAGGGCAAGTTTCAGTTCACCGCCATCACGCTCAGGCCTTCTATCACATTAAGGTCAGGGGAGGATGCAGTGAAGGCCAAGGAGCTGATCGAAAAGGCCGAAGCCAATTGTTTAATTTCCAATTCGATGAAAGCCACCATGACCTTGGAGCCGGTCATTCATTAGCCTCCCTCAATCTGCTTCCTTAATCGTTCTTTGGGGAAGAAGCACGTAGCCTCAGTTTCCTCGTCAGCCCCCGCTCTTCCTTATCGCCAGTTTGCTTGCCCACGAACCGACAACGAACTGGGGGACGGAAAGTACCGTCATGGCGACCAGAGAGAGCGGCCACAGCGACAGCGAATTTCCAGCCATCACGAGTGCGAGTGCCTGGCCCGCAGCCATACTCATGGCCCACCGCCAGGGGCGATCGGGAAAGCGATAGCCGATGACAAAGATCACGGGGTTTCAATTTGTCTACACGCAAGGTGACCTTCCCCCAATTCCGTGGACACCGGGTTACGCGACTGCCGCCCTTGTTTC
>CAZJOQ010000121.1:0-11474 GCA_964547625.1 uncultured Nitrospira sp.
GAATGACAGCCGCTCAAATAGAACAGGCAGAGCAACTAACGAAGGAGTGGGTGGCTGGAAGACACTGAGCTGCCATGCAGCATAGGGCATACAAGTTATGACAAACTTTCCAGCAACTCCAGGTCCCTCTTGAGTAACTGATTCACCAGATCTGTCACAGGCTTTCCCGTTTTCTTGGCCAGGCGCTCCAGACGCTTGTGCATGAGGCCATCGACATAGATGGGGAAATTCAATTCCGCCCCTCTTCTAAAAAACTTCCCTCGGACTGCCTTTGAAAAGTCGTATTCTCGCTTCATATCATCCTCTCCGATAATACCTCGTTTCATTCTTTGTCGGTTTTCGCGCAGAAATGATACGAATATTAGCGTTCATCTCAGCTGTCTCTTCATATGTATGGTAAACAACCAGCAGTGTACCATTAGCCGAACCCAGTGTGATCCATCGATCTTCTAAGTGGCTGTGTTCTTCATCAAATTCCGATAGTGCTTCTGGATCTTGGAAGACCGTGGCAGCACGATCAAATGTGACGCCATGTTTGCGAATATTTTGTCTAGCTTTCGAAGGATCCCATGAAAAGTGATACTGAAACGGTTTTGCCACAGACTGATTATTTCATACTGGTCACGGGGTTCCAAGGGGATGTGAAATACGAAGGGCCCGGCGGTTGCCCGCCGAGCCCTTCGTCATGGTCAACAACTGTTGGCTCTGAGCCGTCAGCTGTTTAGTACATCCCCTCCATGCCGTGGCTGTGTCCGCCACCCGGCATGGCCGGTTCTTTCTTCTCCTCGGGGAGCTCGGTGATCATGACTTCGGTCGTGAGCATCAGCCCCGCCACGCTGGCCGCGTTCTGCAATGCGCAGCGCGAGACCTTGGTGGGGTCGATAATGCCAGACTTGATCATATCGACATATTCGTCCGTGGCGGCGTTGTAGCCACCGTTGGCGTTCTTGTCTTCCCGAACCTTGCCGACGACGACGGATGCTTCCGCACCGGCGTTTGTGGCGATCTGTCTGACGGGTTCTTCGAGTGCACGCCGGACGATGTCGAGTCCCACTTTTTGCTCTGAGGAGACATCCTTAATCCCTTCAAGCGCCTTGACGCAGCGGAGGTATGCGGTGCCGCCGCCAGGGACGATGCCTTCTTCCACCGCAGCTTTGGTGGCGTGGAGGGCGTCCTCAACACGAGCTTTCTTTTCCTTCATCTCGGTCTCGGTTGCGGCCCCGACGTTGATGACCGCCACACCGCCCACGATCTTCGCCAGTCGCTCTTGCAGCTTCTCACGGTCGTAGTCGGAGGTCGTCTCATCGATCTGCGCCTTGATCTGCTTGACGCGGCCCTCGATTTTCTTGGAATCGCCGTAGCCTTCGACGATCGTCGTGTTGTCCTTGTCGATCGTGACGCGCTTGGCGCGGCCGAGGTCGGTCAACTTGACGTTCTCAAGCTTGATCCCGATATCTTCTGAAATCACCTGGCCGCCCGTGAGGATGGCGATATCCTCCAGCATGGCCTTGCGGCGATCACCGAAGCCAGGAGCCTTCACCGCGGCGACGTTCAACGTGCCGCGCAGCTTGTTGACGACGAGGGTCGCCAAGGCTTCACCCTCGACTTCTTCCGCCAGGATGACGAGCGGTTTGCCCATCTTGGCCACTTGCTCGAGCAACGGAAGCAAGTCCTTCATGCTGCTGATCTTCTTCTCGTTGATCAAAATGAGCGGCTCTTCCACCGAGCATTCCATCCGCTCGGCGTTGGTGACGAAATAGGGGGAGATATATCCGCGATCGAATTGCATGCCTTCCACGACGTCCAGCGAGGTCGTCATCGACTTGGCTTCTTCCACCGTGATGACGCCGTCCTTGCCGACCTTTTCCATAGCTTCGGCGATCAAGTCGCCGATGGTCTTGTCGTTGTTGGCCGAAATGGTGCCGACCTGAGAGATCTCAGTCTTGTCTTGGCAGGGCTTGCTGAGCTTCTTGAGCTCGGCGGTGATGGCCTCGACGGCCTTGTCGATGCCCCGCTTGATCTCCATCGGATTGGCGCCTGCCGTGATGTTCTTGGCGCCTTCGCGGAAGATCGCCTGGGCCAATACCGTGGCGGTGGTGGTGCCATCCCCCGCGATGTCGCTGGTCTTGCTGGCGACTTCCCGGACCAACTGAGCGCCCATGTTTTCATAGGGGTTCTTCAGCTCGACTTCCTTCGCGACGGTCACACCGTCCTTGGTGATGGTCGGTGCACCGAATTTCTTGTCCAAAATCGCATTCCGACCCTTTGGACCGAGTGTCGCCTTCACGGCGTCCGCGAGTTGGTTCACCCCTTTCAGGATGGCGGCTCGTGCCGTATCGCCGTACATCAGTTGTTTTGCCATTGTCGTTCCTCCTAATTTATCGTGTTCGTATTGTTTCGTCAGTTTGAATTTGAGACCGGCGCTTAGCTGGTGAAAATCCCGAGGATGTCTTCTTCTTTGAGGATCAGGCACTCTTCATCTTCGATGCGAAGCTTGCTGCCTGAATATTTGTCGAACAGGACCTGATCACCGACCTTGACGTTCTCCACCTTCTTGCCGATCGCTTGGACCACGCCTCGTTGAGGCTTTTCCTTTGCAGAATCAGGCACATAAATCCCACCGGCGGTCTTCTCTAATTCCTCGGTATACGTGACGAACACACGTTCACCCAAGGGCTGGAAACCCTTAGCGACGTTCTTCTTCTCCTTCGCGGCAGTGCTCATAACAGAACCTCCTCCTCGTGATAGTTAACTTGTGACGTGTTGACGGTTATATTTGGGTTGAACTCGCCTGAAACCCCTGAAGTCTGTGACAGAGTGGAGATAGGCCTTACTACGCCCAAGTCAAGAGGGGGACGCGAGGGAATTTTATCGACCCGCCATTTTCGCCGTTCATAAAATTTTTGGTATCGTAACTCATTGTGAAATCAAAGTTCCAGTGTTTTTATCGGTGGGTAGAGTTGAGGAAGGAAGAGGGCTTAGGTCCGCAATCGGTCAAAATCCTTGATGTCTTTCTTGACGTAATCCCGAAGGCGTTTGATGATGCGTGCCTCCAGCTGGCGGGTTCGTTCCTTGGTAATTCCGTACTTATCGCCGAGATCATCTAAGGTCAGGGGGGAGTCGGACAAGATACGGTTTCTCAGGATATCTTCGTCCCGCTCTTCCAATGTCGTGATGAATTCAGCCAGCTTTTTCCGAAAGAGCGTCTTGAGCTGATGCTCGGCGATCTGTTCGTCCGCCGGTTCTTGGTGGGACGGCAATACATCAAGGAGCGTGTTTCCCTGATCCTCCCCGATCGGCTGATCGAGCGAGAGTTCCCAGTTGCCGAGGCGCTGATCCATTTCGATCACGTCGCGCTCCCGCACGTTCAAGCGATCGGCCAATAATTTGGTGTCGGGGGCGAATCCATCCCGCTCAAGCTTAGCCTTTTCCTTTTTTAAGTTATAGAACAGCTTTCGTTGATCCTGTGTCGTGCCGACCTTGACCAATCGGAAGGTGTGCAGCAGATAGCGCAGAATATAGGCGCGGGACCACCAAGCGGCATAGGCATAGAACCGAACGTTTTTCGACGGGTCGAATTTCTTAATGGCGTGCATCAAGCCGACGTTGCCCTCTTGAATCAGATCCATATGGTCGGCGCCGGTATGGAGGTATTCCGCCGCGATCGAGATGGAGACGCGAAGGTTGGCCATGATGAGCTTGACCGCCGCTTCGCGGCTGCCGTGCGCCTGATACTCCTGAAAGAGTTGAAGCTCCTCTTCCTTCGAGAGATAGGGGTAGCGCCGAACTTCGGCGAGATATTGCTGCAGGGCCGTGACGGGGACAACGGCCGTCGTGTTGGGTGGTGGACTTCCATCGTGCTCAGGCGCAGGGCCTAGCTCGGTGCTGGCAGAAATTTCGTTGAGCTTTGGCGCAGTTGGTTCTGAATCCTCAGGCTCGTCCAGTATGTCTGTCTTCTCGACCATAGCCATAGCAAGAGGTGAGACTACACCAGATTCCTAGGCGGCAACAATGATGAAAACTGGCCTGAATCAGTTGTGTAGATGCGCAGGGGTGGAAGCAGAATATTGTGCGGAATCGGACCCCAGTCCGGGTTTCGACTGCTTCATTGTCTGTATAGATCGAGTATGTTCGACGACAGAGCGGTAACGGTCTCACCTTCTGATCTGTTGCACCCATGAACAGGGCTCCCCTATAGTGCTGGTCAATCTGGAGGCCGGGCGTGTCCGAGATCTGGCACATTCTCAGAAGTGGCCATTGGCCCTCGCTTGTGGGGGCGTGGTTACATCTAACAGTCAGTTTCATGGTGTGGTTGCTCGCCGCGGCAATGAGTCTTTCGCTCGCCCAGGCCTTGCAGCTCAGCGAGCAAGAACTCGCCTGGCTGGTGTCCTTGCCGTTACTCGGAGGGGCCATGTTACGGATGGTGGCCGGGTGGAGTGCGGATCGGCTTGGTGCGCGGTCCACTGCGCTCGCTATTCTCTTGGCTGAATTGCTGGTGTTGTGTTGGGGCTGGCTTGGTGTGACCGGGTATGGGGACGCCTTGGTCTTTTCGGTTTGCCTTGGGGTGGCGGGCGCGAGTTTTTCTGTTACGCTCCCCATTGCGAGCCGTGCGTATCCGTCGTCGGCGCAGGGTTTCGTGCTTGGCCTTGTCGCATCGGGGAACATAGGCACCGTGCTCATTTTCTTCTTGGCGCCGCGCTGGGCCGGGGCAACGGATTGGCACCAGGTCTGTGGCATCATGGCCGGGGTGGTTGCAGCGACATTGTGGGTGTTTGTGGTGGCCGTGCCGCCAACAGCGCCGGTTCCAGGGTTCCAGGCAGTGACATGGTGGCACAATGCGGCGCAGCTCATTCGTCGGCGTTCAGCCTATTGGCTTTGCTTTCTCTATGCGGTCACGTTCGGCGGTTTCGTGGGTTTGTGTAGTCTGCTGCCGCTGCTGCTGTACGAGGTCTACCGTGTCGATCCGATTCAGGCCGGGACGCTTGCCGCCCTCTGTGGGTTGATGGGCAGCCTGATCCGTCCGGTCGGCGGCTATGTGGCGGATCGGCAAGGGGGGCTGCGGACGCTCTATTATGTTCTCCCGGTGATTGCAGGGGCGGTGGTGGCGGTCATCAGCCCTTCGCGCGCGATGGCGGTCGCGATGATGGTGGTGGCGACGGCGGCCATGGGATTCGGCAACGGCGTGGTGTTTCAACTCGTCGCCGAGTGGTTTCCCGAGGACATCGGCTTAGCGTCCGGGGTGATTGGAGCCGCCGGTGCCGTCGGTGGTTTTCTGCTGCCGATTCTCCTCACCACTCTGAAGGGGTTCTTGGGCGGCAATGAACTTGGACTCTGGCTCTTTGCGGGGTTCACCGTGTGCGCGTGGGGGACGGTGATCGTGGCCTTGCGGAGCGACGGGTCTTCGCCGGTCAAACTCTCCTCCTGAGTCTCTTCCGAAGCGCGGTCATCCCTTATTAAAAAAACCATATTCAAGGTTCGGTCTGAAATGCTACATTGGCCGTCTTATGCCGACGCCGTTCAGCCACATCGAAGACGCCGTCCGCGACATCAAGAAAGGAAAGTGCATCATCTTGGTGGACGACGAGGATCGCGAGAATGAAGGCGATCTTGTCGTTGCCGCTGAGAAAGTGACCCCGCAGATCATCAACTTCATGGCGACTCATGCGCGCGGGTTGATTTGTCTGGCCCTGACGCCAGAGCGCGTGGAAGAACTGCAGTTGCCTCAGCAGGCCGCAGAGAATACCGCGACATTCGGGACGGCGTTTACCGTCTCGATCGATGCCCGCAAAGATATTACGACAGGGATCTCGGCTGCGGATCGAGCCACCACGATTCATGTCGCGATCGATCCGAAATCAAAGCCGGGCGATCTCGCGCGGCCCGGTCATATCTTTCCCCTGAAAGCGCAAAAAGGCGGTGTGCTCCGACGCGCCGGACAAACCGAGGGGTCGGTCGATCTGGCCCGGTTGGCCGGCCTGCGTCCCGCCGGGGTGATCTGCGAGATCATGAACGCGGACGGTACCATGGCCCGCGTCCCCGAGCTGTCGAAGTTTGCCAGGACCCACAAGCTCAAAATGGTGACCGTGAAGGCGCTGATCGAATACCGCATGAAGCGGGAGACCTTCGTGAAACGGATGGCGAGTGCGCGGTTGCCGACCACCTTCGGCGAGTTTGAGGCGGCGGCGTTCGAAAATCAGATTGATGGAGTGACGCATATTGCATTGGTCAAGGGACGTGTCGACAGTGGGACGCCGACGCTCGTTCGGGTCCACTCCGGATGTTTGACGGCCGACGCGCTGGGATCGCTGCGCTGTGATTGCCGGGATCAATTGCATTCCGCCATGGAGATCATTCAAAAAGAAGGTCGAGGGGTTCTCCTGTATCTGAATCAGGAAGGCCGGGGAATCGGGTTACTGAACAAGATCAAGGCCTATAGGCTGCAGGATCAGGGCAGCGATACGGTGCAAGCCAATCTGCAACTCGGATTCAAGGCCGATCTCCGTGATTATGGAGTCGGTGCGCAAATTTTGGCGAATCTTGGTCTGCACCAGATCAAGTTGATTACGAATAACCCGCGGAAGATCGTCGGAATTGAAGGGTATGGTCTCAGGGTTGTCGAACGGGTGCCGATTGAGATCCCGCCGCGCGCCGCCAACGTGCGCTATCTGCGGACCAAGAAGGCCAAGCTCGGACACTTGTTGAAGAAAGTCTAAGGACGCCTGTCGGCCTCATCGTCAAAAATGCGGGCGAGCGCAACCATCTGAATGAGGACACATCGAACAGTGGGACGTTCAGCAGCGGGATTGAAGATCGGTATTGTGGCGGCAAAATTTAACCAACGTGTCACGGGCGCGTTGCTTCGTGCCTGCCTCGATGCCCTAGAGGACCATAGTGTCGAGAGAGATGCCATCCATGTCGTGCGTGTCCCCGGGGCGTTTGAAATCCCTCTGGTTGCGCAGACGATGGCCAAAGTGGGCTGTGTTGATGCGGTGATCTGCTTGGGTGCGGTGATTCGTGGCGACACGCCTCATTTCGATTATATTTGTGCCGAAGTAAGCCGAGGCCTCGGCCAGGTTGCGTTAGACACTGGCTTACCTATTATTTTCGGCGTGTTGACTACCGAAACGGTCGCACAGGCGGAAGAACGGGCTGATCCCAAAAGATTCAACCGTGGCGGGGAGGCTGCGAAGGCCGCGATCCAGATGGTGAGGATGATGAGGATGTTGAGGGGAAAGACTGACAGGTCCACGAGTTCCACGCTGACAAGCGGGACGGCCAAGCGACAAGCCGGGAGCACGCGATGAATCATTGCTATCAGCCATCCGGCCTGGCTTTTTGTTGGCGCGCTGCCTGGTCAGCTCGCAGTGTTGTCATTCTGGCATTCCGATAGCCATGGGAGCTCGTCATCAGGCCCGTGAGCGTGCCCTGCAGATTTTGTTTCAACACGATATCCACGGGAAGGCCCCTCTCTCTCTCGACGAATTTTGGCATGAATACTCGGTCTCAGATGAATCTAAAGTGTTTGCCGAGCAGTTGGTCCGGGGTGTGGTCGAGCATCAGAAAGAGCTCGATGCCTTGATCGGCAAATATGCGACAAATTGGAGGGTGAGCCGCATGCCGGTCGTCGACCGCAATATTTTGCGGGCCGGAGTCTACGAATTGTTGTGGCTGGATGATGTGCCTGCGAAGGTGACGATGGATGAAGCCATTGAATTGGCCAAGCGGTTCGGCGATGAGGAGGCCTCAAAGTTCGTGAATGCCGTGCTGGACAAAGTCTTGGCGACAGAGTCGCGGCTCGCCGAGAAGCGGGCATCGCCGGATCGGGCGATTTGGAGGAAAGCCGACCGTGATTGATCGCTACACACGTCCCCGGATGAAGGCTATCTGGGACCTGGAGCATAAGTATGAAATCTGGTTGGAAGTTGAGCTGTATGCGTGTGAGGCCTTTGAGCGAGCCAAGCAGGCTCCGCGCGGCACGGCGGCAAAAATCAGGAAGAAAGCCAAGATTAATATCGAGCGCATCGCCGAAATCGAAAAAGTAACGAAGCATGACGTGATCGCGTTTCTTGAATCGCTCATGGACACGGTTGGGCCGGAACATCGATATCTTCACATGGGACTTACGTCCTCCGACATCGTCGATACCGCCCTTGCCGTGCAGATGACTGAGGCGATGGATCTGATCTTGGATGGGGTTGATGGGTTGCTTGTCGTGCTGAGACGGCAGGCCCTTCGCTATAAGAACCAAGTGATGGTGGGGCGGTCGCACGGCATTCACGGTGAGCCGATCTCGTTCGGTCTGAAACTAGCGCTGTGGTACGAAGAGATGCGTCGTCATCAGGAACGGCTGTATCAGGTACGGAATGATATCGCCGTCGGGAAACTCTCCGGCGCCATGGGGACCTTCGCACATCAGGGACCCGAGATCGAAGAGTATGTGTGTGCGAAGCTCGGTCTGAACGCAGATCCGGTCTCGAACCAGGTCGTCCAGCGGGATCGCCATGCGTCTTATGCGACGGCGCTCGCCTTGCTCGCGGCCAGCATTGAGAAATTTGCGACGGAGATTCGCCACCTCCAGCGGACGGAAGTGCTCGAAGCCGAAGAGTATTTTTCCGAAGGCCAAAAGGGTTCGTCGGCGATGCCGCATAAACGAAATCCGATTATCTCTGAAAACCTCTGCGGCTTGGCGCGGGTGGTGCGTGCCAACAGTCTAGCGGCGATGGAAAGCGTCGCACTCTGGCATGAACGCGATATCAGCCATTCGTCCGTTGAGCGAGTGATCATGCCGGACAGCACGATTTTGATCGACTACATGCTTGCCAAAGTCACGGATCTCATCGAACACCTGGTCATCTATCCTGATCGGATGAGGCGAAACTTAGAATTGACCGGGGGGCTTGTCTATTCCCAGCGATTGCTGTTGGCCTTGGTCGAGAAGGGGGCACAGCGAAAGGAATCCTATGAAGCGGTTCAGCGTAACGCGATGGCTTCCTGGGGGGGGAGAGGCGGATTGCAGGACCTTGTGAGTAAAGATCCCTTCATTTCACGCCATCTCACCAAGCCGGAAATCTCAGCCTGTTTCAATCCAAAGCATTACCTCCGCTATCTCGATCAGATCTACCGGCGAGTGTTTGGACAAAAGAGATCATCGACAGTCGGTGCAAGGAAGAGGAACGCGCGATGATGACTCGACTTCACGCCATTGCGCTGTTGCTTCTCTGGGGATTGATCGGTAGCTGGATATCTTCCGTCCATGCTGGGGTCGATCATGAGAAGCTTCTTGCCGGGCCTGGAATCTACGGGACGTTTGCTGCCTTTGGCCTCGACGATGAATGGGGCAGATTAGAGCCGTCGGCTCGTATCGCTTGGCTGGCCACACTGAAGGGTGTGGTGGAGCAGCATCGAGAGCACGTGGCGATCGATGTGTACTTGCTTCGAGGGCTTTCCAATCAGGCCGATGTGTTGTTCAGGATTCATGCGACGGAATTACGCAAAGGGCAGGAATTTCTCCTCGATCTGCAGAGTAGCCGCTTCGGGAAACACCTTAAACCCGTCCGGGTCATGCACGGGCTTACGAAGAAACCAAGTTATGCTCCGGGGTTCTCGGCCCAAATGAAGGCGGATTTGAAGTTTCCGAGCAAGGCAGGTGAGAAGCCTTATGTCATCGTCATCCCGATCAAGAAATCGGCTGAGTGGTGGGGGTTGGATCAGGAGAAACGGACGGCCTTGATGCAGGAACATACCGCGGTGGCGCTGCCCTTTGTCAAGACCATCACGCGAAAACTGTATCACTCCAGTGGGTTGGATGACATCGACTTTATCACCTACTTCGAAACCTCCAGCCTGGAGGATTTTCACAGCCTGGTGTTGTCGCTCGAAAAGCTGAAAGAATTTCAGTATACACGTCAATTCGGAAACCCGACGTTGCTTGGGACGGTGCAATCATTGGACGAGATCATCGAAACACTGGCGCAGTGAGCTGAATTATCGAGGTTCCAGTATGGCGATAGATACGCTTCTATACGAGGGAAAGGCGAAGAAGATCTTTTCAACAGAGAATCCAGACCACGTCGTGCAGTATTTCAAGGACGATGCCACAGCTTTCAACGCGCAGAAACGCGGCACCATCGTCGAAAAAGGTGTGATCAACAATAAGGTGTCGGAACGGCTTTTTCGGCTCTTGGAGCAAAACGGTATCCGTACGCATTTCGTCGAACGGTTGAGTGAGCGAGAAATGCTCACGAAAAAGGTGAGGATCGTGCCGGTCGAAGTTGTGGTGCGTAATGTGGTCGCCGGAAGTTTGGTCAAACGGCTGGGGCTGAAAGAAGGGAACCGGATCGATCCAGCGATTGTCGAGTTTTATTACAAGAACGACGCGCTCGGCGATCCGTTGGTTAATGACGATCACTTGCGACTGATGAATGTTGCCACGCCAGGAGTCTTGCGTGAGCTGCGCGAAATGGGACACGCAGTCAATAAGGTCCTTAAGCCGTTTTTCACTGAACGACAGATGCAACTCGTCGATTTCAAGCTCGAGTTTGGCGTCTTTCACAACAAGCTGATCCTGGCGGATGAAATTTCTCCGGATACGTGCCGTTTCTGGGACATGACCACCGGCGAGTCGATGGATAAGGATCGGTTTCGAAAGGAGATGGGGAAAATAGAGGAGGCATATCAGGAAGTGTTAGCACGGGTTTGCGGATGAAACGACGGAGGAAACAGCGCGGATGCTGCGGGCGTACCTGAATTATGGCCTGATCGCATCGGTGGTGGTCTGGGCGGCTATCATCGGGGTGATGGCGTATCGATTGAACGAATCTCCATGGCGTTGGGCCTTCGTTGGTCTGGTGTTTGCGGGAGGGCTGACCGTGGCGGCTATCTTGTGGATCAAGAAATATGTCGATCGCCAGACTCAAGCGGCTGAGCAGAGGAGTCAAGAGTGAAAGCTAAAATTCATGTGACCCTAAAACAGGGGATTCTCGACCCGCAAGGCAAGGCGATCGAACATGCCCTGGACTCACTGGAGTTTAAGAACGCGGCTAATGTCCGTGTTGGCAAGTATATCGAGCTGGATCTCCAGGAGACAGATAAGGCGAGGGCAGAGGTTGCCGTCAAGTCGATGTGTGAGAAGCTTTTGGCCAATACGATCATTGAAGAATATCGGTACGAGCTGAGTGCATGACAGTTCAGAGGTATCTTCCGAGGCGATCATGAATATCGGCGTCGTTGTTTTTCCAGGGAGTAACTGCGATCACGATTGTCAGTATGTCTTTCGGGACGTGCTTGGACAAGATGTGAGCATGGTGTGGCATAAGGAGTCGTCACTGGCCGGTTTGAATGCCGTCATCCTGCCGGGTGGGTTTTCATATGGAGACTATCTCCGTACGGGCGCGATCGCACGGTTCTCTCCAGTCATGCAGGCGGTGAAGCAGTTTGCCGCCGATGGAGGCTTGGTGTTGGGGATCTGTAATGGA
>CAZJOQ010000122.1:0-11431 GCA_964547625.1 uncultured Nitrospira sp.
AAGGAGGGTAGGGGATGCCCGTTATTGTTCTGGCTAGTCCGAAAGGTGGCTGTGGGAAGACAACAGCGGCGCTCCTCCTCGCAACCGAGATAGCTCAGAAGGGGATTGGGGTGACCGTGATCGATGCGGATCCTGAAACCTATATCGACACGTGGGCCAAGCTGCCAGATAAGCCACCAAGTCTAATCGTCAAGAAATCGCCCACGGAGCAGACCATCCTCGATGACATAGACAAAGCCAAACAAGGATCTCCGTTTGTGATCATTGATCTTGAAGGAACGGCTAATATGTTGGTCGCCTACGCCATTAGCCGTGCGGATCTCGTTATTATCCCGTTACAGCCTTCTGATCTCGATGCTCGTGGCGCAGCGAAGGCGCTCCAGTTGGTCAAGCAGCAACAGAAAGCCTTCAATCGAACCATACCCCACGCCATTCTCTTCACCAGGACGAAAGCCGCGATTCGTACAAGGACCTTCACCCATATCGCTAAACAGCTTACTGAGAATAAAATCACCATCTTCAAGACACACCTCATGGAACGGGAGGTTTACCGCGCGATCTTTTCATATGGAGGTTGTCTCGAGAATCTCGATCCAAAGGACGTTTATCACTTGCAAGACGCGATCAACAACGCCAGAGCCTTTGCTGGAGAAGTCATTTCAATGGTTAGCTCTTCCCATGCCCCTTCTGCTCGACCAACTAACGAACTTGAGGGAGTCTTGACATGACTAAATCCAGAGCAGCAATTCCTTTCGATGAAGATTTTTCTCAGACTCCTGATTTCGGTAAGACTTTTGAGAACGTTTCTCCGCAGGCCTTTCTTCCAGAATCGGCCGCTACCGCCTCTCCTGTCTCCGTCGCGACACTAGCCCAGGTGGCAGCGGCATCTGGCTTCCAGAGTCGCGAACCGCACGCTGTAGCTTCGCAAATGACTTCGATGCCAGGGGAGGGGAGAAGCAGACGACCACGACGCATTTATCGCACCGGACGCAATACGCCGCTCAACATCAAAGCGCGCCCATACGAAGTCGATAAGTTTAATTGGATCTGCACGCAGAAGAGCTGGGTACAAGGAGTAACCCTCCAAAACGCATTGGTAGCCTTGGAAGAGAAGTTAGGCCTGAAGTATCCGGTCGAGGATCCTGGACCACCATCATGATCTCTATTTGATTTCTTCGACACCGTTCCTGTGACGGAGCAACTCGGGAGAATGATACGTGCGGACCACACCTTTTTCCCCAATTCTAGAGGACCACGGGTTATTATCCCTTCTCGCGATGTCCGGGCAGGATTGACTAGGTACGCATGATAAAGAAACCCACTACTCCTCAAGCAGAAACGAGCCTCACGACTACGACCAAACAATACGACCTCTTTACCACGTTTTTTGGGAATCCCAACAACCTCTCGAACACGATTGAACTCTGGGATGCAATCCCTAAATATGCTGTCAACGAACGCGCGCAGAGCCTCGTCCGGGACGAGAAAGGCAATTTACCTGTCAATACGCAAGAATTCCTCTATCGCCCTACAGTTCGAGGTTTGCCCAAGGAAATCACCTGCAAACTGACCATTCAGCCAGCCAGCATTAAGAACTCGGACGGCACCTATACACAATATTACCCGTCGAACGACGAAGAACTTCTCGAGGAAGTGCTCAAGAAATTCTTCACCGATCAGAATTTTGGTCAGCACAGAGCGAATGGGTCTGAGAGCTGGGTGCGGTTTACTCTAGGAATGGTTCAACAGGAGCTGAAGCGAAGAGGCAAGTCTCGCAGTTTGGATGAAATCAAACACTCCCTGGAAATCCTGTCCAAGGCCGTCTTGACGGTAGAATTCGACAGCCAACAGCAGCTCGGCGTCGCAAAGAGGCTGGTGTACACCAATCCAATTCTTTCTGAGGTCACGGGAGTCACACGACTTCACTATCTTCAAGATCCTAAAGCCATGTGGTTGGCCAAACTCCCTTCGGTGATCAGCAAAAGCGTCAACGAACTGAGCTATCGACAATTCAATTATGGAACTTTGATGAGCTTATCTTCTCAACTGGCTCGTTGGTTTCATAAACGACTCTCGCACCAATATACCCAAGCCAGCATTACCGATCCCTATCATATAAAGTACTCATCGATCCGCCGTGACAGCGGATTGTTGCGCCATTCGCGACAGTCGGTTCATGTCAAACAGATTGATGCCGCCCTCAATGAACTGATGGATAAAAGCGTGTTGCTGTCCTTCAAGAAGGATGTACGAAAAAAGGGGAATGCGATCACCGAAATCGTCTACACTATGCTTCCAACTTCGACCTTCCAGGAAGAAATCAAAACGGCCAATGCTCGCCAATCGGCTCACAATCTGGAACTTGGCCTGTCCCGCCGACACCCAACCTTGGTCAGTAAACTTCAAGGATCGTTTGGACCCTCACGATCTGAAGAGCGTTCATAGATTCAAATAAACTACATGATCGGTCTCCGCTTATAGGTGGAACGTGCAGTTAATAGAACTCTTTGATTCTTTTGGATTTATGGTTATAGGTACATCGTGCAATCGTCCCATCTTAAAGCTTTTCCTCTGATCTGGGAGGCCCATGCATCTGGATGCGAAGTGACGAATATTTAAAGGAAAGCATTATAGGTGAAGCGTGCAGTTCATTACCTGACTTGATGACGGACTTATAGGGAGAAAGTGCAGAATCTTATAGGTGGACCGTGCATTGCCCAGTCGATGAAATATTTTCTTGGCGAATTCGCTCGAAAACCTTCATTTCTCTACCTCTAGATCTCACTCTAGACACATGATGCAGTTTTCCTTCCGCGTCACTATTGACTATAGGTAGATCGTGCAGTTCGAGTTCATGCGTTACCTTGTAAAGTCATAGGTGCTTCGTGCAAATGTTATCGGTGAATCGTGCACAACGTTATAGGTGGACGAGACATCAGGTTGTAGGTAGCCCGTGCAGACTAGATTTTTTCCCTTTCCCTCGACGATAAGAGATAGTTCAAACTTCGTCATACATCTAGGTGCGCCGTGCCTAACATGGTGAAAGTTCTAGGCGGTCCGAGCTGGTCATCTCTATAGTTCTAGGTGCATTGTGCAGTTCTGACGGTAAGGTTATAGGTGGACGATGCACCACCGTGTCATCTTCTAGGTGCAGCGTGCAGTTACTTTTTATAACCCATTGTTATTCAGTGTAATTATGGTGCTTTTTTCGCCTTATCCTTTTCCCTTTATTAACCTTCTCTTATAAGAGCGGATCTTTTTCTCAACATTTCCGGAATCCTCGGAAAATAAGATTCTAAGGAGCACAACTTGCATTTAAATTGGCTGAAATCCATCGGCTATATACACATGTTCCACAGACAAACCTTGTCTCTTCTGCATGATCCACCCATAACTTTCAGGGAACTCAGTAATACTAAAAGACCAAACAATTACATTCCACAGATGCTCCAATGCTCATCGTGGACTCGAAAAACAACGTTCTTCTTCAGCTCCCGGAGCTAGTGGCGGGTACGTTGCGTCATCATGCGGACCAGGAAAAAAAGGATACGATAGAGGACCGAACGAGTATCGAACAGCGAATCGAGGATGTGTCGAACTTTGGAGAGGGCAAGAGTGCAAAAATACTTCGACCCAGCTCCTATCCCGAGGATCCTCGGGCACACGCACCATACGGTGACAGTTCGGAAGCTAGGTCTGTGTACACGATGCGGTATCGTCCCTCAGGATAACTGTCAAACCTTGTACGCTTGGTCCTCATGTCGCTGCCAGGTATCCAGATGTCGATGATGGTGAGGTGACGGAGGGAGGGGAGGGCCGGGCCGATTAGGAATGCCTTGGTCTCGGACCACACAAGGCATCGCTGTACAGAGCTTTGGACTGAGGCCCATTGTGAGACCAGTCAAGGGAGTTGATCAGAGGCGGTATTGGCCATGAGACGCGTGCAACGGATTATCCTGGTGGGAGTGTGTCTCAGTCTTGCAGGGTGCTATGAACGACTCGTGGAACCAGCCGATGTGTTCGGGAATGTGAAACAAGGCGAAACCTACAGCCCTGCGTCGACCATGGTTGATGAGTGGTATGCGGTGGAATCGATCGACTCACAGACCTTCGCCATCAACGAACCGAACTCCTCTCAGTACAACACCTCCTATCTGATCGTCGGTGACACCCGGGCCGTCATGTTCGATGCGGGCAGCGGTGAACGGCCCCCCGGATCCCGATCCATGCGGGAAGTGGCAGAGCACTACACGGACAAACCGATCACGCTGATGTTGTCGCACTTTCATTATGACCACATGTATGATGCCGCTACATTCGATGGTGTCACGCTCGTCGACCGCCCGGACATCCGCGCCAGTATCAACGACGGTATCTTCACGATCGGCCCGTGGGAATCGCTCGATACGGAGTGGCGCTCGCTCAACGTCACCGCTCTCGTCGCCGACGGCGGCATGATCGATCTTGGCGGGCGCACGCTCACCCTGCTCAACCTGCCGGGGCACATCACAGAGTCAGTCGTGCTGTTCGACCGAGATCGCAATCAGGTCTTCGCCGGGGATTTCGTCTATCGCCATCTGGGCGGTATTATCGCCTTTGCAACAGGATCTGATCTCGTTGCCTACAAGGCCAATAGCGCTTGGTTATTGCACCTCACCGATGCGGAGACCCGGTTTTTCGGCGCTCACGGTGTGCCGTCGTTTGGCCGTGACTGGCTGACGCTGCTCGAGAGTGAACTGAGCAAGATCGTCAGGGGGGATGCGGAGTACCGATACGTCGCCCATTATCTGGCTCCTGGGATGCCATGGCGAGTGCAGCAAAATGGGGATCTGTCCATCTACACCACGCCACTGGTTGATCCGCATCTCTTTTGGTCGACGTGGACGCTGGTGGTGGTGGCAGCCGTCAGTCTACTCGCTCCCTTTTTGCTTCTCCGAATCGTGCGCCGGTCTTTTGTGCCCGTCCGCAGGTCTGAGCTATGAGCGGAAGAAACGCATTGAGTCCAGCCAATGCCCTGGTGCAATGGTTGGCACATGGAATGGAACATGAAGCTTGCCATTGTTGGTGAATACAATCCGGACTTCGAGCCACACGTGCACACCGATGCAGCGATTGCGCATTCTTCACTCGCGCTGAATCTCGACGTGCAATCCGAGTGGATCTCGACCGTGGATGCCCACATTACAACCCTTACTAGCTTCCATGCACTTTGGTTTGCGCCTGGCAGTCCCTACCGTGACCTGAGCCGGACACTGGACGCCATTCAGTTTGCTCGTGAACAGAATGTCGCCACGCTCGGCACATGCGGCGGCTACCAGCACACGGAATATGATCCGTATGCCTCTCGCGTAATTGTCTCACGGTTGCCCTGTTCCCTTGTGGGTCGTGAAATGGAGATCTCGCTCACCCCTGGATCAAAAGCTGCCGCGGCCTACGGGAGATGCTCGATTACCGAACGCTACTACTGCAATTTCGGCGTCAATCCCGACTACGTCAATCAGATTTCCAGCGCTGGCCTTGAGGTGGTGGGTATTGATGCCGAGGGTGCCTGCCGCGTGATGGAGATTGCGCACCATCGTTTCTTCGTGGGGACGCTGTTCGTTCCGCAAGCGAGATCGCGGCCTGATCACCCGCATCCGTTGATCACCGCCTTCCTGCTCGCAGCGGTGCGATCACTGCAAGTTGTGCCGGAGCGATAGTCGTCGAAGGTTGTTGGATGTTACGTCATTCACTGTCGCATGGTGGATTACATGCACCGGATGCCGCGATGGTGACGCCGAACCCCTCGTTTACTAGGCGACCCATTACGAACCTGTGCGATTGAACGTTGACCATCGGGAGGGCACCATGCCCATTGTCGTTCAACCCCCAGTCGTCACCATGCTCGTCGTCTTATCAGCCTGGCTCATTCATGCGCTGCTGGGTCCATGGCAAACCATTCTGCGTGTACCGGTGTTAGGTGGCGTCCTGGTTGTGTTGGGCTTCTCGTGCATGATGTGGGCACGCATCCTCTTCACCTCTCGAAACACTACGCTGTTTGTGGGGAGACCATCATCACAGCTCGTCCGCGAGGGTCCGTTCCGATTCTCTCGCAACCCCATGTATGTGGGTGTGCTGGTGTTTCTGGTGGGGCTGGCCTTGTGGGTTGGGACATGGCCCTTCTACCTGACTGTTCCTGTGACCTTCCTGTTCCTCAATTTCTTTCATATTCCCCGTGAGGAGGGTATGTTGCATGAATTGTTTGGTGAGCGGTATCTGGCCTATTCCAAGGAGGTTCGCCGGTGGCTGTGAGTCTCATCATCGCGTGGGCACTGATTGTTGTCTTCGCCGGGCTCGCGCTCATGCATGCCTATTGGCTCTTTGGCGGTCAAGCTGGGCGACTGGCGGCCATCCCCGAAGTTGATGGCCAACCCCTGTTTCCACCGTCGGCTCTGGCGACACTCGCGGTCGCAATCGGGTTGACCCTGTGCGCCTTGTTGATTGCCGGTACAGCCGGGGTGCTCATACTGCCGTTGTCTCAGACCATGCTGGTGTGGCTGACCCGTATTTTGGCGGTGGTCTTACTGCTGCGTGCGATTGGGGACTTTCGATTGGTGGGGTTCTCTAAACGGGTCCGCCATACTGGTTTTTCGCATCTGGATACTACGGTGTATTCACCGCTGTGTCTGGCCTTGGCAATTGGTACCGCTATCGTCTGGTTCGCGGGATCTGGCTAACCAGACATGCCAACACGATATTCTCTTTTGGCCCCGCACGGGCACGTGACGGGAGGCCACGAAGCAGTCAGGGGCTTGACCATGACGGAGGTATGACGTATGGTCATACCAGGAGGCACGACATGGCACGGTCAAAAATTGCGATCTCTCTCGATGCGTCCACCCTGGAACGCCTCGATACCCTCGTGGAGCGAGCCGCCTTTCCCAGTCGGAGTCAAGCCATTCAGGAGGCGGTGGAGGAGAAACTCGCCCGGCTGGAGCGAGGCCGCTTGGCCAGGGAGTGCGCGAAACTCGATCCGGTCTTCGAACAGACGCTGGCCGATGAAGGCTTGTCTGAGGATGTGGCGGTATGGCCCGAATACTGAGGGGTGAGATTCGGTGGGCGGAGCTCAACCCGGTTCGGGGCAAGGAACAAGCCGGGCGGCGCCCTGTGCTGGTCCTCAGCCATGACGTCTTCAATGAACGATCCGGCACGGTGATCGCCATCGCGATCACGAGCCAACCGCAACGCGCGGGCTTCCCCCTCACGCTGGAGCTGCAGTCGAAGGGCCTTCCGAAGCAGTCATGGGTCAAGATCAGCCAGATTCGCACGCTGGCGGTGGAACGAATCGGCCAGCGACTCGGCACCGTGAGTCCTGAAGAACTGGCTCAGGTCATCGAAGGGCTCAACGACATCATCGGCGCCTAACCCGGCGCGACAGCGGACGCGCTCAGCGCGCTGGCTGAGCTTAGTGTTCAGCGAACCTCCAGCCCACTCTATTCGGGGGAGAATCGCGTGTCATTCGATCATCGCTACATCTGGAGCACTGGGTTCGTCCGAGATCTGCTGCGCACAGATCACCTGTCAGAGGCCGCCAATTTCAGCTACTTCCTCGCGATCATGACATTTGACTGGCTTCAGTTCACTGTCATTGCAACAACGCCAACGCCCAGCATCAGCCCGTGGTCATCAGCAGGTTCTTGGACCACCTTCGCGGTTACGGTGGTGGGTCTGCTCTACCTGTACCTCAAGAACGGCGGCGGAGCTGGCGAACAATTTCTTCGCCGCTACTTCTCTTTGTCTGTCACCGTTGGCTGGAAGTTCGTCGGTGCGATGATTGTCACGCTCTGGCTCATTCCTGTCGCGTTGGGCGGCCAAAGCCAAGAAGCTGTGGGTTGGAGTTCCACCGTCGCGCTTGCAGCCGTGAACATCGTCATGTTCTGGCGCATTGGCTTTCACCTCGATTCACTTGCCCGTGAAACAGTCGCCTAACCTTTCGCTCAACCGGACGCGCCACGCTGCGGGCCGTCGGTTAGCTCGACCGTTGAGGCTGTAGAAAAACTCCCAGGGCCCTCCCTCCCATGAGATAATTCGCCGCACCGCATTTCATGGGGAGGGCGTTGGGATGGCTCGATACAAACCCATTCACTCAGGGCTGAAACTTCTACCAGTGGATGTTGACCAGCAGGTGATGGCCGGGAGTTTTGAACATGCCCTCTGCCACTTGGTCGATCACGAACTCGACCGCATCGCATTCCACACTCGCTATAACAATGACCACGAAGGTGCTCCGGCCTTTGCCCCTACGGCTCTCCTCAAAATCATCCTGTTAGCCTACAGCCGCGGTATCATCAGCAGTCGCAAAATGGAGCGGGCCTGCCACGAGAACGTGCTGTTCATCGCCGTGTCGGGTGACAGCCACCCGCAGTTCACCACACTGGCCGCCGTTGTCTCCGAGATGGGAGAGAGTGTGGCGAGCCTGTTCGCCCAGGTGTTGCTGGTCTGTGACCGACAAGGCTTGATTGGGCGGGACATGTTTCCCAGTGATGGGGTGACACTTCCCAGTAACGCCAGGAAACAAAAGAGCGGCACCCGTGCAGACTCTCAACGCCACCTGGACAAAATGGAAGCGGCGACCACAAAGATGATCGCCCAGCAGCAGCATGCCGATACGGCCCCCACGGACGACGCGCTTGTCAAGCGCGAGTGGCTCCGGTTGGAACATCTGCACAAGGAAGCTGGTCAATTACGCGACTGGCTCAAGACGCACCCCGAAGACCGCACAGGCACCAAAGGCACCGTGCGCCTGTCGAACCGCACCGACAACGGCTCAGCCACGATGGCCACCAGCAAGGGCGTGATCCAAGGGTATACCGGTGTGGCCGCGGTCGATGAGAAGACCCAGATCATCGTGGAGGCCCAAGCCCACGGCACCGGATCAGAGCAAGCACTGTTGCTCCCCCTCGTCAAGGCTACCGCGGCATTACGTACCCCAGAGACCGTGATGACCGCCGATGCGGGCTATCATTCCGAGGCCAATCTGAAGGCACTTGCCGACACCTCAGTCGACGCTTATATCCCTGACAACGGCTACCGAAAACGGGACGAGCGGTACGCCGACCAGGCCATCCACACCGCCAAGCCTGATCCGCTCTGGAACAAAGCCAAGACGCCTGGCAGAGTGCCGCGATTTACACCGCAGGACTTCCAGCTGGCGGAGGATCGCACGCACTGCACCTGCCCCGCTGGAAAGCGGCTCTATGGCAATGGGTCGAACTGCACATTCAATGGGTTTGCGGCGATCAAGTTTCGCGGAGCGGAGAAGGATTGCCTCCCCTGTGCGCGGCGGCACGCATGTTTGCGCACCCCGGAGAAAACAAAGACCCGACAGGTCGCCTTCTTTCAGGGCAACCGCCTAGGGCATACGAGTTTCACCGACCGGATGAAAACGAGAATCGACTCGGAGACGGGCCGACACCACATGATCACGCGTCGTTTTGCCACGGGAGAACCGGTGTTTGGTAACCTGTGCGGGAATAAACAGCTCTGCCGTTTCAGCTTGCGCGGCCGGCAAAAGGTGGATGGACAATGGAAGCTCTATTGCCTGATGCACAACATTGAGAAACTGGCGCATCATGGTTATGGGAGGTGAGGACCTCACACGGGTGAACACCGCCCCAATTTTGACCGGCGTCACGGGGATGGGGGCTACAGGTGGTCATCGACGGGATGCGACGTAGCTTAGCGCGAAGATTTGAGAGCCGACGAGAATGAAAGGGCGATTTGAAAAATCAGCCCAGAGGCACTGATGGGTAGTCAGAAGTGGGTTTTTCTACAGCCTCGTTCGACGAGCTGGACCTGCTGTACAAATCAACAAGGTATGTGGTTTCATAGCCAGTGAAGTTTGAACTTGTCGGGCGGATCGCCCAGATTGAGATCATTGCGACCGGTTCTGGAATTCGCGTCCGGCGCTATCTCCGCAAAGCCTACGGCCCAGGCCGCCGGCGGAAGCTGAAAGGAATAGCGACTGTCCGGTTGCCGAATGGTGCCCTGCGAAGGGTAGAGATTCATTGGTATGAAGCTCACGGCATCGGCAGGCGGGACCTCAAGATCAAGCGGTACTTGGAGGAATTATGAGACACCTAGCCAAATCATTCGCCCTCTGCGTGGATAACACCGACTACAAAGCCTCTTTGATTCCGGGGAAGGTGTATCGAATCATCCCGGACCCGCAAGCGGCCAAGGACGATCTGGTGCGGATCGTGGACGAAAGTAGTGAGGATTACCTCTATCACAAGGCCCACTTCGTCTTTGTCGATTTTCCACGCGCCATTGCGAAAAGGATTCGATCGCTTGAAGCCGCTACCGCCTAACGAGCCGTTGCAGGGTGCACGGGTGAGATCATTGCTTGATTTGCACTGCGCCAGCGATGCGGCAGAGTCTCCTGCCCGAGCCCTGTCAAGAAATCCGTCCGGTCGGTCGCATCATGAACAATCGTCTGCTGGTCGTTGCCGCGAGCGGTGAGGTGGGAGAGCGCGCCCGGGTATTCCACTCGCAGTTGGCGAGCCATGAACGCGAGCCTCGGGGGAGGGAGGGGCAAGGTCAAGCCATGACCCCATATTTCCTTTCCTGTTCTCTGCCCCCTCCAGGGCTTTTGCCAATGCGTCGGGTCCGTAGGGCGTCTATCCGAATGGATGTGGTCTATCTCCTATTGGATCAAAGACGTTGTTTCGGCGAGGCTGGAGCGGCTCCCCACCTTATCCGATCTGTTGAGCCCGTTCAGGGAAGAAAGATGGAGGGGCGTCCCTTCCGGGAGGATCAGAGACGCATTGCCCCGGTGGGCGCCAAGGCATCCCTCCATCCGATCATCGGACATTGACACGTCACCCGCTTGGGTTCCCACGAGGTCGGCGAACTTCCGGAGATACGCCATCCAGATCATCCACGGCGAACGAGGGATAGGGTGTGAGACCTTGTCGGGAGCAGCAATCCCACAACATTCCCAAGACCACGACCTCTGTCGAAAGCGAGGCGATCACGCCTCCGCCCTCACGTTCAGTCAATCACAAACCGGAACGATCTTTCCAGCCAATCTCGCAATGGTGTCGCCATCCCCGCCGTCACGGAACTGCTGGTCAATCAGATCCCCATCTGCTACGCCAATGCCTCTTTCACAGACTGTCTCAGTTGAGCGGCAAGCTCATCTTTCGGCAGATAGCGGACTGACGGAAAGTGACGCAGGATTGAGAGGCGCAATGGTTCCTCCATGCCAGCGGACATCAGAATAATCGGGAGAGCCGGTTGATGGGCAGACACCGCCTGGATGACCTCCAGCCCGTTGAGGTGAGGGAGCTGGAAGTCGGTAAGAATCAAGTCCGGTGCATGCAGTCGCCAGCATTGAACCGGGATTTTCCATTAGAGTGTGTTTACGGCGAATACACGGGCGTAAAACGCG
>CAZJOQ010000123.1:0-11276 GCA_964547625.1 uncultured Nitrospira sp.
TCCCCTGCAGAACAATAAGCAGTGAACGTGTTGCATTGGCATACAGCCGTTCTTGCAGTCCATCGAGCTTCGCAATGAGTTTGGCCGTCTCCGCTTTGGCGCGATTCTTCCCCTGTGCGCTCTTTTTGTATTCCCCCGTCTCGTCCGGCTCGTACTGCTTCAGCGACAGTTTTGCACCGAGCTTCACACGATATTGTTTCACTGAATGCCTCCTCGTCAGCGGGTGAGAAACGCCACGACGTGATGGCCCAAAAATCCCATACTAATACTCAAGTGATGAGGGTGAATCGCTCTCGTCGCTACGGTTGTTTCAGAACATTTTGCGCGCACCGGAATCCGACGTTGGGATCCTGCTCGGTTGGATCGGCTTTTGTGCGAAACGACGTCCGCAGCCTATACGGTGTGTTGATATACGATCCTCCACGCTGAACCTTGGCCGTCCCTTCGGTCGGTCCGTGTGGATTAATCGCGGGACTATTGATAAAGGTCGAATAAAAGTCTTCAGCGTACCAGTCCATCACCCATTCATAGAGATTGCCGGCCAGATCCTGTGCGCCATACGGACTCTGTCCCATATGGTGATTCCCGATAACTGACACCGTCTCCGCGCCACCTTCCTTCAACCCATAGACGGCATGGACCGGCGTCGGCAGATCATTACCCCACGGGTACATCCGCTCGTCGGTCCCACGCGCGGCTTTTTCCCATTCCGCCTCCGTGGGAAGCCGCTTGCCGACCCACAGACAGTACCCCATCGCATCCATCCAGCTCACCCACCGCACCGGACGATCCGCATAGATCACAGGCGTGTCCTTATCCGAAAAGCCCCAAGGAGGCTCACTCTGAATGGCAGCGACATACTTGGCAAATCGTCCGTTCGTCACTTCGAACTTATCAATGTAGAACGTGTTGAGATGGACGCGATGCGCGGGCGCTTCGTCTTCATCGCCTTTATCGCTGCCCATGATAAAATCGCCTTCCGGCACCAGTACCATCGGGGCGCCATCTTTTCCGACATATGCTGGGGCAGACGACTCAGTGTGGGCCGTCTGGGCCATCCCGTTTGTCCCCGGCTTGATCTTATCGGTACTCTTGCTGTCGCCATGAGGGGAGCCGAGCGGTTTCCCGGAGGTGGAGGACGCATCGGGTTTTAGTGGGTTCGTCGGAGGCGATTCGGGTTTCGCGGTTCGGCTTTCGGTCGCCGTCGTCAACCCGTCTGTAGGAGACAGTGCACAGCAACCTGCGAGCAATACACCAAGAATTCGTCGAACAGCCATATCGTTGCCTCGTGAAGTTAAGGTACCGAAAACGCGTGGCTAAATCCAGCCTGCCCAAGCATACCCTTCCTGACTCCCACAACATTGGCTAATCGGACAGAAGAAGGATTGTTCGGAAAGGCTCGTAGAGTTGCACTTACCGGTCGTCCGGTGTAGCGTATGCCACACAATGTCGTCCTCGATTTCGTGCTCTCGTAGCCAATCGTTTTCCATTATAGCGGGTGTACTCCTCATCGCGTTGGCAATCAGCTTCTCCGGCTGTGGAGGCCCTTGGCGAGATACCTATCTCAAGAAAGGGGTTGGTCGACTGACGCAGGAGGACGTCCGTGAGAGACTGGGATCGCCCCATACGGCCAAAACCCCGGCCCTCGGCGGAGATAGCCTCTGGACCTATCGGTTTGCGCTCAGTGAACAGGACCTTACAACTTGGAATCCCGCCTTTGTCGCGGATGCCTCCAATTCAGTCACGAGCTTGATGGGCAGGGGAGCAGAGGGAGGAGCCAAACCGACGCTGTACTGCTACCGGTATCTGTTGACGTTCTCCGAGGAAAAGCTCCTCAAGCAATGGAAGCGAGAGGAGTGCGTTCCGGGTACCCGCGACACGCTGACAGCGAAATAAGAGACGCCCGTGACATCAGACGGATGGTTTTCAATCGGCAGCGCGGTGGTCTTCGACAGTGTGAAGTCTCTCATCCTGTTGTTGATCTTACTCATCATCAGAACGCTCATCATAGGCTGGCTTTCCCACAATCCGGCATACTCGATGGAGTCGAAACGCCGATGGGTGGTCACGACCAGAAATTCGGTCGTCTTGGCGTTTCTCATCGGTCTGGTGATCATCTGGGCGCACGAACTGCAAGCCTTTGCGGTCTCCATTGTCGCATTGGCCGCCGCGTTAGTCTTGGCCACGAAAGAGCTCATCCTGTGTTGGAGCGGCGCGGCGCTTCGCGTCGGCGGCAAAGTCTACACCGTCGGTGATCGGATTCAAATCGCGGGCCACCGCGGGGTGGTATTGGACTACGATGTCTTTGCAACGAAGTTACTGGAGATCGGCCCTGGCCAATCCGCTCACCTATATACGGGACGCGTGTCCGTCTTCCCCAACAGTTTGCTGTTTACCAACCCCCTGGTCAAAGAGAATCCTCAGCAGGAATACGGGCTCTACACCTTGACCGTTCCGATCAAGAGCGAGGAAGATTGGCAGCGAGCGGAGCGGGCCCTTCTGGAAGCGGCCAAGCACGAATGCGCCCCGTTCATGGGCGAAGCGGTTCGGCAGATGAAGCTCCTCGAGCAGGCCAATCTGTTGGAGGCCCCTTCCCCTGAACCACGCATCACGATTCAATTACCAGAATCGGGCAAGATGCATCTCGTCCTTCGATTCCCGGCTCCGGATCGTGGGCGCTCGCGCATCGAACAAGCTATTCTACGTCGCTACCTTTCACAGTCCACCACTCCCTCTTTGCCGTCCTGAGGAATGAAAGAGGGCCTTCCTCGACCGATGGTCGACGGAAGGCCCTCGCTTCGACTGGCCCGATACGATTTGCCGGATTACTTCGGAAACGACTTTGGCGCGGAGACGTGTTGCCAGCCTTCGCCATTGAGCATATGGAGAAATTCCACCAGGTCATGCTTTTCTTGGTCCGTCAGCTCTAGCGGAATAATGAGATTGTCCTGGTGGGGATTCTTAACCCCACCCTTGTTGTAAAAATCGACGACTTCTTCAAGGGTCTTGAAGCGCCCGTCGTGCATGTATGGGGCGCTTCGAGCGATCTCCCTCAAAGTCGGGGTCTTAAACGCGCCGATTTCTTCGGGGTTGCCGGTTACCATATAACGACCGAGATCCACTTTGTTGTCGTCCCAGCCGATCCCGAGGTTGTGAAATTTTTCGTCGGTGAAATTGAACCCGGAATGGCACTTGGTGCAACGCCCCTTATCCCTGAACAGGATGAGGCCTCTCTGAGCAGTTTCCGGAATGGCCCCTTCTTCCCCGCCCTGATCGAACCTGTCTGCCGGGCTGTTGCCGGAGAGGATGGTGCGTTGGAAACTGGCAATGGCCATCCCCACCCTTTCGGTTGTGATGGTGTCATCCCCAAAAACTTGCTTAAAGAGTTTCCGATAGCCTGGGATTTTCATCATCTTCTCATTCATCACATCGTAGTTAGCAAAACCGTGCTCGATCGGATTGGTAAAGGGACCGACCGACTGAGCTTCCAATGTCGGGGCACGGCCATCCCAGAATTGTGTGCTGCTGAACACCCGGTTGAAGGATGCCGGTGCACTGCGACCGCCCTTCTGGCCTCGGATACCCGTAGAGACCGGCTTGCCGTCCGTGAACGCGAATTTCGCCATATGACAATTCGCGCAGGCAATGGTGTTATCCTGCGACAACCGCTTATCAAAAAACAGCAGCCGGCCTAACTCGACCTTCTCCTTCGTCAACGGATTGTCGGTCGGAATGACCACAGCAGTCTCTTCAAGACCGAACGGGATCTTGAGCTTGTACTCCTCCGCCTGTGCGTCGCCGAAAGAGAATCCCCATAACAGTCCCAACACCATACACACCCATGCAGACATTGAAACCATTAGCTTCCGCCTTTTCATCTTTGGCTCCTTTCATTATGCACGGACCGAAATATCATTCTGCATAAGATCATTATAGCGAATCAACGACTAGATCGACGATCCTTCCACGATTCTAGAATTGAAGATGCTCGCCGACAACGAGTCAGTGTGACAGGCCACAAACAAACACCAGCTAAGTCGAGCTAGCTGACACCGCAGAGTCGAGGGCCTGTTCCTCTTCGGATGACTAGCAGACCCTCGCACATTGGCATCCATCGCAAGAGTTGTCTCAATCGACCGGCTCAAACCCTTGGTACGGTGCCCCCTACTCCAGCAGGCTTCGGAGCATCCACGCTGTCTTCTCATGCACCTGCATGCGCTGAGTCAAGAGATCGATCGTCACCTGATCGGAAGCCTTTTCGGCCGTTACAAAGACTTTCCGTGCTGTTCGTACCAGCGCTTCCTGCCCTTCAACCAGCTGAGAAATCATATCTTCCGCCTTGGGCACACCCGTGGCTTCAGCGATAGACGACAGCTTCGAAAACTGGGCGTAACTCCCCGGCGCAGGATGCCCCAGCGCCCGGATGCGTTCCGCCACCAGGTCAACCGCCAGTGCCAGCTCGTTGTATTGCTGTTCGAACATCAGGTGGAGCGTCTGGAACATCGGCCCCGTAACGTTCCAATGGAAGTTATGCGTCTTGAGATAGAGGGTATACGTATCGGCCAGCATTTTGGATAGCCCTTCGGCAATCGCTTTCCGCTGAGCCGGTTCGATCCCGAGATCGATCTGCGGACCGTTGTGAGCTCTCGCCCTTGTTAAAGGTTGATTTTTTGCCATGTTTTCTCCCCTCATTTAAGCCGGCATCCGGGACTCTCATATCATGACTTGTGTTGTCGACTCAATTGTCGACCGATCATCGAGGCCTGATCTACAGGGCGCGTAGGTCTATATCCCAGCCCTTCAGCCTCAATCTCCATGCGCCCGAGGAGGTCCACCTCATCTGTTTGCTGACAGCCTAGACATTTTGACAAGCCATCAGTTACTCATCATGCTGCTACAGTAGTGTCCCAACGTTGAAGAAAATGCCAATTTGCATCACGCAAGTGATTGATTCAACTAGATACGCATTTCGGCACTCGATTGAAGTCAGCACCAGGTTGTGAATCTGTGAACATCAAGCTCATTAACGTGTTTCGTTCATTGACGACACAAACGTTGGGACACTACTGATGCTGCTAGAGGAATAAGTCGATCCTCCTGCCCCGATGCGCGCAACGACATTTGCCCTTGTCTCCTCCTCTCCCAGCGTATGACAATCACCCGCCTGGACAGACTTTGGCCCGCTGAAAGAATAGGTCGATCCGCCAGGTCTAATCCCTTGAGTGGCATTCACTCCTGTCACAGGACAAGTACCCACGCCATCAGGCTGACTGGAGGGATAGGCAGACCCGCCCGCCTCCATGCGTTCAATGGCATTCACTCGCGGGTTTCGGAAGCAGCGCCGTCCGACGCGTTCGCGACACCAGTTGCAACCACTATCGACAAGAATCGAACCATCCCCATGCTCTTCACTCTCATGGCATCCTCCTTATGGTTAGATATTCTCCGCGGTGTCTTCCGCGTGCTTGAATGCAAGGTAGCCGGACCTTGACTATTAGTCCAATTGATAATATATATGATTGCAATAAGAATAATTAATTTATCGAACCGATCGATGACACTGACCGAATTGCAGTACATCGTTGCCGTCGCGCAAGAACGCCACTTTGGTCGAGCGGCTGAGCGTGCCTTCGTCACTCAACCGGCCTTGAGTCTTGCGATCAAAAAGCTGGAGGAGGAGTTGGGTACAGCGATTTTCGAACGGTACCAGAACCGGATTGAACTGACATCACTCGGAGAGCAAATCGTCCATCAAGCGCAGCGTGTGCTGGAAGAAGCGGAGCAAATCAAACTCATCGCGGTTCAAGGCAAAGATCAACTAAATGGGCTGCTGCGGTTCGGGGTCATCGCCACCGTCGGACCTTATATCCTGCCAAATCTGATCCCGACTCTTCACAAGCGCGCACCGACGATGCCCCTCGAAATCGAAGAAAGTTTAACGGCCAATCTAACCGCGCTGCTGAAGAACGGGAAATTGGATGTGATCATGGTGGCCTTGCCGTTTGAAGAGTTGGGTGTTCTCACCCAAGCCCTCTATGACGAGCCGTTCAAAGCGGTGGTACCGGTTGGACATCGGTGGGAGCACAAGAAACAGATGGACGCGCGAGAACTCGACGGCGAAAAAGTGTTGCTTCTTCATGCCGGGCACTGCTTTCGCCAGCAGGTGTTAAATTCTTGCCCGGAACTGAGCCGATCCGATGCGGAAGGTCTACAGGGAAATTCTCTCGAAACGATTCGCCAGATGGTCGCGTCGGGGTTAGGCGTCACCGTGTTACCATCTAGTGCTCTCACGAAGAAGTACGCAAACAAGCGATTGATCGCCATCGACCTGGTGAAACCAGTGCCGAGTCGCCGCATCGGACTCGCATGGCGCCGTGGATTCACCAGACCACTGGTTATCGATGTGATCCGGGACGCCATTCATGCGTTGAAGGTGCCGGGACTGAGTATGGTGACGGGCTAGGACTGATCGGCAGGACAGCTCCCGACGTTTCCTACGGGCGCTTGTTGCCTCCGATGGCTTTTGTTAGGATGCGCTGAATTAATCAGAGCAGGCTCGAAATGAAGATCGCCACATTCAACGTCAATTCATTGCGGAAGCGCTTGCCAATCGTGCTCGAATGGCTCGATCGGCACAAACCGGATGTGCTGTGCCTTCAAGAAACCAAAGTCCAGGATAGCGAGTTCCCGCTGCTCGCTCTGACTCCCAGCGGCTACGAAACGACCTTTCGCGGGATGAAATCCTATAACGGGGTAGCGATCCTTAGCCGAAAAAAACCGGAAGCCGTCTCGTATGGATTCGATGATGACGGAGACCCGGAAGACTCTCGCTTGCTCAGAGTTGTCATCGACGGAATTCCGATCGTCAACACCTATGTGCCGCAAGGATTTGAGATCGATTCTCCCAAATATGCCTACAAGCTTGCCTGGTATGAACGGCTACGTCGTTATTTTGATACACATCTCTCTCACCAGGCGCCGGCTATTTGGTGCGGTGATATGAATGTCGCGCCCAGACCAATGGACGTTCACAGCCCAGAGAAGCATCTCACTCATGTTTGTTATCATGAAGCAGCCCGCAAGGCTTACGAGCAGACGGTCGCGTGGGGATTTCAGGATGTGTTCGTGAAGCTGTACCCGACACGCCAGCAATACACGTTTTGGGACTACCGTGCCCCGAGTTCACTGGCAGCCAATAAAGGTTGGCGCATCGATCACATGATGGCGACGGCACCGCTCGCGGAGAAGTGTATCGAGGCGGATGTGGACGTCGAGCCGCGGCGAGCGAAAGAACCTTCAGACCATACTTTCTTGTGGGCAGAGTTTTCGATCTGACCGCGTACGCAACGTCCAATCCATCCGAGCAGATAGATCCGTCGAACCGATAAGCCGCTCGCTTTCTAAGCCGCCTTCGCCCGCATGTGGTTGCTACGATTCTGTTCGATCAACGGGTCGATGATCAGGCCACAATTGAGGCAACGAAGGACGACGGTACTGGACGATACCGCCGGTTGACGTTCGGAAATCATTAAGCCTTTGCATTTTTGACAGGTCATCGAGTTCCTCCTGCTAAGACCAACGAACAATAATGACTTAACATCGCAACATTAACTTCGTGTTAACAGCCAGTTAAAACTGGCTAATATTTCTCATATCATCACCTGTTCACTGCCCCCATGGCATCCAGCAATCAGTTGTTACCTCAGTCCCAACACATCAATTACGACGATGTGAGCGTGGCCGTCCTAGGAGCCGGCGCGGCAGGACTGACGGCAGCCATCGCCGCTGCAGACACGTTGTCAAAGGAGGAGGCGCCCGGCCGAGTGATCCTGCTGGATGGCGCGAAGCACATAGGAGCCAAGATTCTCGTATCCGGCGGCGGGCGTTGCAATGTCACCCATGACGTCGTCACGCCAAAGGATTTCTTTGGGAATCGAAACATCATCCGAAACGTTCTGGCTGCGTTCCCGGTCCAACACACAATCGCCTGGTTTGGATCGTTAGGTGTCGACCTGAAACGTGAGCCAACCGGCAAACTGTTTCCCACTACCGATAGCGCGCGTACGGTACTGGACGCATTACTCAACCGGACCCGACACGTCGGAGTCACGATCTGTCCAGATCATCGCGTGGGCGAGATCTCACGATCAGGATCAGGATACCGAGTGCATCACACCCATGGCCCGATCCACGCCGCTCGCGTTATTCTTGCCACCGGGGGGCAGTCGTTGCCAAGAACAGGAAGCGATGGATTCGGATATCAGCTGGTTCGTTCCCTCGGTCATCGCGTGACGCCGACCGCACCGGCGTTGGTCCCACTCGTCCTGGAGCAGTCTATGTTTCACGCAACACTTTCAGGGCTCTCGCATGAGGTGGAATTGATGACCGTGCTTGAAGGTCGAGAGGCTGATCGACGCACAGGGAGTCTGCTCTGGACCCATTTCGGAATCAGCGGTCCGGCAGTCATGGATGCCAGTCGCTTCTGGACCTTGGCAACGAACCGAGACGCACAAGCTGACCTCTACGGCAACTTCGTACCAAGTCAGACACCTGACGAATTAAAGGCTTGGTTGACTGTTCAAGCCATCAAACACCCGAAGCGTTCCCTGGCAAGAACGCTGGCACTACTGGTCCCCGAACGATTTGCCCATTCCCTCTGTTTGTACTATTCGTGTGCCCCGCAGAAGACCATCGCTCAGGTCTCACGCATTGATCGGAATCGATTACTCGACGCACTCACCAGATTTCGATTTCCTGTTGAACGAGATCGAGGATGGAACTTCGCTGAAGTCACCGCCGGCGGTGTGCCGTTGGATGAAATCGATTATCGTACCATGGAATCAAAGGTGGCTCCGGGCCTGTATCTGACCGGGGAGATGCTCGATTGCGATGGACGCATCGGTGGATTCAATTTTCAATGGGCCTGGACTACAGGGTGGTTGGCGGGACAGTCAGCCGCGCACAGTCTTCGTGCTGGGAACATCGCATCGCGCAACCCATGAGAGCCGCGCTTGGTTGTTGTCGTGATCGCTCCGATTTTTCCAATTCGACAATCACCACACCCCCGCTTCTATCTCTGAACAAGCCTTTGCTTTTGGAAGGGCTCGATACGACACCTCCGCTTCCTGCCTCTTCAACTCCTCTGACGACACCATCGTCACAAGGAACTTTTCATCATTGAACCCCTCATCCTGAGTCCGCAAGACTCCCTCCCGATTCAACATTTTGATCGCATTCGTGCGCGAGACGATAGGTGGGTACTGTCTGAATTGGTCGGCCGCCACGTAGGGAATTTGGATGGTCACAGGACGCCGTTTGACATAGATAAAGTCCCGCAGGTAGTCGTCAATCGGTGTCTTCAAGGTGACGACCACCGAACTCTCCGCAGGCAGCGTCTCAATCGAGATGACATACAAGGGCTTCACGTCGGGCGGCGCGTCCTTGTTTCCGGTGGCGACTAAACTCGGGGCAGTCAAGAAGAGGGTTGCCTGATTGATGACGGGAGACCGCACCCCGACCCGAAGACTCGTGATGTCGCGATCGGACACATTTTCAAGCAACAACTTGATCAATACCCAGCTCTGCGGGTTGGGCGCCTTTGCTCGACCGCTTGGGATCGATTGTTCCTCCCGGCGAATGCTGCAGTCGGACACCAAATTTCGCCGTTCGAAGAAATACAGCGTGTTCATGCCTTGTGCCTGGACCCCCCGTTCATACGTGTAGAAGGACACTCCGACATGAATCATTGTCGGTCTGAACCAGGCTACAATCGTAGGGAGTACGAACGGAACAAATGCGGCAAACAGACCGATAATCGCCACCTTGTTGAAGACAGACTGCTCCCAGAACCAGTTCCAGCACTTTTTCAGAACTCTCATCGACACCGCACCAAAGATTTGACCTTTCCTAATCATAACCATACGCTCTTCAAGGAACCCTCGACAACCATGTTCATGCGATGTCAGTGGGGTGCCTCGAAGTGCTTGCCGCAATCCATTCGTCCTGCGCCCGTTGAAGGGCGGGTCATATCAGGCAGTTACGTTCACGATTTGACGAAACTCACCACAAACATATTTCCAGGACTCTACACGAGGACCTCGTCGTTCCATTCAGACGGGTGTGAAGGTGTGTGAACGACCGCGTCGAAGAGCCGAAGGAAGTAGCCCCCGATTATGGAGTCCCTGTCTGGAGTTGGACTGCGCTCACGCCATACGGACTGGTGAAGGCCAGTACCTTGTCTCCCACCGTAAATTGAGCACTCAGTTGGGTTTGTTGCGTGAGCTTCAGAATATGGAGTTGTCCCTTCTCATCTCGAATTACCATCGTTCCCGGAATACCGGTTGTAACCGTAACCACTACCCCCTGAATTGGGGTCGACGTGGATGAACGAGCAAAATTGGGCAGACTGACAAAGGCGATCGTCAGAAGGAAGACACCGATTAGCATGTGTCGTATGAGTCGACTCATAGTAATGTTTCCTCTTTTTCCATAGAGAGGGTTACGCCCTACTCAACCCGAATATTTATGGATTGGCGTATCCGGCTCTGACACGCACAGTGATTCTACCAAGATGGTCGACAATTGGGCACTGTGCAGCATAACAAGTGTACACTGTGGCTTCATGAAGACTGACGCGTGCTCTTCTCGTTATAGGGATTCCCCTTGATCATGCGACTCTCAACCACCATGCTTATCGCGAATTGAATAGATAGGCTTATGCGGGAGAAACGGACACAAGAAGCTCATGAAACAGACCGAAAGGTCTCGTTACGCTGGAAGGTGTTACAGGTCTTGGGCGGCATCCTGATCGGCCTCGGCCTCTTCATCGACTGGCCTGTTGCACCGGAAGTCAATCTGCCGGACACCTCCTCTTTTTTGGTGATCGTCGGCGCGCTCGTCGTGGCCGCAGGGCTCTTACTTGCACTTCGGCGGGAGTAGCTCAGCACAGTCTTCAAACAATCGTAGCTGTTTCGGATGTTCTATCGCCCGCATCCAAGCCCGAACCCTTGGATCCTTCTTAGGCTTGCGAGTAGACGGACCGGCTTCCAGCAAGGCCTGTGCGGAGAGCCATGTGCCGATCAGATCAAAATGGGCTAAGGCCTTCTCTCGGAGATTCAAACTCCATTCCGAAACGGCTCTTCCCCTCGGTCCCGCCAGCCGACCCAGGTAACGTAGCTGGAAGAACCATTCGCCGGACAAGCTAATACCAACTCGGTGAACGATGGCAATAATGCCCATACGGTCGCCGATGGTTTCCCTGAGATAGACGCCTAGGA
>CAZJOQ010000124.1:0-11269 GCA_964547625.1 uncultured Nitrospira sp.
ATAATTGGACTCGAGCGGCGTCACGATGAACGTCCAACCCCACCAGACCATGGCCGCAAACACAGCAGCCCGACCGTAGAACATCATCGAATCGGTCGTCGCGTCCGATTCAATCAGCCACTCCTTAGACGCCACGAGCCACTGGGAGTTCGCCCCTGATGGCGAAGAGGAGGTGACAGGAGCTCTGGCCTCCTCTGGGCGATATTTGGCAAAGATAATCCCGCAGCGGACACACTCCATTGCCTCATCCGGTCGTTCTGCCTGACATTTTGGACAGGGGGTGGTGGATTCACCGACGGTAAGCATCGCTCCACTGTAGGATCGCGTCTGAAATCGGACAAGAAAATGAGCAAAATGGGACGAATGAGTAAGGGAGAACCAGCGAAGCGTTTAGTGGAAAGAAAAGGGAACCGGCGCGAAGGTGATGACAAACACGGCAAAGGCAATCCAGCCGACAATGGTGCGGTTTCGACCCAACGGAACATGGGGATCCATGACAGGGGGATGGCCGACTCCCCACAACCCCGCCATGAAGGCCCACAAAAACCAACCTGTCCAGCCGATGAATCCCAAGATCAATAAGATTGGGAGAAAAGCGAGCGCCATCGTCCGCTGTCGTGGTCCCCACAGGGCATAGGCGACATGACCACCGTCGAGCTGGCCGATCGGAAGAAGATTGAGGGAAGTTACGAAGAGTCCGAACCAGGCGGCGAAGCCGATCGGGTGGAGCACCACATCAGCCTCCGGCGGTAACGGCCCGATCACTACCCACGACATGAATTGCAGCAACAACGGCTCCCCCAGATGCAACCCATACGTGGCTGTTCGATCCACCACCGTGGACAGACTGAGTCCGACGATCAGGACGATGACGGCGACGACAAAGCCTGCCAGGGGACCGGCGACGCCGATATCAAACAGCGCCCGACGACTCAGAATCGGCCCCCGCATGCGGATAATCGCACCGAATGTCCCGATAAAATGAGGAGGACCCGGAATGAACAGCGGCAAGGAAGCCGGTACCCGGTGAATCTTGGACAAGAGATAATGCCCCAGTTCATGCGTGGTGAGGATAAAGAGCAGCGATCCAGCGAACGGAATTCCCCGCCACAGTGCCTCAGGCGAAGCCAAGAGAAAATTGAGAGGCCCTCGCACTGGGCCGCTGTAGGCTTGGTAGGCTCCCGCCCACAATGTGGTAAAGACCGTCAGGAGAAAGAGGACGACGGGCAAGGTCCACTTCGAGAAAAAAGATGGCTCGGCATCATCGTCGGTCTCGGTCTGCTCAATGACTTGTGTAACCGGCTCTTCTCTTGCATCAAGAGCGACTTCCCGATCGAGCTCTCGATGTTCGTTCCGGCCCAGTCCATCCATGCCATCCCTGCTCAGCCGATTCTCGCGAACGGATTATGGTCCAGTTCTTCCTCAACGGTCGTGGCTGGCCCATGCCCAGGAAAGAGACGAAAGTCCGGGGAAAGGGTTAGCAGACGGTCGCGAACCGAATTGAGATGCGTCGGGTACAGCTCCTTGGGATTGGACCGACCGATTGACCCGGCAAAGAGTGTATCGCCGACGAAACAGACTGGCACTTGCTCATCTTCGACACGATAACAGATGCCGCCCGGGGTATGCCCCGGCGTCGTCATGCATCGGACCGTTCGGTTTCCGACGCGAATCACCATTCCATCAAGCGGCGTCACCAGCAAATCCCTCCGTGGCCGCCAGTCCAACAGTCCTTCATCTTCAGAACCCAGGTACACCGGGACCTCGCAATGACTCAGGATCTGCTCGATCCCATCCGCATGGTCCGCGTGGCCATGCGTTAGGCACACACCGATCAGCCGCAACCCACGTCGATGGAGCTGTTCCAACATCGCGGGCGCATTATAGGCAGTATCGACCAACAATGCTTCACCCACAGCATGAAGAATGTAGCCCTGCACGCCATACCCATTGATAGAGCCCTGAACCATGTCCACCCATGGCGGCGTCCGTTGCGAAACCGGCTCCCACTTATCAACTGCGATCTGTTCGAGCGGCTCACCGCCCAGGCCCAAGGCCTTGGCCAACGCGCGCACTTCCGCACGGTCTCTCGGCTGATCGCCTCGCTCCAACGCGCTGATATCGCCACCGGGCAAGCCCGTGATCCTGGCCACATCGCCGACCGACAAACCTTGGCCAGTGCGCGCTTTCTTCAGGATATCGCAAAAGTCGTCTTCTAACGGCATGAATCAACCATGAGCGGTGTATTCCATCTCCCTACACCCTATGCGTGGTGGCGAGGCCACGCGTTGTGGCGCTGACATCGCGCGATTCGACCTCCGTCAGCAAAACGCCTCAGCACGCGACGGCATTGCGGCCCATGGCCTCAGCCTTAGAGGAGCGTGCGGCCATGTCGGCAATGGTCTCCGGACAGCCATCCTTATGGGGCGCATGATGATGGCGCCAAAATGCACGCCCTCGCCTGTCGAGCACTCCTTTCATCCTTCCGGACTAAGCTTGATTTCCTTCACGTCTCCAAATGTTGATAGCGCTTTCGTCAACGCATCTCCCGACCCGACCGCGATGATTCTCAGTCGATCTGGATGCAAATGCTTCTTGGCCGCCGCGAGCACATCCTCCTTGGTCAGCTGGATCACCTGTGCGCGCAACTGCTGAAGAAAGTCCTTCGGTAACCCATCGTACTCCAGTTCGATTAAGCGACTCACGATGGCCGATGGACTGGCAAAGGAGAAGACGAAGGAATTCACATACGCTTCTTTCGCTTCCGCAAGCTCAGCGTCTGTCACCAGCTCTTCGCGCATGCGTTCCATATTCGCCACAAACCGCTCGATCACTTCCTGCGTAGAGGTCATCTTAGTTTCGGCCCGCATCATCCAGACACCCTGATCGTGCATACCTGTATGGAGTCGGCTCCCGACGGAATAGGCCAGCCCCCGCTTCGTTCGCACGTCGTTGAAGAGACGGCTGCGAAACGAGCTTCCTCCTAAGATATCGTTCACGATTGCCAATGCGACATAGTCGGGATCGCTCTCCTTGATCGAAAGATGCCCCACCCGGAGATGCGTCTGCGATGTGTCTTTATTGATGAACCTCACCACAGATTGAGACATGTCCGGTTCCGACACGTCGGGAATCTTTAGCTCGGGCACCGTGCCTTTTTGCCAATCGCCAAACACCTTCCTGAGTGTGGTCAGCATCTCGTCTCTCGTAAAGTCGCCGGTCACGCCAAGCAGCATCGCGTTCGGGTGAATCGTGCTGCGATGAAACGCGACGAGGTCCTGTCTCGTGAGACGCTTGATTGAATCGACTGAACTTTCTCGAGCCGTCGGATGCTCGGCGCCATAGAGCGCTTTGGTAAATTCCCGGCTTACGATGGAACCAGGGTTATCTTGTCGGCGGCGGATCGACTCGATCGCCTGTAACTTGGCCAATTCCAGACGAGCGGGCTCAAACGCCGGCGATCGAATGAGACCGGCAAAGATCTCCAATCCCCGATTCAAGTCCTTGCTCAACACATCCAAGGATGCTGAGCCTGATTGCCGTCCAATCCCAATGTGGACATCGCCCGCAAACTGCTCCAACTCCGCATCGACTTGCTCCGCCGACAAACCACCCCCACCACCGGTGCGCATCACCGCACCAGTCATGGCGGCCAATCCAATCCTATCGGCTGGGTCGAGCCAACTCCCAGTCCGCATGGTGGCGGTGAGTGTGACCAAGGGTAATTCATGGTCCTCCAGCAGATAGACAACCAGGCCATTATCCAAGACCACTCGCTCCGGCTCAGGCGGTGAGAACTCAACCGGCTCAAACCTCATGGTTCTAGGATCGTCAGCCTCTAGATCAGCCGAATAGGCCACCGATCCCGACACCAGCAGGAGGATTACCACGGCAAGCAGCCTCGCAACCTCGCTTCTCATACTCATCCAGACCGCCCTTCCCCGCTTCATGGTCTCACCCCACTGACAGGCGTTGCTGCAGCCGCTTTCGCCTTCCCTTTTTTCACTAAAACGGCAACGGTCCGATTCGACTTCGTCAAGTACTGTGTCGCAACGCGCTGCACATCGGCAGCCGTCACCATAGAAATCTTATCCCGTGATGTCAGGATGTATTGCCAATCACCCGCCAATGCCTGATACAACGCCAGTTGGGACGCCAACCCACTGTTCGAGCGCAACCCTCGCACCAAGTCCGCATCCAGATTATTGAGTACCTTCTCCAGCTCCTTGGGCGACACCGGTTCCCGCTTCAGCCGTTCGATCTCTTCATAGATCGCAGCTTCTACTTCTGCGGTCGTATGAGGAGCCAACGGCGTGGCTGTGACGACAAATAGGTTCGGCGCTCGAACCCCCGGGTGACTCGCATCTGATCCGACCGAAGCCGCTAAGCGCTTTTCCCTGACCAATATCTGATGGAGGCGAGACGTGAGCCCTTCGCTCAGCACAGCATCGATCACGTCGAAGACATCGTCATCGGGATGTCCCAGCGTCGGCTTGTGATACCCGATGACAATCGCCGGCTCCGCGTCAAATTCGACCTCAACTCGCCGCTCACCGCGCTGCTCCGGCTCGACTGTCACCAACGGCGGCGGCGGCGGCGCGGCCGGAATGTTCCCGAATGTCTGCTCGATCAACGCAATCACTTCCCTTGGGTTGATATCGCCGACCAGGGCGATGGTGGCACGATTCGGACCATAGTGCGTCTTGAAGAACGCTTTCGTGTCGGCCGGTGTCAGCGACAGGATATCGGATCCCCATCCGATCGTCGGAATGCCATAGCCATGCGCGCGGAATGCTGCCGATGTGAAGGTCTCAAACAACAGACCGTTCGGACTGTCGTCGTTGCGCAGGCGCCGCTCTTCCATCACAACCCCCCGCTCCTTATAGAACTCACGCAACACAGGATGGGCCATCCGATCTGATTCAATCGCCGCCCACAAAGGCAATCGATTGGAGGGGAAACTGATCATGTAGCGGGTCAGGTCCTTCCCCGTCGAGGCATTGAGCCCAACGCCGCCATGGCGCTGGTACAACAACGCCATTTCGTTACCGACGACATACTCAGCTGCTTGTGCCTGGAGGTCGCTAAAGCGCTTTTGAAGTGACTCGATCGTCGCGCGCTCTTCGTCCGTTACCTTCGGGCTGTTGGCATCAACATCGCGCTGGCGTTGATCGAGCTCGGTTCCCACAAGTGCCAGTTCGTCCAAGATCAGCTTCTCTTCTTCGTAGTTCGTTGTGCCGATCTTGCGGGTACCTTTAAATGCCATATGCTCATAGAGATGCGCGATGCCGGTTTGACCGACCTGCTCGTTGATCCCGCCTACCGCAAAGGTGATATTGATCGATACGATGGGCGTCTGATGTCGCTCCACCATGAGAACCGTCAGCCCATTCGCAAGTCGGTGTTCAATCACTCGCTCGGCAAGACTCGAGCTTGATGCATATGATGAGTTGGTTGAATGGAGAGTCATCATGATGAGAGTGCAGATTGCTAGAGCTGCACGGCTGATGGCCTCTCCTGCCGTCTTCTGGCCAACCCGTCGTTTCACTCTGTACCGTTCACGATCGGTCATATGAAAAGCTCCATAAGTTGTTGTGGGTGTTCGATGAACCAATCAGGCTGACACGCGGCCATCTTCTCCCGATTACCCATCCCATACCCCACGGCGCACACACGGATGCCGGCGTTATGGCCTCCATTGATGTCATTCGTGCTGTCCCCGATAAGAACCGTCCGTTCTTTCGGCACGCCCAGCGTATCTACAATGTGCAATAACATGCCGGGTTCCGGCTTGAGTCCAAATCCATTGTCTCCACCCACCATGTATCCAAAATGCTTCGGGCCTAACCCATTCAAAATGACACGAGTGTATTCAATCGACTTGTTGGTCGCAATCGCCTTGGTTTTGTGAGCAAAATGCTGCAGCATCAGCTCGATGCCTGGGTAGAACGTAGTCCGATCCAAGCAATGTTCGAGATAGTGGGCTCGAAATACCCTCAACGCTTCTTCGAATCTGGCCTGATTGCCCTCTCCAACTGCCAAGCGGAGCAGTCGTTTCACGCCGTCGCCGACAAACCCAAAAATCTCCTCAATGGGGCGCTCGGGCAACCCCAGTTCGACCAATGTAAAGTTCACAGAATGGGCAATATCCCACTTGGATTCGATCAGGGTGCCGTCCAGATCGAAGATCAGCAAGTCTACCGGAGTCTGCGCCATGGTTATTTGGCCTTTCGCAAGGAGTCGATGAGTGATGCCAATTCGGTGCGATGGGTTTTATTTTGTTCGTTCGCTTCGGCTTCTCGTGCGAAACTCACCATCCGTTTCAACCCCACATGAGGAGGAATGATTGGGGAGACGATGCGCCAGTAGTTCCCCACGACTTTGACATGGAACCGGACCACTTCCGTTGTGTCTTCAGGAATAAAGGTGGCATTCTCGAGATACACTGCGCCCCGCACATGAAACGTCACAGGAATGACCACTTCCAGATTATTGAGGATTTCCCATTTTCGATAATCATCCGGCACGTTGGTTTCCTCGACCACCACCACACGACCCCATGCCGGCTCTTCCTTCCAATTGATGTAGGGGGTCAAGGTGTCAAACGACGGAGCATCCAGGCGAGCACCTTTCTGATCAAGAAGCACGTACCGCTTGACGACTTCCGCCGGAGAGCGCTTGAGCGAGCCACTCGGACTTACCTGTGCATGTGACGTGATGGCCACGCTAAAGACCGCCAAGGCAAGAAGGGAGGAGACAAGGCAATCGCGCGACCTACTCACGACTTTGTCCGCACTACTCTCCCACACAGCACGTAGGTTCTGCAGGATGTTCCACACGGGTCAGACAAGATCTCGCCTCTTCTCAGAATAGAGAACACATGAACCGCCTCATTCTAGCAAACAGGACTGGAGACATCCAGGCAGCAACGGGATAGCCCCGCACATTGTTTGACCTTCTTGAAAAGAGAGTGCTACGGTCTTCTCATCATCCTCGTGCGGAATTTGAAGAACCGGAACCGATGCTCCCTGATCCTCGGCGATGGACGCCACTCACCGCTCTTCTCGTCACGCTGCTGTGTGTGAGCAACGTAGGCTCTTTCATCTCAGCAGCTGATGCCGAGAGTAGTGTCGCACCCTTCTCCGGTAACTCTATCCTCACCCCATTGGATCCGATCGACGTTCGTCCTTCGCTCAGAACCGCTCCACAGAAAGCTTACGATCTCCTTCAACGGCTGGAAGAGCGAAACGGCTCACCCCTTCCTGGCTATATCGGCGGGCGTGAGTTCCAGAATCGAGAACGGCGCCTTCCACGAGGTCGCTATCGGGAGTATGATGTCAATCCAAAGATACGGGGACGTAGCCGTGATGCCGAACGGATTGTCATTGAACAGCGGACCGGGAAAGCCTATTACACAGGGGATCATTACCGCACGTTTGTCCCTCTTACTGAGACGAACGTCAAATAGTGCGTGCCTTGATTCTTGAAAAGCGCATAAACAGAGGCCTTTTGGGATGTTGTTACGGAAAGAGTGCGCACTTGTTCATGGTCGGATCAGTAACTGACACGCGAGGAAATCACCGGGTACTTCATGTCCCCTAAATCAACATTTGGCACACATCTGAATAACGCGACCCCACCCTGGTCGACGTTGCTTGTGATACCTGATGGGGCTTCCGCCACATCCTTAGTGAAAGCCCCGCCGGGATTTGTGTTGCGTATCATCCAGGGAAAGAAATGCCGTCAAGTATCGGACCTCCTCACTGAGTTCGCACGAGCACTCGACTTTCCGGATTACTTCGGACACAACTGGGACGCCTTAGAAGAATGTCTTGCCGATTTTGAATGGCTTCGAGCTACAGGGTACATCCTACTCATCACAGACGCACACACCGTGCTTCCCGATGATGAAGACGAGTATGAAACACTGCTGGAAGTCCTCAGCGACGCAGGCGAAGCGTGGAGTAAGGGACAAACGGCTGACGGTCGGCGGGCCTCATTTCATGGTGTGTTCGTCGTGACCGAACAAAACAAATCGAAGCGGAAACGCTGGGAGCTAGTGGAATTCTTCCTCGACAAACGGAAGACCTCGAGGGCGAAACCAGCCCGCAAACGTTCAGCGAAGACTTTGAAGTAAAGGCCCGTGGGGACTGTTGAGCTTCAGGATAAGTCGTACGAGTCTTGAGGCGTTACAGGCCGACCTTTGAAGCCAAATCTCTGAGGCCGATACCAAGCTGCATGGCGGAGAGCACAATCCGCCGAGTACGCCAAGCACGGCTCCTGACATTGCCGGTCGGAGCCGTATAAAAACCTATCCTCGGTCCACGAGCCGCCCATCGGGTCCGCACCGCTGTCTCATGTTCGAGGCAGATACTATGCGTTTCCCTCAGATCATCCAGCGGCGCTTTTTCGCCCACGAATCCACTCCGCCCTTCTCCGCGGCACCATGAACAGATGACCATCATAGCCAGCTCCTTTTCTTCATCGATACACACAGCAAGAATTGCGCCGCAGTTCTTCCGCATAGATAAATCAGATAACAAAGAGGATTTCGTTCTACAGACAAAGAGCCCTAGCTTTCACTGTATCCAATTTGATAGAAGCGTCGCGCTTCCGACAATTTTTGCCAACCGCGAGAGGCTTCCGCAGTGATTCCTCTCCTGCGTGTTTCTTGACCAGCTGTCATCCTGCATGATAGGGTGCGCCCCCGTCATGAAGACATCTCGCTCTGCGAAGCTTTTCACCGAAGCTCAACAACTCATACCTGGAGGCGTTAATAGCCCTGTCCGAGCCTTCCGCTCGGTCGGCGGGCAACCACGCTTTATTGCCAGAGCCAAAGGATCACGGCTCTACGACGTGGATCGGAACGCCTATATCGATTACGTGCTGTCTTGGGGGCCGATGATCTTAGGGCATGCGCATTCCGCAGTGATCGCATCGATCAAGAAAGCGGCGGGACAAGGGACAAGTTACGGCGCGCCCACGGAACTGGAAGTGTCGCTAGCCAGAGAAATTCGGAGCGCCTTGCCCTCCATGGAAAAGATTCGACTGGTCAGCTCCGGGACCGAAGCTGCCATGAGTGCGATCCGTGTCGCCAGAGGCTTCACGAAACGTAACGGCGTCATGAAATTCGAGGGGTGCTATCACGGACACAGTGATTACTTGTTGGCGAAAGCCGGATCAGGATTAGCGACGTTGGGAATTCCCGATTCACCGGGGGTGCCTGATGATTTTGTCAAACATACCCTGACCGCCCCCTATAACGACATTCGTACCGTGCAGCAGCTCATCACGACACACCGCGACAAGCTGGCTTGCGTCATCCTAGAACCTGTAGCGGGCAATATGGGCGTGGTGCCTCCTGCTCCTGAATTCTTGTCCGCGCTTCGGCAGTTGACAGCTGAGCACGATATCCTCTTGATCTTCGATGAAGTGATCTCTGGGTTTCGCCTAAACTATGGTGGGGCGCAGGCACTCTATGGCATCACGCCGGACCTCACCGTGCTGGGCAAGATTATCGGGGGAGGTTTACCAGTCGGCGCTTATGGTGGGCGCAAAGAGATCATGGATCTCATCGCGCCGGTCGGGCCAGTCTATCAGGCCGGGACTTTGTCCGGAAATCCATTGGCAGTTACTGCAGGGCTGGCCACACTCAAGCAGTTGCGCACAAAGGGGATTTACAAGCAGCTGGAGCAGCGTTCAGCAGCCCTGGCGAAGGGGATCAGCGAGGCGGCCAAGAAAGCCCGGGTTCCCGTGACACAGACTCGTGTGGGATCGATGCTGACGACGTTTTTTACGCCTGGCCCGGTAGTAGATTGGAATACGGCGAAACAATCCGATACGAAGCGGTACGGCCAGTTTTTTCATCACATGCTGGAGCAGGGCGTCTATCTTGCGCCTTCTCAGTTTGAGGCAGCCTTCCTTTCCACCGCCCACAGTGCACGGGACATCGAGAAAACTATCCGCGCCGCACACGCTGCGTTCAAGAAACTCTAATGTTGTGTCCATCGATACGTTCGTGGTGAGCCCTTCGATTGACTCAGGACGGGCTTGTCGAACCCTGTGGTGAGCCCAGCCGAACCGTGTGAACGGAACTGCCTGACACCATACGCCCTTCGACATGCTCAGGGCGAACGGATTTTGACAAGCACTTACTACACGCATCCACAAAGACCGAACTCCCTGAACCCTACCTCCTACTCGCTCGGCTGTATCTTAGTAGATACAATCCTTAGCGGTTTAGATACAGGTTTGTTCCTCCAAAAGCCTCTTCCCGTTTGACGACTGATACTTGGCAGCCTGCTACTCGTCATCCTCGTCATCTGCCTCCAGCGCTTCCTGCCGCTTTTGTTCCTCCATGGCGTTATGGAGCAACATGCGGATAAACATCGAATAGAGCGAGCCTTTTTCCAATGTGCCACCAGGCGGAATGGCGATTTTCCCTTCCTTAATCATGCGATCCATCCAAAGCTTTTGATCGGGGGCAATCAAAATAGGGATTTCAACCAGCCCCACACGTCCCATCATATCCATATGTGTAAACCTCCGTGAAACATCACAAGTTCAATTCGAAACATCATCGCATTGCAACATGCCGTTTTGAACATTGTCAATCAACCGTAATCTGGCACGACACCTGCGTATGCACAGGGCATGAAGCCGCACCCCCTAACGATTCTAGTCTTGTGTCTTATCTGCGTGATAGGACTCGCCCCGTTCATACCTGGAGCCTACGCGGAGCGCTTACCGAAATCTGACCTTGGTTCAAGCCTTCAGCCGCAATGTGACCTCTGTTGGTATCCATCACCGAATGATGAACAATCGAACCGCCTTCCCACGTATAAGCAACGTCGCCACCCACGTCCGCCGGACAGCAGACCACAGCGCCATCCCAAGGGACGCTACAAACTAGAACCCACCCACAAACAGTCTCGGCTTTCCACGCTTCGAGCCCGGTCCCGGCAAGAGACGAGACTCCTGAGCGATCTCCAAGTCCGTGCGGTGGATGGAGATACCATTCGGGTTGGAGGCAAGCGGATCAGACTTCGCGGCATCGACACGCCTGAGATGAGTGAGCTCCAAGGCCCGGCTGCTAAGCAGCGGCTGGAGGAGTTATTGCGCAGCGGCTCGATCCGGATCGAGCCGCGCGGCCGAGATGTCTACAACCGCCTCGTGGCTGATGTGTTCGTGAACGGTCAGAATGTGGCGGAGATTCTTCGGAATGAAGGTTTTTCGAAAGCAGGCTAGTTCGATATCGGCGCGGTTCATC
>CAZJOQ010000125.1:0-11017 GCA_964547625.1 uncultured Nitrospira sp.
CGTTCTCTGAATCGTCCGTGCCTCTTGACTCATTTCTGCATGAAGCCTATCGTACCTGAGTGGGAGGAGTTAACGCCCCGAGGGAATATTGGTTCATAAGGGGATCAAGCGTGAGGATGGTGCGCAGGACCAGCTTGTACTGGGAAGCCTAAAGTCCTCCCAAGATCTCCGCCGTACCTAATCGTCCTCGGTTAGGTGCGTGCTCCTCCCACTTTAATCTCCACCATACCGCCCATCCCAGCTTCCTGACCTGCTTCTTACTATTGATCGGGCCATGGTCATGCCTAGTTGTGGCCAGGCACAAATACGACCGCCTGCTATACTTTGGTCAATAGCCACACCATCTAGCACCACGGGAATCGACAACATGAAGCTCTTTACCCTGAGTGTCATCACTGGCCTCTTGTTCTGGCCGATGATTGGATCAGCGGAGCTTTATAAGTGGACCGATGAACAAGGGAATCTCCATATTACGGATGCTCCGCCCCTTGAGCTGCAAAAGAGATCAAGTCCCGCGGTAAAGCCCGCTCCAGGATCCACGTTGCCGAAGAAGGCTGCGGCGAAGCCAGCGATGCCGGAGCTGCCTCGAGCTGAGGTGTATCCCGTACCCGAACCATCAGTAACGCCTTCCTCGCTGACGGAGAGGGTAGTCCAACCGAGCATGGAAGGTCTCAATCCGAAGCAAGCGACGTTCACGAGTGCATGGCAAACGTTTGACGGGCCTCCAGTGGTTGCGAAGGCCCCTGTACAGCGCTGGAAAGATGAACGGGGTCTCGAACATTTTGTGGATGTATTGTCGACAGCAAGAGGTTTCCCCGACGTTGAGACTACGCCGAACCAGTACCGACCCAAAACACAGTAGCAGTTACAAGGGATCGCGAGAGTGTCAGCGCTCTTGCGTTGGTCATCAGTTGGCTGAGTGGAGGAGGGGTTCAGGGGGTAAGACCGCACGTGAACTGGTGAGGCAGCATATGAGCCGGCTGAAAATATTGTCAGTAGCCGTCGTCCTTCTTGTCACGCCATCAATCCAGCAGACAGACGCGTCTCTCTCTCACATTCCCACGGCGTTTTCAGAAGACGGGCGTTTCCTCCTGATCCAGATGGACGAGCTTGTCCTTTGGAATCTCGAAACCAAGGCACTTGTCGCCAAAGTGCCGCTCACCTCCTGTCACCAGATCGCCTTGCTGAAACATGACGGATGGGTGCTGTGTGTGAAACACGATGTCGTTATTTACGATTGGAAGAATCAAGAGTCCGTGGCGACTGTTCCACAGGAATCGCGCCAGCCCTATAGCTTGCTCGCCTATTCGAGTCAGACTGATCGGATGGTGCTCCGACACGGCAATGAGGCGGTGTCGGTCTGGCAAATCGGGAAGAAGTTGGTGCCGCTCAAGCATATCGGGTTAGATGCCAAGGCAGAGGCCCATTCGGTGGTCGCGTCGTCTGATGCGAAGTTGCTGGCAATCGCGCAAGGTCGCGTGATTCATCTGCACGACCTGACTGGAACGACGATTCGTGACGTGAGCATCAAAGATGGCAAGCCACTCGATCTCCTCTTTGCACCGGACGGCTCAACGTTGGCCACCGCCATTGGCAAGACGATTCTTTTCATCGATACGGTGGAGGTAGCGATACGCGGACGAGCCACACTGACAGCTATAGATGGAGTCCGCGGGTCCCTCACGCCTCGTCGATTTTCTCGTGATAGCCATCGACTAGTGGCAGGTGATGGAGAGTGGGGGTATGCGCTGTTTGACACCGATATGGGCAAGTTGGCCTCCGTCACCGAACTTACCTATGCCGATCACGATCATGGGGTGCAAGCTCCTACCCATCTCTCCGCCGTCGATATTTCAGACGACGCCGAGTATGTGGTGGGGCAAGCAGAACATCCTACTACGTTGCAGATCTGGGATTTGCGCACCGGCGCCATGCTGCCGGATCTTTGCGGCAACGATTGTCGGAATATGGGGTCGCACGTCTCATTGCTCAAATGGTCGCCCACAGGATTGAAGATTGTGGTGGGAATGGAAGGCGGGCTCAATCCGGACGTGGACGGAAAAATATTGGTCTGGAATGTGCAGACGCGATCCCCGGAGCTGGTGCTGGATCCTGGCCAACCTCAGGCGAAGGTGCTGGCTAAGCGCCCCGCCCCGCCGGTAATTGTAAGTGATGGCGAATTGTCCGTGAAGCCTGTCGTGCCATCTCCTGCCGAAGCTGGTCCGGCATTTGTGCATGCGTGGGCGTTGCGGGCGCTCGTGACTTCCCCCAGCGCCAATCTGCTTGTCACGAGCGGTGATGACGGGTTGTTGAAAATTTGGGACCCGGGTCAGGGAGTGCTTCTGCGGCAGCTGTCTTTGTCTGCACCTGCAAGCGCGCTGGCGTTCAGCGCCGATGGCGCAATTCTGGTGGCGGGGACGACCCAAGGAGAGGTACGGTTGTGGGACACGCAGAGCTGGCGAGAGTTTCCCTCCTACGTAACCCGACAGGGACAGATCAATGCGCTCCAGTTTCTCACGGGTAACCGATTTCTCATCATTGCCGGCAAGCACCCAAAAGTTCTCGTGGTGGATGTGGTGACCCGAACGATTGTCAAAGAGCTGGTGCATGCGGGCGTCTCCCTGGCCTGCGAGGCGAAAGGCTGTGTCAGAACCCGAATGACACAGGGAGAAGTTGTCGAGACGCTGAGTCTATTGGATGGGAGCCCATTTGTACTCACGACGTCACGAACTGGACGTGTTGTCTGGAATATTGAGACATGGAAAGAGGTCGAGGGGCCAGTCGGACTACCTGACGTCTGGTCTGGCCTTGGATGGAAACGTCCCTTTGTGGCGACGACGATGCGCGCTCGTGATCCAAACGCATTCACGCTTGCCCTCTGGGACCCCAAACGCAACACGGTCTTGGCGAGTTTAGATACCTTCACTAAACGTGATACTGAGGCTGTCGAGAAGGGACCGACCGTGGCATTAGGCGCATCAATGGCCGTCGATCCGCTGCATCGATGGGTTGCCACGCGAGTTGGAGAATATCTCGCTGTGTGGGATCTTTCTGCTCGCGCAAAGAAAAAGACCTTTCACGTGAACACCCCTTATCATCTCCATTGGACGAGCGATGGGAAATATCTCGTCGTCGGCACACTCGACCGGAAAGTGCTCGTCTGGTCTGCAGAGACAATGGAGCCTGTGCACTACCTGCGAGATCCTTCCCTTGTCCGCTAGCAGAATGCTGAAAAAGTCCTCCAGCAGCGTTCTCGCGTCACGTAGAGGCTCAACGTACCGAAGCGTACGCCTCGCCTCCTCGCTCGCTGCGGCCTTGCTGGACGGCCTTTTTGAGCATTCTGGAATGTAGAGTGCCATGGTTTTTTCTGTCATCTTGTAACGGCGCACGAAGCAGAAACCGAGTTTTTTAGCAGACTGCTAGGGCGCTTCGTTGCCCGCCTAGGCCTTTCTTCGTTTTGCTTGTTCACCATCTGGTCCCATTGTTTCCTGGAAAGTTTTATGATACCAAACAATCAATGATTGTTTGCTGAGAGGGTGAATGGGAAAAAAGAAAGACTCCACATCGGATGCCGAATCGAAATCTGCCGCTCCTCGAGCCAATCCTGAATCAGCCGCAAAGAAGCCAGTCGCCGCCAAAGCGGCAGAGCGGGTCACTGCGGTCGAGATGGGGGCGCGACAGCGGGAAATTTCCGTCTCGGAATTTTTCACGAAGAACCGGCATCTGCTCGGATTCGACAATCCGCGCAAGGCGTTGCTGACCTGCGTCAAAGAGGCGGTCGATAACGCGCTCGATGCCTGCGAAGAAGCTGGGATTCTTCCGGATGTAACGGTCCAGTTGGAAGTCGTGTCGAACGGAGAGCCGGTGGCGCCAAGCCAGGCGAACCGGTTTCGCGTCACAGTCACCGACAATGGACCGGGCATTGTTCGCCAGCAGATCCCACGAATTTTTGCCAAGCTGCTCTACGGGTCCAAATTCCATCGTCTGCGGATGAGCCGCGGTCAACAGGGGATCGGCATCTCAGCTGCCGGGATGTATGGACAACTGACGACCGGAAAACCGGTGAAAATTATTTCGCGTATCGGTCCCAAAGCCGCCGCGCATTTCTTCGAAGTTCAAATCGACACGAAGAAGAACGAGCCGCTGGTTCACGAGAACAAACAGATCGACTGGGAGCAGCCGCGAGGCACTCAAGTTACACTGGAAGTCGAAGGGAAGTATCAAAAAGGTCGTACGTCGGTCGATGAATGGCTCGAGCAAACCTCCATTGCCAATCCACATGTCAGATTGATCTACCGGACTCCTGAAGGGGAGACGAAAGAGTATCCTCGGACCTATCACGAGCTGCCGCCTCAACCACGCGAGATCAAGCCGCACCCCTACGGGATCGAGTTCGGCATGCTTCTCAAGATGTTGCAGGACACAAAGAGCCATACGCTTTCCGGGTTTCTCGCCGGTGATTTTTGTAGGGTGTCTCTCCAGTTAGCGGATGAGATCTGCAAAGCGGCGAAGGTCTCACCTGAGGCCAAGCCTCGCGAGTTGAAAGGGCCGGTCGCAGAGACGCTCTATAAGACATTGCAAGAGACGAAGATCATGGCGCCGCCGACCAACTGTATTTCTCCGATTGGCGAGAAGGCGATTCTTGCAGGGCTCTATAAGCAGATCAAAGGTGAATTCTATACGGCGGTCAGTCGGCCACCGGCGGTCTATCGGGGCAACCCATTCATCATCGAGGCTGGCCTCGCATACGGGAACCGACCACAGGACCAGAATAAACCACAGCAGCCGGCTATGCCAAAAGCCGAAGGGGAGTACGAGGAAGAAGATTCCGAGCTTGCCCGCGTGATCCGCTACGCAAATCGAGTGCCGTTGCTGTATCAACAATCGGCCTGCTCCACGTTCAAGGCCGTCCTGAGCACGAGCTGGAAAAACTATGGCTTATCGCAGTCGCGTGGAGCCCTTCCGGGTGGACCGATGGTGATCTTCGTCCACATGGCGTCGGTCTGGGTACCGTTTACCAGTGAGTCCAAGGAAGCGATCGCCGATTATGACGAGATTCAAAAGGAAATCACCCTGGCGCTGCGCGAGTGTGGCAGGCGGCTGGGACTCTTCGTGCGCCGGCGCGAACGGGCGGCCAGTGAATTTCGGCGGCGGAATATTTTTGAATTATACATAGAAGAAGTCGTCGAGGCCTGCAACCGACTCAAGGGAGGGACGCTCCCGAAGCAAAAGCTGAAAGAGCAGCTCCAGAAGATTGCGTCGTCTCGCACAGGCGGAACGAAGACCGACGAAGCGCTCGGGAAGACTGGGGCCGGTCCTGAAGGCCTACCGCATTCAATCATTGTCACGGCAGATGGAGTGGAGGGTGAAACCGCCTTGGCTACCCAGATTGAATCAGATCAGGGGCTAGTGGCGCCGGCGGTAGAGCCGGACCTTCTCGGTCACACATCGCCGGCGGATAGGCCTACTTTGAAAGAGAAAGCCACCAAGTCGAGTCGAGCCAACCATTTACCAAAGAAGACAACCGCGAAATCAGATCAGGTCGCGCTCGTTGCCGGCGAGTCTAAAGCAAAGAAGAAATCAGGTGGCAAGGCTGCCAGGTCTGCGAAGACCGCGGCTTCAAGGAAATCCAAATAGGACACCATGACGACCAAGACAAAGAAAACGACCCTGGTCGAGAAGAAGTTGATCGGTCTGGCTGATATTGTGATCCAGTCGGCCGAACGATCAAAAGACCCCACGTTTCAGATTCCAATCCGCGCCCTCTCCAACGTGTCCTTCAATGAACGGAAGGGCCTGATCGAGATGGGCGCCAAGAAGCAGGAGCGGTCGTTTTTCAACGTCGGTATGGCGAAGAAATTCATGCAGACGGTGCTCGTGGCGGATGCTCTCTCCGAACTGCAGCGCGCCGAGTTGACCACCTCGCTTCGAGAAATTTACTATCGCACAAAACATACGATCAAAGACTCGCACGAGAACACTTTCGACACGCAGGATGAATCTGATCCCGTGATCGAAGATCTCGAAGTCTCTCTCGCTGCGCTCCGGGAAGAGCTGCATGTGCGCGCGGAGAACAGCGGTAGCATCGTCGGGCCTGTGGTCTTTGGAGACGATGGCGATCGCGTCGATTGCGCGAAGCTGGGGAAAGGCGGGTACTCGGTCCCGTCGATCGTGGAGCCGGAGTATCTGGAGATCCGACGCTGCACCGCGGACTTTGTCCTGCTCGTTGAAAAAGGAACGCAGTGGAACCGGCTCTCGGAAGACAAGTTCTGGCGGCGCTACAACTGTGTGTTACTGACGGGCAATGGTCAGCCACCGCGAGGCGTCCGTCGCTTGGCACGGCGGCTCCATGAAGAATGCAAGCTGCCGGTGTATGTCTTAGTCGATAATGATCCCTGGGGGTACTACATCTATTCCGTTATCAAACAGGGGTCGATCAATCTAGCCTTTGAAAGCCAGCGGATGGCGATTCCAAAAGCCAAATTCATGGGCTTATCCAGCGCCGACCCCGAGCGGTACGAGTTGCCGCGCAATGTCGGGATCAAGCTGAACGAGAAAGACATCGCTCGTGCGAAAGAGCTGATGAACTATACGTGGTTCAAGAAGCCGGCCTGGCAGGCGGAGATCAAGCGCATGTTGACCAGCGGATTGAAGTACGAACTCGATTCGCTGGCGAATAAGGATTTCCAGTACCTGACGAAGAAGTATCTGCCGAGGAAGCTTAAAGAAAAAGACTGGCTGGACTAACCTGCCTCCTACTCTGTGCCATGATTGAACTACCAAGTTCTCGTTCGCGAACCCGCTATGAAGACATTGCCTGCCTGGACGGCGCCTCTTCGTGACTGGCAGCGCCGTGCCTTAGCGTCGGTCTGTACCCATGAATCCAAGGATTTTCTGGCGATGGCGACGCCGGCTGCGGGGAAGACACGCTTTGCGTTGCGCATCGCGCATGAATTCATGACGAATCGGGCTGCGGTCCGCGTGCTGGTCGTCTGCCCGACGAATCACCTCCGCACGCAATGGTCGGATGCGGCAGGGAAGATGGGGTTACAGCTTGATCCATCTCTGACCAACGAACAGGCATCTGAAGCGGCTGACTATCATGGCGCCGTGGTCACCTATCAGCAAGTGTGTCTGGCCCCTGCGATCTTTCAGCGGGTCTGCAAGAGTAAGAAAACTCTGCTTATCTTCGACGAGCTGCACCATGCCGGTGACGGCAAAAACTGGGGAAAAGCGCTGCGCACGGCGTTTGAACCGGCGGTGTTTCGATTGATCTTGTCCGGCACACCGTTTCGTTCGGACAATAATCCAATCCCCTTTATTCGATATGAGAACGGAGAAAGCCGCGCGGATTTCGCCTATGGGTATACCGATGCCATTCGCGACAATGTCTGCCGACCCATTGTCTTTCCAAGCTATGAAGGTGAGCTGAGCTGGCTGTCTGAGGGCCGCGAGCATCAGGCGACATTTGAGGACGGGTTGACGTTTAATCGGCAGCGGGAACGGTTAAAGACGGCGCTTCTCCAAGAAACCTGGCTTGGGCCGGTGATCACCGATGCCCATGCGCAACTCACGCGTCTTCGCCAGCAGGAACAGCCGGATGCCGGGGGACTCATCGTGTGCATGGATCAGGAACATGCTCGGTGGGTTGCGGATCTCGTCGGTCGTATTGCCGGTTCGAAAGCGGCCGTTGCTGTGTCGGATGATCCCGCCGCTTCGCACACAATTGAGGAGTTTGCTGGGCACAAAAAGCAGCAGTGGCTGGTGGCGGTGAACATGGTGAGCGAAGGCGTCGATATTCCGCGCCTTCGTGTCGGTGTCTACGGCACGAACGTGATCACGGAAATGTATTTCCGGCAGGTGGTCGGGCGATTCGTTCGGATGCAGGCCGGTTTACCCAAGCCGCAGCGCGCGTGGCTCTATCTACCGAAAGATCCAATCCTGGTGCACTATGCCAAGCAGATCAAGGCGGAGCGTGATCATGTCTTGGAAGACATCATGCCGGCCGGACAACGAGACTTGTTTGGCCGTGTCACGGTCTCGACCAACGAATACATGCCGCTGATGGCCGTGGCCAGGATGGATAGCCTGATCGGCGAAGACGAAGCGAGAGAGGAGAGCGATGCGGTTGCCGTTGCTGAACCAGCGGTCTCTCTCCACGAGCAGAAACTAGAGCTGCGAGATCTCCACCGGCTGCTCGTCGGCACAGTCGCCAGAAACAGCGGAATCGATCATCGAAAACTCAACGCAGAATTGATCGCGCGAACCGGGAGCCGTGTCGATCAAGCAACAGTCGAACAGCTGCGAAAGCGCATTCAATTGCTGGAGCGGTGGAAAGAGCGAGGCTATGACGGAAAGCGGTGAGAGGTTCTTGTGGTAGCTGATCGGTTCGTGGCGATTTCTTTCTCACGCAGGTGTTTATCGAACAGGAATGGTCCAAATGGGAGGATCGACGCAAGCAAGGCATAGAATGAAAATCTGTTGTCCCAGTGATGTTGGGTTGTGAGTCTGGCCAACTGGCCGACATAGAGCAGAAACAAGATTCCGTGAATGGCCCCCACGACCGTCACGACTTTCGGAAGCCCCATCAGGTACTTTATCGGCATCGCTACGAGCAGTAACAGGAGAAATGAACTGCCTTCGGTCAAGGCGGTCATTCTAAATCTTCGGATCTGACTCATACGCTTCGATCTTTCACCTTCTGAAATGCTCTTGTCGTGATGTGACGTAACAGTGTCCTCTGCGGCGTCTAGACTAAGACATTGTTATGAACTTTATGAACAGGTGTCAATGAGGCTTGGCAGGGAAGGATTGTCGGGCTGGCCAAGATTTCTTATGAGTGTTTGGCTGTAATTGCTGATCGGTTATTGGGGCCGACAGGCGCGGCCCCAATAGTATGCGCTCTTGTTCTTCCAGAGAGAGGTGATATATTGCGCTCTTCAGTTAATTCGGCGGCAGCATCCAATACGACCAGGCGAGAATAATTGGGGTTGCCACATACATCGCCGTTTTCCCGAAGGCATCGTTGACCCCATAAATCAGGATTCCAGCGATAAAGGTAAAGTAGATATATCCAATTCCCCGATAACTGGCACTGTGGTCTGCCGCCAAGGCGAGAGCCGGCGATCCCAGGATCAGTCCGGCTGAGAGTGTGGCTAAACGTTTCATCGTGGTCTCCTTCCAAGACAGGTAAAAGGACAGGGCATGTGGACGAAAAAAGCTGCGGTTGGCGACACAAGAACGCCCTCGTGGTGAGGGATACCAGGAGGGCGTAGGGTTGTTCTGGAGCGTGGTTCTATAGTGGTGTCAGCAAGATCTAGCAAGGAGTCACAGAACACCTCTTTGTCTAAATGGGATGGGCTATGCTGCGCCTTCTTACCCAGGAAGTCAAACCAGCGGTTGTCGGCTGAATGTGCGAGATGTAGGCGGGAAAGACTCTAAGGCGAAGCGCGACGGCTGGGGACAGCGTCCAAATGAAGACGGTCTTGGTTCGAATTCCTTTCTCGACGATCCTCACACATCGTTGAAGATGCAAACTCTCAGGAAGTGCGCCGAACAAGCGCGATTCATCATCCTGATACGCAAATTCAGGCCGCAGGCCTCCCGTCCCGGGTGGACTATCTCATTACATGGAACACCAGCCACTTTCACAAGGTGATGGTCCACTCGTTTGCGCCGCTTCCTGTCGACAGCCCCTCAGAATCTCTCGCGGCATTTCGTCGCGAAATGTTGGAGAAGTAGTGGTATGTCTGACGGAAAAAGCTCGTGGAATGCACCTGTGCAAGACACGACCTCACACGGATTTCCGGTCTCAATTTCTTTTACTTGTGGCCGTCAGCGGGGCGAGTGCGGAGGACGACCTGGTGGTGAAGAACGTCGTTTTGCAATAGAAGACTGAACAGTGTTTCTTGGTGGGAAAGTTTATTCGCTATGTGGTTCTATCCGCAGTACTTGGCGGCCATCGGATTAGCTGGGCTGGCAAGGTGACTCCGGTTGTCAATAGTGGACGCCATGAGTTACAGCCTCACGCCGCCGGCTGTTGACGGGCCCACTGCTGGGCAAAGGCCGCTGGGGAGCAATTCCCGAGCCGAGAATGCCGCCGCTGACGGTTGTAGAACACCTCGATGTACTCTGTAATCTCTCGCCGAGCCTGCTCCCGTGTTTCATACCGCCGATGGTGCACCAGCTCATTCTTCAGCGTCCCCCAGAAACTCTCCATCGGCGCATTGTCATAACAATTCCCCTTCCGACTCATGGACGCGGTCATGCCGAACTGCCGCAGTTGCTCCTGATAGTCCTGTGCACAATATTGGGACCCACGGTCGGAGTGGTGGATCAAGCCTGGGCGTGGACGCTTGGCCCCCACGGCGTTTCTTAAGGCGTGACTCACCAAGTCTGTCGTCATCCGAGCACCCATGGCATGCCCGACCACCTCACAGGTGAACAGATCCTTGATGCCGGCGAGATAGAGCCAGCCTTCCGCGGTCGGCAGTGGAGTGAGAGACCGGGCGTAGTCGCACTATCTCCCAGCCTCTCCTCCCCGAACCGGACGTGCACCTCTCAGCGCATCCGGCTCTCCATTCAAGCGTTGCGTAACGCAAAAGCCACGTCAGCGTAGTGCGATTCGAGGAACGTGCGATGTTCGTCGCGAATCAGGTACGGGTTCCCTTCTGGGTTCCGCCACCTGAACTGACCTTTGCGGCTGGTGACAAGGCGTCGAAGCGCCTGTTCGCCATACCGCCCACGACTATTCTGTCCCCTCAGTACCCACGTGGCTGCACGCCCCGGTTCTGGTGCCCGGACGTGTTCGCGCATCAGGCTCGAATGGGCTCAAATGGGGTCTGGCATGACTATTGAGTTATTTGCGCTCCCACCGGTCCAGGTCAATGGTTTGCGGTCACATCTTGTTGCACATGTTGTGCGATCTGACCGGCACCTGCATACCTTGTGACGCACTGAAAAGATCTGACCGCAGTCCTCCTTGCCCCACCACTTCCCTATCTTCGGATGAATCTGG
>CAZJOQ010000126.1:0-10774 GCA_964547625.1 uncultured Nitrospira sp.
CGTCTTTACGAAATCCTGAGCAGGAAATATTCCTTGGTAGCCAAGATTGTGCAGTGTCAACAGCGTCTTGATCCTTTGAAGTCCCTTCTACTCATGAGGCAATGCTTTTAGATACACCGGGCACAATGCGGTCTGCCAATCATGCAGATGAAGTACATCGACTTGCTCCCCCTGCACCTCCGTCAGAATACGCAGCACATGGAGGATCCCACGGCAGAACAACGTAAACCGCTCAAGATTGTCTGGATAGTCGTGATGATCCTCCTGGTAAAGTCCTGGACGATCAAAATATGGATCATACCGTACGAAGAATACTCTTAGCGGGTGTGAAGCTCCCGTAACTGGCACGAGTTCCTCTTCAACCGTCAGCTCCGCCTTCGTCCCCGCCACTGAAATTGAGAATCGCATGACCTTTTGGCGAGCGGCTTGGGCTGCCTGGCCTTGGTATCCAGGTAATAGCAATGTCACACGATGTCCGAACTTCGACAGCTCTATTGCTAATGCCGTGACGACATCTGCCAATCCTCCCGTCTTTGCATAGGGAGCAGCCTCAGAGGCTGCCATTACGACATGCCAATCCTCTTGTGCGGTCAACGCCATGGGGGATGTTGAGTAGAAGAACTAGGGCTGGAACGTCTCATCAAGTCTCGTTTTGAACCGGTCCTCATAGGCCCAGGTTTTAGCAAGAACGTGTAACTCTTCAGGTGTGAGTTTCTCCTTGTAGACCAGACGCTCATCGAGAAATACCAACAACCAGCCACGATCGGGGTAGGCGAAATAGATGCCCTCACCAGCATGGACACCGGCTTTCCACCCCTTTGGCGCCTCCCCAGGGGCAACTCGTGATTGCGGAATCACACTGAAGTCAGGCATCACAAAAAAGTGGGTGAACATACTATGATACACTGGAGGAGTGCCCCACGCATTTACGACGGCCTTCGTCGTGATTTGATCTAGCACAAGGTTGTCAGCCTGTACCAAGCGCTCTTGCTCCTCCAGTGTGGGCATACCTTTGCATCCAACAAGGACTAGGAATGTCAAAAAACCGCAGAGTCCTAGCGCCGTCTTCATCAGGCTGATGTCCATGATTGCCACGTCACATGCCCTCACATGAGCCGTTTTGATTTTGCTTCGACCGGCTTGACCGGTTGACAAACATCGCATTGGCACAGGGTTCTCAGTAAAGAATATGAATAAATCCCCGTATCATGACCATCGCTCCACTTGAATTGAAACGCATAGCGACCGACCGGCTGAATATCCTGAAGCATGATCAGAAGTGGCACATCTTCGCCTTTGAGGCGGCGCTCGCCTGTCCACTCATCAACACACGCGGCACATGGACAGTGCTGTCGTAAATAACGAATCGGGTAAACCCCCTGGTGACCGTCACTCCACTGAATTCCCAGTACTCCTTTGTCACGCCACTCCATATCCCGAGGTTCTAGTACGGCAACAGGCATACGTCCCTCTTCCATATATATCTAGCTCATCCCGGCAAGGCGACCGACAGAAAGTTCACGGGTGGTAACCGTTTACCAGCTACTACCGTCACATACCCTTCGATCGCCTCTTCTACTTCGCGCCGCACCTGTCCCGTAGCTCGCAACCTCGTGACGGTAGCAGGCGTAAGACGAATGGCTTGCTGAAGAAATGCCAGGCCTCCTCGAGAAAGCGCAACACACCGCACACGCTGGCGTGCCGCACAAATCTGACATACAAGCCCCCCGGCAATCGGTGAAAATTGAGGCTCTCCGACGAAGTACGTCTTCCCACAGGAAGCACAATGATCGGTCTGAGGGCGGAACCCCGTTAATCCCAGCAATCGGATTTGAAAGAGCAGTGCCGTAAAGGGTGGGTCGTCACTTTCCTGAAGCGATACCAACCCCTGCTCCAGCGTATCAAACAAGGGCGGATCCGGATCTCCATCTGGGGTAATGGCTGCCACGACGTTGACCATTCGCGCCGCTGAGTCCATTAAGTTGAGGTCTTCTCGCAACACCCGAGAGGACCTGATAAGGTCGACATGTGAGATTCGGAATAGCGAGTCACCATTCTTTTCAAACAGATCCAACCGACACACGCTGAATGGCTCAAGAGCGGCGCCGAAGCGGCTCTTCTGGCGTCGAGCACCACGAGCTACTCCTCGTATCTTTCCCAAACTCTTCGAGTACAAAGTCACAATTCTATCGGCGTCTCCCCACTTGCGACTCCTCAAAATGATCGCCGTCGTTTTTACAAGTGGCACAACATTTTTCCAGTTCTTACATGCGACAGCAGCAGGACCATGTGCGAGCCATTTTTACCGGAGATACTCCAAGAAAATCGTGGCTAAGGTCAGATAGATCGTAATCCCGGTGATATCGTTGGCCGTCGTGACAAAAGGGCCGGCCGCCACGGCCGGATCGACCCCCATGCGTTTCAGGAGAATTGGCATAATCGTCGCCATACTGGTCGACACCAAAAAGGCAATGAGCAGAGAAGTTCCAACGACCATGCCTAAAAACCCTTGATGCACAACCCATCCAACCAGTGTCAAGGTCACACCACACGCCACTCCCATGACCAAGCCGATCTTTGCTTCGCGAAAGAAGACCGGCCATACATGAGTGAGCTCGACCGTACCGGTGGCCAACCCTCGAATAATCAGCGTTGAAGACTGCAATCCGACATTGCCGCCCATCGCTGCGATCACGGGAATAAAACTCACAATCGCCACGACCTCTTGGATGGTATAGCGGAAATACCAGAGAATAGCGCCGGACAAGAGGCTGCCGATGAGGTTTGTGAAGAGCCATGGGAGTCGTAGCTTCGCCGAACCAAAGCTCGACGACTTCGAAGTCGAATCCTCTTCGATCGCCCCGGCCATCTTCAACATATCTTCAGTCGCTTCTTCCCGAATAACGTCGACGACGTCGTCGACGGTGATGATGCCCACGAGCTTGCTGTCCCGCTCGACGACAGGAATGGCCAGCAGGTTATAGTTGGCCACTTGGCGAGCAACCTCCTCTTGGTCCATATCGATCGCAACGCTCATGACTTCACGGGTCATAATGTTCTTGAGTGGCGTCGTCGGAGGAACCGTGAGGAGCTGCCGAAGTGAAAGAACACCCACTAGATGATCATCTTTATCCGTCACATAGATATAGAACACCATTTCCGCATCAGTCGCCTGTTGCAACCGGCGAATAGCTTCCTGTGCCGTCGCATCCTCCGCCAAGGAAAAGAATTCCGTGGTCATGATTGCACCGGCCGTATCCTTGGGATATTTCAGGATATCGGCAACTTCGGTCGAATCCTCGGCCTTCATCAAGGCGAGAATTTCCTTACTGTGATCCTCGGAGAGAAACCCAAGGATATAGGCCACATCGTCAGGGCCAAGATCCTTCAAAAGCCATGCGATATCGGAATGGAGCAGATCTGCGACCACCTGCTGAATACTCTCGCCGTCAAGTTCACTGAGGACCTGGCCCCGTTTACCCTCGCCTCGGACCAGCTCGAAGATTTCTCGCTTTTCTTTGGGCGACGAGAGATGGGTGATGGCCTTCGCGATATCAGCAGGGTGCATGCGCCCCAGCATTCTTGAAAGATGGGTAATCGCTCCTCGACGCAACAACTTCTGGACAGATTGAATCACAATGTCGGACTTCGTCTGACCACGATCTGTCTGATCACGCAACATCTCGCGCAACCCATCGCGCTCAGACACGCGAGAGCGCTGGTCCGGCATACGTGGCTCTATCGGTCCTTCCGTCGGCTGCATACTCCGTTAGTACCCCAACTGCGCCAACGTCTGTTCATTCTCGCGCCAGGACTTCCTGACTTTCACCCATAGCTCAAGAAACACTTTCATGCCGAATAATCGTTCCATATCTACTCGCGCCTGAGTCCCGATCGCTTTCAATCGTTCTCCTTGCTTTCCGATCAAGATTCCCTTCTGCGTTTCCCGTTCCACTAGGATCGTAGCCTGTATCTTGGCCAGCTTACCCTCCTCGATGAACGCATCAATCTCGACGGCTACGGCATGTGGAACCTCTTCCTCAGTTTCTTGCAACACTTTCTCCCGAATCATTTCAGCTGCCAGCGTCCTCATGCTCTGATCGGTGACGACATCATCGCCATACGCACCGTCTCCCGAAGGAAGATAGGGCACGGTGACAGCCAATAACCGATCAATATTGTCATCTCTCATCGCAGAAACCGGCACAATCTCTGTCCACGCGAAGAGTTTGCCATAACGCTCAAGAAGCGGGAGCAGCTTGTGTCTATTCACCAGATCGATTTTTGTCATGACAAGAATCACCGGTCGGGACCGTTTTGCCAGAGCCTCTTTCATATATTTGATGGCGGTCATATCTCCAGGCCCCGGCATGCTTGTCGCTTCCATAAGCATGTAGAGGAGATCAGCCTCCTCTAAGGTCTCTACGGCAGTTCGTACCATTCGACGATTCAACAAATGTTCAGGCTTATGCAGACCTGGCGTGTCGAGAAACGCGATTTGCGCACCTTCCACATGCACGAGGCCCATGATTCTAGTCCTCGTAGTCTGAGGCTTACTCGACACGATCGCAATTTTCTCACCCAACAGATGATTGAGCAGGGTCGACTTCCCCACATTAGATCGTCCGATGATGGCCACCGTTCCGAACTTCATGGTTTCGACAAAGGCTCCCGTTTCTTCTCCAACCCAGGTACCAGCTGATACACCGTCTCTCCCTTTCTCACATAGCCCAACTGTTCCCGAGCCAGCTGCTCGATCTTGGCCGGGTCGTGCTGCAACCGATTGATATCTTGCTGTAGCTCGACATTTTCCCTACGCAAGGTCAACAGTTCTTGCTCCAAGCTCGTGGCCTGCTCACGCATGGACAGGTACCGTATGAGGCTCATGTCTCCTGAAAACAATGCTACGAACAGCCAGGCGCAACCAGCAGCACCGATCACTTGTGCCATGGTGAGGGCTCGACGCTGCCATTCCAGCCATTGACGGCCACGATTTCGTTTGATGACCATTCTGTTCATTCACCAGATCAAAGAGCCGCTATGCTTGGACAGACACAGCCGCTCGTCCACGATACACTGCGGTCGTTCCCAGTTCTTCCTCGATTCGAAGCAACTGGTTATACTTGGCCACACGATCCGTCCGAGATAACGATCCTGTCTTAATCAACCCGCTGTTCGTCGCGACCGCGATGTCCGCAATTGTCGTATCTTCCGTTTCACCCGACCGGTGTGAAATGATCGCCGTGTACCCGGACCGTTTGGCAAGCTCAATGGCATCTAAGGTTTCCGTCAACGTTCCGATCTGATTAAGCTTGATCAGAATCGAGTTTCCGATTCCTTGCTTGATGCCCTTGGAGAAGATCTCGACATTGGTCACAAAGATGTCATCGCCGACCAGCTGCACTCGCTTGCCCAACTGTTCGGTGAGCATCTTCCATCCCTTCCAATCCTGCTCACTCAGCCCATCTTCGATTGAAAGGATTGGATACCGATCCAACAGCGTGCCGTAGTATGCAATCATGTCTTCCGATGAACGATCTGCATTCTTTTCCGCTTCGAGAACATAACGCCCCTTCTCATACAGCTCGCTCGCGGCGCAATCCAATGCGAGCGCGATATCACGACCTGTCTTATAACCGGCCTCTTCGATTGCCTGAGAGATTAAACTCAGTGCCTCTTCATTTGATTGGAGATCGGGGGCGAACCCCCCTTCATCGCCCACGGCCGTGTTGAGTCCCTTCTTCTTTAAGAGTGCCTTCAAGGAGTGAAAGACCTCAGTAGCCATTCGAAGGGCGTCGCTAAATCGACTCGCCCCTACCGGCATGATCATGAACTCCTGGAGATCCAGCCGATTGTCGGCGTGAGCTCCGCCGTTGATGATGTTCATCAGCGGTACTGGAAGGACTCGCGCATTGGTCCCACCTAAATAGCGATAGAGCGGCTGCCCTGTTTCGTTCGCAGAGGCCTTGGCCACAGCTAGCGATACCCCCAGAATCGCGTTCGCCCCCAGCTTCCCCTTCGTCTTCGTTCCATCTAATGCAATCATGGCTCGATCGATGCCGGCTTGATTAAACGCCTCTTGCCCTAGCAGTTCTGGCGCGATGATCTTGCTGATGTTGGATACGGCTTTAGAAACACCCTTTCCCATCCATCGTTTTTTGTCGCCATCCCGTAGTTCAATGGCTTCTTTTTCCCCGGTTGAAGCGCCAGATGGTACCGCTGCCCGCCCCGTTGCGCCGCTTTCAAGCATCACTTCGGCTTCAATCGTCGGATTGCCACGTGAGTCGATAATTTGCCTACCTTTGATTTCTCTAATCGCACTCATACCGCGTATCCCTCTCTTGTTAGGCGCTCAACTTCTTCCTCAACAACTCATTCACCTTCCCCGGATTTGCCTTCCCTCCGCTCGCCTTCATGACCTGCCCAACGAGGAAACCCAGAACCTGTTGCTTGCCGTCTTTGAACTGCGCGACCTGTGCGGGACTCTTGGCCAGCACGTCGTCGATCACCTTTCCCAGATCCCCTTCGTCGGAAACCTGGGTTAAGCCTTTCTCCTGAACAAGCTGTTCTGGTGTCTTCCCAGTGCTGTAGAGTTCGGGAAAGAGGTCACGGGCTACTTTTAAACTGATGGTCCCCTTATCCACCATCTGCAATAGACTGATCAGGCGCCCAGGACTGACAGGCGAAGCCGCGATCTCTGTCTCGGAGTTGTTCAGCTCTCTCGTCAATTCTCCCATCACCCAGTTGCTTATGGTCTTTGGATGGTTAAACTGCTGTACGCACGATTCGAAATAGTCCGCCGTGCCCTTCGAAGCTGTCAGGATCATGGCGTCGTACTCCGGCAATCCATAGTCCGAAACAAATCGCTTTGTCCGCATGGCCGGCAATTCCGGCAGGCTGATACGGAATCCATCAATCCAGTCTTCGTTCAATTTCAACGGCACCAAGTCTGGGTCCGGAAAGTACCGGTAGTCATGGGCTTCTTCTTTGGAGCGCATGACCGCCGTTTCACCCCGCTCAATATTCCAGAGTCTTGTCTCCTGATGAATTGTTCCTCCCTCATTCAGCACCCTGGTCTGGCGCTTGACTTCATAATCGATGGCATCTTTCACATACCTGAAGGAGTTAATGTTCTTCAGCTCGACTTTCGTCCCAAATTCCTTCTGCCTAATTGGACGGAGCGACAAGTTGGGTTCACACCGAAAACTTCCCTCCTCCATATTGCCGTCGCAAACCTCAAGATACATCAAGATGTCACGCAGTCCTCTGAGATAGGTCACCACCTCGTCGGCTGACCGCATGTCGGGTTCTGTGACAATCTCCAACAGCGGGGTGCCGGCGCGATTCAAATCCACTCTACTCCCGGCCCCGCCGGTCCCATGGACGTTTTTCCCTGCATCCTCTTCTAGATGGGCTCGACGGATGCGAATTCGCCTGGTTCCCTCAGCACCGACCATCTCAATCCAACCATGTTGGCAGATGGGAGACTCGTACTGTGAGATTTGGTATCCCTTCGGCAAATCCGGATAGAAGTAGTTCTTTCTGGCGAACTGGTTGTTCGCTGTGATCGCACAGTTCAACGCCAACCCTGCTCGCACCGCCATTTCCACCGCCATTCGGTTGATGACGGGCAGACTTCCCGGCAAACCAAGACAAACCGGGCACGTCTGGCTGTTGGCCGACGAACCGAACGTCGTAGCGCACCCACAGAACATTTTGGACTTAGTCCGCAGCTGAGCATGGACCTCCACCCCGATGACTGTCTCGTACGTCACCCTCGCTCCACCCCTTCGTCTTGAACACGACCCCGTTCGCGCCGCATCGCTTCACGCCCAGCATCGAATGCTTCCCGCAGCACCGATCGCTTTGTGTCGACAAAGTCTTTTCCCTGATCGACCACGTCTTCAAATGCCTCACCGGCACGACCGGCAAGGTCGCGAAGATCATTCTCCGCACGACGGGCATACCGCCGAAGCTGGTCACGCGATTCATCGCCAGATTGTGGCGCCAGCAACAACGCTGCGACCGCGCCCATCGCCGCCCCACTCAAAAACGCCAATAAGACAGCTGCCGATGTTCCTCGATCATCCGCCATTGTGTGTCCCTCCTTCATGTTTCATGCGTTCCCGCACGACGTGAGTTGCCGCTTTGAACCCTGCCACCATGCTCGCGACATTGCTGATGAGCGTCCCGCTCGACCCACGAACGACATTATGGACCTGTTGCACAGATTCACCGACTTCACCCACTGCATGCAGTAAAACCGCTGCGTGTCCGATACTATCCTTCGCTTGACTTGTTACATCATTTACATTCTGGCTGATCGCCCGAAGTTCCGCCACGAGTCCCGGCACTTCGGCATTCATCTTCGAGAGCAACTGCTCAGACTCAGCGACGGTTTTTTGAACTTGCATCAGGACCGGCACCAAACACCCTACCAGCAGGGCGAATGCTACGGCCACCAGCAGTACCGCGATTTCAACAATTGTCATAGTCGGCACTCCTCCTGCTCTCTCATTACCTTACTCCCGTGCTTTCCTGCCTCACACTTCTTCTATCTTCCCGCTCTTCTACCGTATTGGCGGCTTTTTCTGATGCCATTGCGCTGACTGCTCATAGGCATGTGCGGCCCGCAGCACGGTTTCTTCCTCAAACGCGCGCCCGATCAGCTGTAGGCCGATCGGCATTCCTGCTTTACTAAACCCGCAGGGCAGTGAAATCGCCGGCAGTCCTGCCAAATTAACGGAAATCGTAAAAACATCGGACAGATACATCTGTAGCGGATCTTCGCTCTTTTCTCCCAGTTTGAATGCCGGCGTCGGAGTGGTCGGGGTGACGATCAAGTCGACTTCCTTGAAAGCAGCATCAAAATCTTGACAGACCAACGTTCGTACCGCTTGGGCCTTCCCATAGTACGCATCGTAGTAGCCAGCGCTGAGCACGTACGTTCCCAGCATGATCCGACGCTTGACCTCCGGTCCAAACCCCTCTTGTCTCGTCTTTATGTACAGCTCGAGCAGATCTTTAGTTTCCTTCGCGCGGAAACCGAATTTCACCCCGTCGAAACGGGCAAGATTCGAGCTGGCTTCCGCCGTGGCAATCACATAGTAGACCGCGACAGCAGCATCAGTCCTTGGTAGCCGGACCTCCTTCACTTCCGCACCAAGATGCCTCAACTCCTCGATCGCGGTCCGGACCGCCTGTTCCACCTCTAGGTCAAGCCCTTCGGTGAAAAACTCCACCGGCACACCGACTCGGAGGGTTTTGAGATCCTGTTTCTGCAGCGATTTCATGTAGTCCGGCACGGGCCGATCGATCGACGTAGAGTCCAATGGATCATGTCCCGCGATGGCCCCAAGCAGAAACGCCGCATCGGATACGTTCCTTGTAATCGGCCCGATTTGATCCAGCGAGGAAGCAAACGCCACCAGACCGTATCGCGACACCCGCCCGTAAGTTGGTTTCAATCCTACAACTCCACAGAAAGCCGCAGGCTGCCTGATAGAGCCTCCTGTATCTGAGCCAAGTGCGGCCGCGCACTCTTCTGCCGCAACCGCCGCTGCCGATCCTCCACTTGATCCGCCCGGTACACACTGCAGATTCCAAGGATTCCGGCTGGGACCAAATGCGGAATTTTCCGTCGAAGATCCCATTGCAAACTCGTCCAAGTTCGTCTTACCCAACAGAATGTAGTCCTGCGCCCGCAACTTGGCGATAACCGTCGCATCGTAGGGCGGCACAAAATTCTGCAACATGCGAGAGCTGCAAGTCGTGAGCACGCCGTCCGTACAGATGTTATCTTTGATGGCAAGGGGCATACCGCTGAGCGGCATGGTCTTTCTCCAACTCTTGAGAGTCCGATCCAAAGACTCCGCCTGCAGGGATGTAGATTCTTGCATGTGAGTGACAAAGGCTCTTACCTTCGGCTCTATCTGGCTGATGCGAAGAAAATACGCCCGCACGATCTCCACCGCCGTCACTTCTCCTGCCTTAAACTTTTTTTGAAGCTCGATGAGGGTTAGTTTATGAAGGGACATGGATGGCTCGCTATCGACACATGCGGTGAGCGTGGCAAGACGGGATAACAAATGCCTCGCTCGGCCCGGCCTATCAGTTGACCGTCACAATCCTATTTTTTTCACTCACCCGGACGATCTTCGGTGCATGTTTCTTGATCTCTTCTTCTCCATAGTACTCGTAACAGAAAATGATGATCTGGTCTCCGACCGCCGCTTTCCTCGCCGTAGGTCCGTTCAGAATGATCTCGCCCTTCCCTCGGGAGCCATTGATCGCATAGGTCATAAATCGCTCACCATTATTCAAATTCGAGCAGACAATGGCTTCGTAAGGAAGGATACCGGCCGCTTCCATCAAGTCTTGATCGATCGTCAAGCTTCCCTCGTACTCCAGATGGGCACCTGTGACAGTTGCGCGGTGAATTTTCGAACGTAGCATTTGTCGGAACATCTATACTTTTCGTCATTCGTCAAACTTCGCTCTGCATTCGCATGCTTCCACTCAGGAGACAACTGTTTGACGATTAACGCTCCTCTAAAATTTTAGGCACAACGAACCCGTCTGCTTCGCGCTCCGGCGCGTTCGCCAGAGCCTGATCCGAAGGCAGTGATGGGCGTATGACATCTTCTCGAAATACATTCACTCGGCCCATGACGGTGGAGGTCGGTTCGACCCCCATCGTCTCATACCCATTCAACTTATCGACGTGTGTGAGAATCTGACTCAATTGTTTAGCAAAGGTGTCCTTCTCAGCTGG
>CAZJOQ010000127.1:0-10682 GCA_964547625.1 uncultured Nitrospira sp.
ACAAACGATAAATAAGAGTGAAGGTGCCTCTTAGAAATACGTTCGCCCTTCGACAAGGGCACACTGAGTTTGGGGTTCCCGTACAACTGGTCGGAAACGTCGCGATAAGACGTGGCACACTATGCTATTTCAGTACGTATCGTCCGTATAATAGACGTAGGTGAAGCGTTCTTTGACAGACAGCCGAGGGTCTGCCAGCTGGGGTGCATCTCGACCCCGGCCAGACCTGAGTGATTCGACTGACACCGGAGCATCAAAGCAAGATCATCTTCCGGTGCGATCTGCATCCGAGCATGCAAGGCGAGGTCTATCTCCTTGATGTTTCTGTCGGATGAGTCTTCACGGGAAGAAGTGCGGCGTGCCGACCTCTAATATCAGCCTGAAGTAACGCATGATTGAACAATCGGTAAATCGTGACGATTTGAGGGATTCACGTATGCATCCCGTATTCGTGGATCATCAACTTTGTTCTGATCATCGTTGCGCTGACAGTTTGCTCCCCCCGAGTGGGCACTGGTCGAGCAGTACGCCAGTGATGCTTGCCACAAGTCAGCTATTCTTTCCTCCGACTTCTTATGTATGAGTCGGGGCACAACTTCGTGGCTCTGGCCGAGGGCGTATCTGTTCGAGCGATCACGTGTGTCGTGATTGGCGCAGTGCGCAAATCCGGCGGGAGTGTGACCGCCCTCGTACGGAGTCCAAATCGCGATTGCGGGGCCAATGAGCTTGAAGGATCCGTTGCTCCGCCGTGTGTCGAGATGTGTGCCGTACCATGCTCCCTGTTCGTTGCCTGTGAGTAAGGACCGGTTGTCGGGGAGCTCACGCTCCGATAATCTGAGTGTGGCCATCATGATATGTATTATGCGGCTCCGCGCAGAATCGAGGCCGATCGGTTCGTGTGTCGGCGATCGAGACGGGATATCTCTCTATGCTGAACGTGAGTCGGATTGTGCCTTGGACGGTTGTGGTGGGGCTTGGAGTGCTCGTGCTGGCTTCCTTCGGTCTCCTCAAGGGCTTCCAGGAACGCAATGAGCCGATCGAGACGCCGGATCGTACAGCTCCCCCGTCGTCTCCGAATCTAGTCACGCTCAAGGCCGAAGTACTGGCCAATGCCGGGATCACGGCGATTCCGGTCGTCCGTGGTGAATTTCGGCTTCATCGGGACTTTCCCGCCGTCGTCCAGCCCAATGAGAATAAGCTGGCCGAGATCACCTCGCTGATCCGCGGGCGAGTTGAGGAGGTCTATGTCGACTTCGGTCAAGATGTCGAGCAAGGCACTTCGCTTGCCTTGGTGCAAAGTACAGACGTCGGCCTCTCTCAAGCATCGTATTTGAAGGCCGCAGCCCACTCGCACGAAGCCGCATTGGCCTATGAGCGGGCCCGTGAGCTATACGAGCAACAGGTGGTGAGCCTGGCCGAATTGAAACGACGCGAAGCCGCGATGCGGGTGGCTCACGCCGACTTGCTGGAAACCACGCATCGATTGGAGTTGCTCGGCGTATCGGGTAAGGAGATTCAGCGCTTAGATCGGGAGCGGACCGTCCGCTCTGATGTGCCGATCCGTGCGCCGGTTACCGGCCGGATCATCATGCGCAATCTCACGCGCGGCGAGGTTGTAGAGATCGGGCGGACCATCTTTGCGGTAGCCGATCTCTCGGATGTCTGGGTGGTCGGCAAGATACCGGAGAAGGACGTGCAGTTCATCCATCGCGATCAGTCCGTCGACGTGCGGACGACGGCCTATCCTGGCAAGACCTTCCCAGGCACGATCACCTACGTCGGTGATGTGTTGGATTCTGCGACGCGCACCATGCGATTGCGCATCACAGTCCCTAATCCGAAGAAGCTGCTGAAGCCGGAGATGTTTGCCTCGGTACGCGTCTATGCGGAGCCTGAACCGGAGGCCGTGATGGTGCCGGTCGCGGCAGTGCAGCGGAGCGGCGAGTCCTCCTATGTGTTCATGCAATTGGATGGGGGGAGGTTCGAGAAGCGTCCCGTGGTCCTCGGCCCGGAAACCGACCAGGTCGTCGTGGTGCTGAGTGGCCTGCGCGAGGGCGAGCTGATCGTCACAACCGGCATGTTCGTGCTCAGGTCCGAATTCGAAAAATATCAGATCGAGCCTGCGCAATGATCGACGCCCTGATCGCCTTTTCACTTCGACGATGGCCGCTCATCTTGATCCTGACCGGCCTGCTGGCCGCGGCCGGTGTGGTGGCGTTCCGAGAGTTGCCGATTGACGCCTTTCCGGACGTGACCAACATTCAGGTGCAGATCTTGACCGACGGGCCGGGTCTGTCTCCGATCGAGGTCGAGCGGTTCGTCACTATCCCGCTCGAGCTACAGATGACCGGCTTGCCAGACCTCACCGAAATCCGCTCGCTGTCGAAATTTGCCCTCTCCCAGATCACGGTGGTGTTCAAAGATCATGTGGACCTCTTACGCGCCCGCCAGCTCGTCCTCGAGCGACTGCTCGAAGCGAACGCGATCTTGCCGCCGGGAGTCGAGCCGGTCATGGCGCCGGTGACGACCGGCCTTGGCGAAATCTACCAGTACTACCTGGACGGACCACTGGTGAACACGGAGAATCCCGAAGCACTTGAGGCCGCCCTGACGGACCAACGGGTCCTGCAGGATTGGGTGCTCCGGCCGCTTATCAGGACGGTCCCCGGTGTCATCGATGTGAATGCGTTGGGGGGATTCGTCAAGCAGTACCAGGTGGTCGTCGAACCGGCCAAACTGCGGAAGTACAACTTAACGCTCGACCAGGTGTTCGAGGCGATTGCGCAGAACAATGCCAACGCCGGGGGCAATGTCGTGGATCGACACGGCGAACGGGCGATCGTGCGCGGGTTGGGGTTGGTGCGGAGCATTGCCGATATCGAAGATATTGTGGTGAAAGAGATCGGTGGCACGCCCGTGTATGTGCACAACCTGGGGGAGGTGCGTATCGGCCACGCGATCCGCCACGGCGCCGCCGTGCTCAACGGCGAGCGGGAAGTCGTGGCCGGCATCGTGCTGATGTACCGCGGGGCCAACGCACGACAGGTCGTGGAGGCCGTGAAGGCCAAGGTGGAAGCGATCCATCGCGGCGGTATCCTCCCGGGAGGGCTAAAATTGGTCCCCTTCTACGACCGGTCCGAATTGGTGACGGCGGCCCTGGATACGGTCCGCCAGGCCTTGCTGGGGGGCATTGTCCTGGTGGGTGTGGTCCTCTTTGCCACGATCGGCAATGTTCGCAGCGTGCTCATTGTGACGACGACCCTGATCCTCACGCCGCTGTTTACGTTTCGGATCATGCACGACCTCGGCCTCTCGGCCAATCTCATGTCGCTGGGAGGGTTGGCGATCGCCATCGGTATGGTCGTCGACGCCTCGATTGTGGTCGTCGAGAATGTGTATCGCCATCTCTCCGAGCCGGGTCTCTCTTCGACGACGCGCTGGGATTTGGTGCTGCAGGCCTCGAAGGAAGTGGCGCGCCCGATCACCTTCGCACTGCTCATCATTATCGTGGTGTTTCTGCCGCTGGTGTCCTTGGAAGGGATGGAAGGCAGGCTGTTCGCGCCCTTGGCCTACACAGTCATGATCGCCTTGCTAGTGTCGCTCGCGCTGTCTCTGACGGTCACGCCGGTCCTTTGCGCCCTGGGTCTCACCGGCGGGGAGCAACAGGAGACTCTCCTGATACGGTGGGCGAAGATGGCGTATGAGCCGCTGCTCCGATGGTCGCTCGCCCATCGGCGGCTGGTGCTGATCAGTGCCCTGTTTCTGTTAGGTGTGACGCTGATGCTGGAGCCGTATCTGGGGAAGCAGTTTGTGCCGGTGCTGGATGAAGGGGCGCTGACGCCGATGATCATCCGGCTGCCCAGGGTGTCGCTCCCCGAATCCATCGAATTGGAGAAACGCGCCTTGCAGGCATTGAGAGAATTTCCGGAGGTTCGCCTAGCGGTCGGCAAGATCGGCCGGTCGGAGATCGGCCTTGAGCCACAAGAGCCCAATGAAAGCGATCCGGTCGTCTTGCTGCACCCGCGGGACACCTGGACGACGGCCAGGACCAAAGCTGATCTGGTCGAGGCGATGCGCCGCCGACTCGCCGAACTCCCCGGCATGTCATTTTTGATGAGTCAGCCCATCCAGCAGCGAGTGGATGAGTTGATCTCGGGAGTCAGGACGGAGTTCGCCATCAAGTTGTTCGGAGACGATCTGGATGTTTTGAAGGAACGAGCGGAGCAGATCGCCGCCGTTATGAGAACGGTTGAAGGGGTGAAGGATCTCAGAGTGGAGCAGATCGCGGGGCAACCGTACCTCACCATCGATATCGATCGCCACAAGATCGCGCGCTTCGGGATCAACGTGGCGGACATTCGCGCGATCATCGAAACTGCGATCGGCGGCAAATCCGCGACGACGGTGTATGAAAACGAGCGCCGGTTCGAGCTCATTCTGCGGTTTCCCGAGGAGCACCGGAGCACGGTCCGCCAGATCGGCGAGATTTTGGTCAATTCGGCCACTGGTGCGCTGATTCCGCTCAGTGAGCTGGCGAAGGTGGAGATGCGCGAAGGCCCGGCGCGGATCAGCCGCGAACAGGTGCGTCGGCGGATCTTCATCGGTTTCAACGTGGTGGGCCGCGATCCTGGCAGCATCGTCGAAGAGGGGCAGCGCAAGCTCGCCGAGCGTCTCCATTTGCCGTCCGGCTACACCATCACTTGGGGCGGCGCGTTCGAGCAGATGGAACGCGCGATGGCGCGCCTTCAGATCGTCGTGCCGGTCACGATCGGCATAATCGGGTTGTTGCTGGTCCTCACCTTCAACTCCCTGCGCTCGGCGTCGTTGATCGTGGTCAATCTCCCGTTCGCTCTTATCGGCGGCGTGTTCGGCTTGTGGCTGACGGGGCAATACCTGAGTGTCCCGGCCGCGGTCGGGTTTATTGCGCTGTTCGGCGTCGCGGTCGAGAATGGCATTGTGCTGGTGTCCACTATCAACGGGATGCGGCACGCGGGGTTCACCAGCGAAGAGGCCATCCGGCAAGGGTGTCTCCAGCGCCTGCGCCCGGTCATGATGACGACGCTGACCACACTGCTGGGGTTGGCGCCTCTGGCGTTGGCGCAGGGCATCGGCTCGGAAGTCCAGCGGCCCTTGGCGGTAGTCGTGATCGGCGGTTTGGTGAGTTCGACGCTGCTCACGCTGATCGTGTTGCCCGCGCTCTATCCATGGTTCGAGAAGAGCGATCGGTCTGAAAAGGCGATGCCATGAACACGGTCCATGCTCTTTCTGACACGAGATCCCGGAGGCCATGTTTGCAGTCGGGGTGATGCGTTCCTGAGTGGGTCGCAATGCAGGTCAAGCAGGAACGGGGTATCGGAGAGTTCGATATCATCAGGGATTGAGAATGCGTGCGCCACCATCGGGCTGACATCCGGTAAGACTGCCCGCAAGACCAATCGCCTAAAAGCGGGTGTCCCTTTTGTCCCTCAGCTTACATCGGGTTCCCTGCATCGTCCATGACCGCGTCGGGATTCCATGCTGAGACCACAAAACGCACCTGACCACCAATACCGGGAGTTGTGGCGCTATCAAAGGGGACCGCTATCTCTATCTTTCCTCCCCTGAGCGCCTTGGGATCAATCTCGTGATTCGCGGGGCTGGACCCCTGACCTTGCCACGCATACGTCACCTCCCACTTATTCCCCTTTTCGGCAGGTGGGACCAAGTCCAAAACAATGGAGTTTCGGTACAAATAGCTCCCTTCGTAATGCGTATTGAGCCAGAGTTTGTTCTCGATCTCGTAATCAGGAACCCGAACGCCAAACGACATACTGTACGATAACGAACGCCGCTTCTTATTCACTCGCGCCCGGTTTGAGAGAAATACCGTCGACAGGAACTGCCGACCATGCTTCTTGGGCGCTGAGGTCCATTGTTTATGAGTCAGACAGGCGACAGAATCTTCTTCGGCAGTCCGACGCGTCAGAGACCAGAGTTTTCCCCTTGGTGACGCGAGCACCTCAAACTGATACAGTGCGCTGATCGTCTTGCCTTTCTTGGCTTCCTGTTCGACCTCAGCAGGGAGACGGATGTCCTCAACGTCGACCCAGATATCCACTCGCACATCGCCAAACAGAAATCGAATCAGGTTCTGATAGGCTTCTTCACCATTGACGAGGCCAAAGTATCCGGAATGGGCACGATACGCGAAGGCCTTCGCACACGGAGCACTCAGTGTCCCATCTGACTTCATCCCCTTGAGTGTGGCGTTGTCAATCCGTACGAGACCATCGCTGCCATGACCAGCAAATGCGCGCGACAGTCCAAGGGCTGCCTCATAGTCCATACGGTTGGTCCCCACCATGCAAAAGATCCGTTCGGAAGGAAACCGATGTTCGGGAATCCAGTCCACATGCCCTGTCTTTTTGTATTCAGCTTGTAGATCAAGATAGCTAGCCATCTTCTCACGATTGAAATTATGCATGTCGGCGGCACTGAGCCACTTGGGTATATTAATTCCAGCGATGTCGATGCCATTATGGGGAGTCGCGTATGTAAAAAGCTTATCCACATACTTCGCTGCACCTTTCTTGTCATTTTTCGGGTTCTGCAGCAGCCCACGACACACCAGCCCTCCCATTGAATGAGCCACCAGATAACACCGGAAGGCATCCTTCGTCACACCGTTCGCCGGATTTGCACAGATAAGATCACGCACATGGAGAATGAGGTCACCGAGCTTGGCCGAAAAGACCTCAATGTCCGGAGTCTTGCCAAGACCAAGTAGACGCGAGGCCTCATCGTAGTATCGGTAGATGATAATGGATCGACTCGTCAGCTTGTGTTCCGGATGATCAGTCCATTCGGGGTCCAGGATGTCGTAACCCTCTTCGTAGACATCACAATAATTGAATTCAGACCCCAAGCGCACCACCGGCGACTCAAAGATGTATTTTCGAGGGGGCCGCGATTTGTCTGCCACTGCACGGTAGACGGTCGAGCCAATGTTAAATCCACAGAAAGGATCGGCGGTGGTGGCATCAATTTCTGAGGGCGTCATGGCGTAGCCTCGTACATAGATAATAGGATGAAATGGCGTATTCTTGTTTGGCATCATACCCTCCACGACCAATTAGATTGAAACGCTAGTCCGTGTCTGATCTGTACACCCGCTCATCTGTTCGTGCAATGTGCGCCGGGCAACAGGCATCCAAAGTAAGCACCTGTTCAAAATCCACAACCACCTTTTGATGGGCAGTCGAACGCGATTCGAACCCATACCTTCCGCTGCGCGACCGGTCCTGCTTTGTCAGGCGTCTGTACCATTTGCTATTTGGATTGGTCCATGCGGCTATTCTGGATGTAAACGTTCCTTGGAGTGTATGGCGATCGATTATTGCGGGCAGTTCTTCCAGCCAATCCGATCGGTTTAGCTCAACGGACGCCCTCGCCATGACATCATAGAGCCAAACACTTTACCAGGGGCAATCGAGCCGTCTCGTGCTGCTCTTGATAAATAGATGATTGTTGAACATTGGAGTTGTGGTTGTGCCGCTTCCTTGTATTCCGTTGGGATGTCCTGACCGGTTTTCCCGATTGTGTGTTATGCCGGCTTTGCGCTCGAATAGGATGTCTTGCTCCATGCCCATAATCATTATGTTCCGGACCTCTGGTCTTGCCCTTCAGTCAGTACTCGGCGGAACGCTAACTCGCTGATACTGGACATACGACCTTTGTTGGGATGCAGTGGCTATCGGGCCGGTTTGAGACATAGTGAATCTGGCTATATCCAAATATCTTTGAGCCGTTTTGCGATCAACCTCGGAAATCGATGGGCAGGAAGCGTTCGCGGTTGAAGCGTCAGAATGCGATTGAATTGTCGGTTGGGTCATGAAAGCGACCAGCCAGGAATCGTTGCATTTCTTACCATGTTCGTCGTTCTCTCACAAGCTGGAGGGTTGCGGGAACCGTTGCCTGGTCCAAGTGCCGTGCAACAATCGGTCGGTCATGGCACGAGAGGTGGCCATGAGCGAGCACGTCATCATTGAAACCAGAGGCCAGGATAACCATGAATGGACGATCGGCGATGTGTTTCTCCTCGACGGCCGGCATTTGAACAAGGAACTGGTGAAGGCGGGCTTGGCTTGGTGGTTCTGCCGATACCCTTCCGATGCGGAGATCAAGCAGTTAGAAGAAGAGGCGCGTGAAGCGAATCGAGGTCTTTGGAAGGATGCGGTGCCGACTCCACCGTGGATCTATCGCAGGCTGCCACGAATACAAGGCCCAGAGGTGTCAGAGTTTGACTGTCCTGAGCCCTCATACCAGCTGATTCATCAGCAGACTGCAGCTACGGCAAAGGAGTTCGACATCATTGGGAATAGGCGCAATCACATCTATCGCCGGGTCGACTGTCCGGGCTATGACCTTGTCTCTGAGGACCACCGCATTGCATTTGTGAGTGTGGACGCAGCGGAACAGGCGGGATATCGACTGGACTGGAAGTGTCCATGATCCGGCACATGTTGATGGCTCCTAGCCAGTCTGTGGGAATGCGTGAGGAACTGTCCTGCGTTGACTCACCGCGTTTCTTCGGCAGCAGCGTGCCTCGCCCGAGACTTCAGCCGCCAGGTCCGCGCCAGGGCGGAGGGGCAACATCCGTTGGCTGTCGCGCTCAGCTGCATCGATTCCCGCACGCCCGTTGAATTGACCGTTGACCTCGGTGTGAGCCTGGGCTGTGAGCCCTCTCATCCCAGACTCCGGCTCCGCGTCAGGCATCTTGTTCCCGGCAAGATGAGGACCGCCTCAGGGCAAGGCTGGTGACGACTCCACGTTATTTTGAGGTTCAGACCGCTCTGGCAAGCGGCTCGCTAAGACCTTGTCGACCCGTCTCCCATCCACATCGACCACTTCGAGCCGCCACTGTTCCCATTCACTGACATCGCCAGTGCTGGGGAGTCGATCGAGGAGACACATCATCATGCCGCTGAGCGTATGGTATCGCCCTTTCTCTTCCTCCGGTACGGCTTCGAGATCAAGCACGTCTTTCAGCTCGGTGATGGGAATCAGTCCATCCAACAACCATGACCCATCGTCACGCTGCACGGCGTTGGCCTCTGACGCGTGGCGAGGTGTGAGTTCGCCAGTCACCGCTTCCAGGACATCCTGCAAGGTGACCAAGCCCACGATGTCGGCGTATTCGTCGATGACTAACACCATATTGGTGCCGGAGCCACGAAACTGTTCCAGTAACTCCATCCCAGTCAACGATTGAGGCACATAGACACACGGCTGGAGTTGCGTCGTCAGATCAACCACGCCGCCCGTCAGCAGTTGGTTCAACAGGCGCTTCGTTTCCATCACCCCAAGGATGTCCTGGAGCCCACCCCGGCACACCGGAAACCGCGAATGATCGGATTCGGCGACCTGCATGAGAGTGGCTTCCAGGGGCTGGGTGATGTCCAGATACTCAATGTCGCCACGCGGAATCAGGAGTGACCCGATCTGCCGGTCATCCAGACGAAACACGTTGCGGACCATGTCATGCTCTTGTTTCTCGATCACGCCGGATTCTGAGCCCTCCTCCAGCAAGGCATGGATGTCTTCCTCGGTGACATTCGCACGGCCGAGATCACGAAGGCCCATCACTCGCAAGATGGCATTGGTGGAGTGCGCCAGGAGGCGCACGAAGGGGCGTGAAACGGTCGCTAATGCGGAGATAGGACGAGCCACACGTCGAGCAATACCCTCGGCATTGAACTGACCGATACGCTTCGGCACCAACTCGCCCACCACAATAGACACATAGGTTATGCACACGACCACCAGCACCGTCGCGCCGAGTTCGCTCAGCTGTTGCTCAATGCCGAAGCGTTCCAACCAGATGGCGAATGGCGCCGCCAGAGCCGCCTCCCCGACAATCCCGTTCAAGATGCCGATCGCGGTGATACCAATTTGGATCGTGGACAAAAACTGGGTAGGGTCGGCACTCAGGCGCATGGCGATCTCCGAGGCTCGATCACCATCGGCGGCCAGCCCAGCCAAACGGCTGCGGCGTGCCGTCACGAGGGCGATCTCAGACATGGCAAACACACCATTGAGTACAATCAGTGCAAGGAGTACGAATACTTCCATAACATGGTCCTCATCTATGGGTATCGTGAATAATCGGGAGATCTGTGCTGAGTGTGCGCATATTGCGCTCCGAAGTCTAGAGGACTCTCACGGCAGTCAGCATCCGAGTCGTTACCGGTGCTCAGCTGCGCTTCTGGGAATGGGACTTCGTTGATCACATGATCGGGATTGGTCGGGTGGATGAAATTGCGAGGATGCTCGGTGTTGCCGGACATGACCCTGGTGATTGGGTTGAATGGATAAGATGCAGGGCACTATCCATGACAGTACTAAGAAGATGTTTTCATCTGCTTGTACTTCTCGCCGAAACCCAATTCAGCGAAAGAGGGAGGCATCGAGAAGAAAACAAAGAGAGCTAGACCATCTACATGCCGAGCCTCCGAAAGTGTGCTTCATCCTCCGATTGCAAAGAGACTAGAACGTATCTCAAAATTGAAATTCGGCATTCCAATGGCATCCGAAGGTACAACGCTGAAGGGCACACCCGTGTCGTTCCAAGCAATTGGACGACTGTTTCATGAACGTACCGGCGATGCAGAAGCCGATTCTCGTCAAAAATGGGTTCGAGCTAG
>CAZJOQ010000128.1:0-10665 GCA_964547625.1 uncultured Nitrospira sp.
AGGGTCACTCACATGCAGAGGTGTTCCTCGACCTGGATGTGCTGGGCGAGCATTCCTCACACTTAGGAGGGTTATAACGATGAGAAATGGACTGCTAGCCATGGTCGCGATGGCAGCTGTTGGTTGTAGTGGAGTGGCCACCCAAAGGGCCGTGAGTGGGGAACCAGGCAGCCCAGCCGTCCGGATACGACATCCATGTTCAGGCACCTCACATGATGGCAGACGGGACCCCAGGGGGCTCGTTCCATCACTATTGTAAAGGCATTTCCGACAAGATCCTTCAATGCCTTCTCTTCGAATCCACCGATCCAAAAGCACCCTTAGTCGCGGTCGAATATTTTGTAGCCAAAGACCTCACCCGAAAGCTTCCTGCTATTCAGTGGCACCGACATTCCCACGATCATAAGGTAGAAATTGCGACAGGCCGAGTCCAAGTTCTTGGTGTGCCCCCTGACCAGGCGACCAAGATCGCAGAGGCCGCAGCAGAGACCGACGGGGTCATCTATCAACTGTGGCAGCTCGGACAAGAATTCCCGGATGGCACTGTAACGTTCCCGCAATATCTTAGACACAAATTCCCTGGATATTCCGACAAGTAAGTCAACCGAATGAGACGAGCCTGGCCCTATCCTCATTAACTGGAGGGGGTCAGGCGTCGATTCACACAAGATCCCAGAGTGGCTATGACAGAACGTCAAGCGTGCGGGCCTTTGACCTTGACGGTCGTCGCGACGGGAGCGCTGATATCGAGCCCGGCACACTGAGAGGTCCCCTACCGAGAAACTTCACGGACCGGGACTGGCAGAGGACTCGAACCGACGGCGAACGCTTCTGGATTTTGAAGAACGGGAGTAAGGGCACCGCGATGGCGCCCTTTATTCCACTCATTCTAACTGAAGAAGAAGCTTGGCAGGTGCTGCGTTACGTACGATCGTTCGGCCAGACCCAGGACCAACCAGACCTCCGTGAAAGGTTTCACGGCTTTCTCTCATGTCGTACACTTACCCTCCCAAACCGGCCGTTCCTGAGCGCTCTTGGTCCTGCAGGAGTGACTGGATTGTCTCTCCTGCCAACTCCTTCTGCACTGCTTTGTCCCGTCGACGCAAGAGAGCGGACACCTGATCGCTGCTCTCAAGGTGAGGCGCGACCCATGGTGGAGATCCGTTGCGAACGCTATCCAACACTTCTTTTACGAAGATCAGGTCTGGCGACTTAATGAGGCTCACCCCTTCGGGCTCTTGAAGGCGACCCACAAATCCATTGTCAGTGAGCCGCTCGACTTCTTCCTCTACCAGAGATAAGGGCATGTTCAGTTCGCTCGATAGCTCCGGCAGTTTCAATGGGCGATCGCCCTTGAGGTAGTGATGTCCCAAAACTCGTAAGACTTTAAGAGCCAACTGTTCACGAAACACGAAGGTACCCTGCTCCCACAGCAAGCGAGACAAATAGGCAGTAGGATATTGGTGGAAGAAGGAGAACTGTGCGCCGATGAGCACGATCATCCAACCCACATACAGCCAAAGCAAGAACAGGATCAGCACCGCGAAACCCGAATAGATTGCGCTGTATTTGGCGGAGGTCACGACGAATTTGGCAAACACTTCCTCCGCGATGATCCAGAGAATAGCCGCCGAGACACCACCGACCAGTGCAGAGCGAACCTGGACATGCGTGTTGGGTATCATTTTATAGAAGAAGGTGAACACTCCGCATAACATCAGGAACGGAACCAGTTCACCACTCCACACGACCATCGTGCCGAGCGGCTCCATTTCCACAAGTCGCTGGACCAGGGTGTGGCTTTGCAGTGAAGCAACCATACCAAACGCGCTCACAACGAGCACCGGTCCCACGAGGACCGCACTCAAATAGTCCGCAAACTTCCGTTCCCATGTGCGTCCCTGCTTCACCTGCCAGACCGCATTCAAGGCCTGCTCGATCTTGTCGATGAGTGAGTAGGTCGTATAGAAGAGACCAGCGATGCCGACGACGCCCAACACGCCGATCTTGATATTGTCCACGAAACTCACGATGGTGGTCGTAATCTCCTGCCCCTTCGGCCCAAGTGGTTCAAGCGCCTGGGCTAGCGACGGTTCGATCACATGATGAACGCCGAACGCCTTCAAGACCGAGAACATCACGGCCAGAAACGGCACAAGGGAAAGCAGCGTGGTGAAAACCAGCCCGGCCGCCCGGGCATCGAGCAAGCGATGGCGGAACTCCATGCCAACCGCAGTGGCCAGTCGGAGCGCCCGAGTCCCCAACCGATGGAGCAATGGCATGGTCGACAGATCCTTGGTCCAAAGATCGTGCTTCGAAAAATGGGAGATACCTGTGGAGCGCCTCATAGGTACTGCTCTACCTAGCAGGTTGTTCTAAATGCTATGCCTACCTTCCCAGGATAGATGGCCAGCCCTAAGAAGATCCTCACCCCAACTCCCACAATATCTCTTCAACTGCTGTAGGTACACTCTACCGCGAATGGTACCAGTTTGTTAATGGACCAGTCTTCCTGAAGACCTGGATGCACCACTGAGGAAGTGAGTGGCTTGGAAACACGCAGTGTGATACGGTCCCTCCTCTCATGCCGGACTCGGTTTCCACCTCCTTCACTCTTGTCGATGTTCCCGGCGCAGTACCTCTGCTCGGCCACCTCGGTACATTCAAGCAGCGCCCGTTGGAATCCCTGTCGTCGTGGTGGCGCCAGTATGGCGATGCGTTGCGCTTTCGGCTTGGCCCGAAGCAGCTTTATCTGTTCAGTCATCCAGATCTCGCCGAGGAGGTCCTGGTCAAACAATCCGACCGTTTTGTGAAGGTCTACGATCCTCAGCGGCCAACCGGCCTGGCACTCGTCCTGGGTAATGGATTGGTGACGAGCTCAGGCGAGGTGTGGAAGCGACATCGCCGCATCATCCAGCCGATCTTTCACCGCTCGCGCATCGCTACGATGGCCGATCGCATGGCCCAGGTCGGCGAGCAGCGGATTGCCGCATGGGACCACCAGGCAGGAGGTACGATCGACATCGCAGCGGAGATGATGAAGCTCGCCCTTGAAGTGATCTCGCAAACGATGTTCAGCACCAGCATGACTCAGCACATTGATCGAATCAGTCATGCGCTGCAGATAAGCATCAAGTACGCCTTCGATTCCTTCAGTAATCCACTGTTTCTTCCACGATGGGTGCCCACCGCGCGCAACCGTGAATTTCATTCGGTGATGCAGTTTATGGACGGACTGATGTATGGGTTGTTGGCCGAACGACGCCACAGCGGTGCGCACCGTGGTGATCTTCTGGATCTGCTTCTTCAGGCTCGCGACGAAGAGACCGGTGAGGGACTGAGCGATCAAGAGCTGCGTGATGAAGCGTTGACCATCTTTGCCGCAGGACATGAGACCACCGCGAACGCGCTCGCTTGGACCTGGTACCTCTTGGGAACGCACCCAGAAGCAAGGGCTCGCTTTCACGAAGAAGTCGACCACGTTCTCCGGGGACGGACACCCACTGCCGACGACCTTCCTCACCTCCCCTATACACGCGCCGTATTCGATGAATCACTCCGTCTCTATCCGCCGGCACCGGCAGTCCAGCGCAAAGCCGCGACTCGCACGACCGTCGGTGGTGTGTCACTGCCGGAAGGAGCATTCGTCTTAGTCGGCACATACAATCTGCATAGACATCCAGACTTTTGGTCGAACCCCGAACAATTTCGTCCGGAGCGCTGGTTGGATGGCGAGAAGCCAACTTCCCGCTATGCCTACATGCCGTTCGGCGCGGGACCGCGCACCTGCGTGGGGCTCCATTTTGCTTCCATTGAAGGGCCGCTCCTGCTGGCCCTGATCGGTCGTCAGTACGACCTCCAACTGGCGCAAGACAGCGTAGAACCCCACCTCATGGTGACATTGCGGCCCAAAGGTGGCATCCGTATGACACTCCAGCCACGGAAGATGCCGATTGCATCGCCTGCCAAACTGGCAGCACCGCCCACAGGCAAATCATCTTAGAATAGACTACGGGAAGAATTTATCCGCCTATCGCAATCGCGAAACAACAATAATGAGCGGTACGAGCAAGCGCAGTTAAGAGAAGGGAAAGCCTACTGGAGGGGTTTATCCGTGCGCATCAATGGAAGAATAGCGCACGGTACGAGCGAGCGTGGTTTGGTGGGCCGTGCAGGGGGCGAACCTACGGCTCGCTGTCATCTTTTAATTTTCGACTCCACATTAATGAGCTTTATTTCTGTGAGATCCGTAAGCCGCGGACACCAACGTGTGCCGGCACGCCACAAGGCTGAGTCCAGTTGGTCGTAAACCGTCCCCGGGTGGTCGTAGTGAATTCCGTACGCGTGAGAAGCCGCACGCCGACACGGGAACACGAACGACTTCGCCGACTCGTCGGGCTCCACCTCGAATCGTGTCACGGTCAGGTCAAAGGTGAGCCGGATCTTGAACCAACAATGAGCATGATGGTCGTCGACCTGCATCGAGTGCTGATAGCATTGCAACACATCACGGACATCAACCATGATCAACGATGTGTTTCCCGAAAAGACCTCGGCTCGCTTATCAAGCACCAAGGCCTTGGCCAGGGACAAGGCGTGTGCGACTTGAATGGGGTTCAGAAGGTCGAACGCTGATTCGTAAATAACGATGTTGGGATGGACCTTGAATTCGCGTAGAATTCCCCGCTTGGCTAACTCGAGGCTCCAGTAAAAGTCCACAGCCTGAGACTGGCGGAAACGAAAGGTAAGTAGGTTCATACTTCCGTACCCGTCCTCACGGTTAGCCGGATTTGGAACCTTGAGCAAGATACTCGGTGCAGTTAGTCTACGCCAACGTCTACCCCTTCTGCAGCTCCCTCTTCTACGCCTATTTGCCTTCGCATGTCACACCTACCCACGAGGGGTATCCTTGCGCAGAATCTCTCAGACTATACCGAGGGGGGACCTGACCGGTGCTAGTGGAAACCCGGGCAGATAAGGCGCGTCCTAACCATTTGCATTTGAAACATCGGGCAGGAGAGGTCAAGGCCCTCTCGACCGTCAGCAAGGAGAGAGATCTTAAACGCAACATGCAGATTGCGTCCCCAACAATTACCGAACGGAAGGACGTGCAGTGGCGTGGACATTTCCGAGGCCCAACGGCTGCTGGGGCACAAATCGCCAGCCATGACACAGCGCTGCGCACATCACTACCCGGGAAGTCTTCGAGAGGGTGTGAAAAGCTTGGATCGGATGGCGATACAGGGTACAAAATTAGTCCAGTCGGTCGGGTCTCTGACTGCACTAGGACTATAAGGTATTGAAAGGTTTGGTGGGCCGTGTAGGGGTCGAACCTACGGCCCGCTGATTAAGAGTCAGCTGCTCTACCAACTGAGCTAACGGCCCCACCGGGTATTGAATTGTCGATGCCATCTACAAGAAGCGGTATGGTGCGCCTGACAGGATTTGAACCTGTGGCCCTCAGCTCCGGAGGCTGATGCTCTATCCAGCTGAGCTACAGGCGCTCCCTCAACTAAGGAAAGTCACCTTAGCATAGCGTGAAAGATACTGTCTAGATCGTGCCCGTCGCGATTCCCACCATTCCTCTTAATCAGGCAAGAACGCATACGGCAACAACACTTCTCCGCCCAGCCCTCCATTCTGGTGACAAACGGCGGCCAGTTCCTCCGCTTCTTTCCCCGCGAGAAGGTTTTCTTCCTCGCGAAGGGCGTGGGATAGCCGAATGAGAGGGACGGACGTCTGAATAATACAAGCGCCTGACACAACACCATCACTGTCCATCGGAAGTCCCATAGAGCGACAAACCAGCGGGCGATATTCATACACACCGCAGCGTCCGTCGCTTTCCAGAGCTGGACATGACAGCGCATCGAATCGTTCGACGAGTGTGTCCATCTCCTCGTCCGGCCACCGATCAACGAATTGATTCGTACACAGACGCGGTGCGGCAACGCGTAGTTGAGTAACCTGCTCCTTGGCTTTGGCCTCCACCTTTTTCCGGTGTTCCATGGGAAGCAGCTGAAGTCCGCGCTGGATCTCCTGTCTATCAAGGAGAGTCACAGAAAAAAGACCGACACAGCAGTGGGAGCAGCCTTGGCAACAGGGAAGAATGTCGAGGAGCGAGCCCTTGGCACGTTCAAACCAGCGAGCAGTTTTTTCAAACAGCGGTGTTGGCTGCAAGAGGGACGTCTCTGACACGTCAGGTTTCGCTCGCGATCGAGAGATCCACGATGAGTTCGCCTTTGGGGGAGTAGAAGCCTTGATTGTCGATCTGGACAATCCCGTCGCATTGCTCTTGATAAAACTCGAGAATCCACCCATTAAAATCGTAGCCGTCGTCGGTCACATCATTCTCAGCCATACGCGTTGTCAGGATAAAACGACACCGTGTCACGTATTCGAGCGCGAGTTGTGCCTCCATGCCTGCATGAGCGGACAGCATTTCGATGAATTGCTTCTTTTCCTGATCGTACACATCAAGATAGCTGCCGCGATCACGTATACAAAACAGTTGAATGGGTTTGCGGTCACGATGGTATCCCAAGGCAATTTGAACCCATGCCCATTCCTGGAGAACCGATTCATCAAGATTGGGGGGAACGATCGGACTTTGCCCACGAGACTGAAGGAATTCCACCAGCAGCTTCAGAGGAGGAGAGTTTTCCTTTTGACAAAACACTCGCGCATAAATAAAGCTTTCTGATCCCTCAGCACTGGCCTGAGGGGTACGTACGGATAAAATCGGTAGGTCTTTACCCACAGTGCGCACTCCAGACTCTTCGCCTCGTCTGACTCACAGGAGGACCATCCGGCTCTACTGTACCCCTCCATTTAATTAATCCGCAAGAGGCCACTGGACGCATTTTCCCCACGCCAGGTGCAGTTTTTCTCGTTGACACGCTTGAGACTCTTGGCTACACTCTCGCGGGCTTTGACCTTGTGAGCACGAGTCCGCATTAAGGATACCCAATGCCAGCACGGACGTTGTTGCATCAGGCAAAATACTAGGCGTCTTTCATCCCTTACCCGCAAGGAGGTTCACGAATGGCAAAATCAATGACGAAGTCGCAGATTGCAGACTATCTCGCCGGGAAAGCCGGCATTACGAAGAAAGGTGCTGTACAGATCCTTGATGATTTTGCCGCCCTCGCGTACCGAGAGGCAAAAAATGTGTTTACCGTGCCTGGCATCGGTAAACTCAAGCTCGCCAACCGGAAGGCGCGTATCGGGCGAAATCCTCAGACCGGTGCAGAGATCAAGATTCCAGCCAAACGCGTTGTCAAATTCCGCGTGGCCAAAGCTGCTAAGGACGCGATCCTCGGGAAAAAATAATTCCGATTCGCATCCCAGTGCCATCAAGGAGAGCACCTTACTCACGGCGGGCAGCTCGCCACAGCTTTTGAGACACCGCGGGGTCGAGACCTACATAGGTTCTCGGCCCCGCGCTGTTCCTGGACCTCAATTACGAGTGAGAGGGGCCAAGGCCACTGCCTCCCATTCCATCGTGCCCGATTAAACGAATTGTGTCCCCATCGTGGACCATCGAATCATCGCTGGCGATCTTCTTATTGATTGTCACCAAGACCTTCTTTTCTCGAAGCAGCTGCAGGATATGACGAAGTTGAATGCCCTGCCGCTGAATGAGTTGCCGAATAGACATAGATGTGTCTATCTCACATGCCAGATCACGCTCCCCGTCAATAGTCTGCAACTGTCCGGTGAGAACGATGGTCACCATACCCTAGCTCCTTGTGCGTCCGACGGCAGTCACTCATTGGCAGCCTTTAGTTGACTCACCATGCATCACTGCGGATAATGAACGCATATGCCGTCTCTCAATGTTCAAAATCCAGGAATGCCCGATCTTCAGTTTGTCCTCTTCGTATCGGCTCTGTGTACCTCTGACCTCACGACGATCAATCTTCCACCGGACCTTCGCAACACCATTTTTGACCGGTGTTGGTCGCTGATACGCACCGACGCACCACCGACCAATCCAAAGGAGAGAGTTCTTGACCTCCGAGGCGGGACAGAACTTACCCTTGATGCCTGCGCCGCTGCAATCCGATCACTCCTGCAGGAGGCTAACATTACAAGCCTCGTGTGGGACCACCCGGTTAGTGAGCCGAGCATGAACAGCTCGCCTGAGGCCCTTCCTCTCGTCGATCGTTTGGGGAAATTGTACCCTGAGAGACCGGACATCGTCGATCCATCCAATCGGCCATCGAGCGGATCGAATCCGACTTCCTAAGTAGAGGATGCCATGCGTGTGACACGAATTGATATTCCAGGTGTGCTCTTGCTCGAACCGACTCTTCTTTCCGATCACCGAGGGTCGTTCATGGAGACATATCATGAAGACCGTTACCGGAAAGCTGGTATCTCCGAACGGTTTGTCCAAGATAACTTTTCACGATCCATCGGGAATACACTTCGGGGACTCCATTTTCAGGAACCGCAGGCCCAAGGAAAACTCGTCATGGCACTTGAAGGAACCGTGTACGATGTGGTTGTCGATATCCGCAAGGGCTCCCCATCGTTCGGCAGGTGGTATGGAGTCGAGTTATCGGGAGACACCCTTCAACAGATGTACATTCCTCCAGGCTGTGCTCATGGCTTTTGCGTGACGAGTGCCACCGCGTTGTTCCTGTACAAGTGCACTGCCCATTATTCACCAAACTATGATCAAGGAATTCTCTGGAACGATCCAACCCTGGGGATTCATTGGCCGATTACCGAGCCTATCCTCTCCTCAAAAGACCAAAATCTCCGAACCCTCGTTGCGATGGACACGGCGCTGCCGGTCTATAAATCGCCGGACTAACACATCTCTATCCACCCATACACGCATCATCTGGCCTCGTTGTATGGCTCACACAATGAGATCGTCGGATCACCATTCTACCTAGTGACAGCACGACGACAAGTGTGGTATGAGTGCGATGGTTTTCTTGCCATATTGGATCGTCCCCATCGTCTAGCCTGGCCTAGGACATTGCCCTTTCAAGGCAGTAACACGGGTTCAAATCCCGTTGGGGACACCACGTATAAATATTTTCATCATCGCCACGCGTACACATTGTAAAGCATCGACGCCTGTGTTACGGTTGCGCGATCGTCGTACGGGCCTCGCGACGAAGCTGGTTTTGAGGTAGGCTCGAAAAATCGATATTGCCTTGTCCGAGAATCCTGTCGGAAGTCAGACCTAAGTCGCTGCATTACCCGCGTCTTCGGCCCGCTCCTTCCCCCCGTTCCTCGAGTTCAAGACAATGTCATCATTAAAGGAGTACCCCAACATGGGTTCGAAGCTTTACGTCGGTGGGTTGCCTTATTCGGCGACTGAGCAGCAGTTGAACGACTTGTTTGGAGCGCATGGCTCAGTGGCCTCTGTGAAAATCATCGCAGACAAGTTCACGGGACAGTCGCGTGGATTTGGTTTCGTGGAGATGTCCTCGGATTCTGAGGCGAAAGCCGCGATCACGGCGCTCAATGGCACGGACATGGGTGGCCGCACGTTAACGGTCAATGAAGCGAAACCGATGGAGCAGCGTTCCGGTGGCGGTGGTGGCTTCGGTGGCGGCGGGGGCCGTCCAGGTGGAACGCGCGATCGTTGGTAAGCGGCTACTGCTGATCGAAACGCTAAAGGGGCTCTCCGGCCCAGGCCTTCCGAGTCGGCTCCTCGATGGCAGTAGACGGCGCGGGCCGGAATTCCTCCAGAAAACTGGATGATGAAGTGCGCCAGATGGGACATTGAGTGGCCCACATTCCACTTGGGAACACCACATTCCTACTGTAAGTCGATACCGTTCTTGGCCATCGCTGTTAGGGATCAAACTGGATGTCGTAGGGTGACCACATCTGGTTCAAACCACCCTTCAATCGTTCCTTGAACAAACTGTGCAACTATGATGGTCCCTTCCGCCATGAACTCAGGATCGAAGCACACGGCACGAAGGCAGGCGCTTGAGAGTCATTCGCAATCAACCTCCCACTGCAGTTCCACCGCTGAGAATCTTCCTTCAGCAAAAGTAACCCCAATAGCAGCTACCCCTCAAAGGCATGACTGCATTTCCGGCAGAGGAATTTTTTTGCCATTGTATCCTTCCAATCGTTCAACTTCTGGGTATAATTCCTCGTTTTGAGTGCACCATACCCGACCCACACACCAAGGAAAGCAACAGACGACGCTAAGTCCGCCATGGCTACCTCCGACTCCGATCCCTGCGGAGATGTCATGCTCAACATGACCACAGCATTAACGGGGATCCCGAGCACGAATCCTTGTACATATGCCCACGGAGCCTTCGGAGGATGATAGGATGCAGGGACACCCTCTACCTCTTTGTTTTTCATAGCCTCCGATTGACGGAATATCTCACTAATCCTTTGCGCCTTCTCCGCACTACAACTGGGGCATTTCCGCTGAGAAGACATCTACATCCTCCTTCCTTCTCAAAATGGCTTTCACACAGTATCCACTGAGGAGAATCCTCTCACTCAACCTATACTTAGTTAACTACATTTCTTCAAGAAAACGACACGGCCCGGAACTCCACCACTGGAGCCCCGGGCCGTATTCACACCAACTAAACCGTTCTCTACGCGATCAATAGCCGGACTTCGCGCCTGGGCCCACCTGGCTGGGGAACGGATCCAGGATGCTCT
>CAZJOQ010000129.1:0-10655 GCA_964547625.1 uncultured Nitrospira sp.
GCTCGCTGACGCTGAGGTCTATTGCGCGCCATCGCGACTTCCCTCCCGTTACCCCGCATTCGGCGGCGACGTATGCGACCTTGAATGGCGCACCGCCCTCTCAGGTGCAACGGATGATGCGGCACAAACATTATGGCACGACGGAGCACTATGTGCGGGAAGCCCAGCAGATGCTGGAGGGCGCGGAGGGAAAGATTACGCAGATCTAAGGTGTGTCCAGCAGACGCCAACCGAATCGCCCCATCTCTTCCATTCTTTTCTCCTATCCTTTACGATGGGGCTGAGAGTTCGTTCTGAGTCTCCTTCGCTGGACACCCGTCGTAGCTTCTGGCCTTCGCAGATGAGGTGGCGACTTCGGCGGAGCAGGGTGCGGCGGGAAGCCATGTCCAGGTTCTTGTTAAGGAGTCACGATGCGCTATCGCATTGCCGTTCACCAGTCGGAAGAAGGCTGTTCCGTTTCAGTTCCCGGCCTGCCAGGGTGCTGGTCGCAGGGCGCGACCGACGTCGAGGCGGTTGAGAACATTAAGGATGCGATTCGTGACTATCTGGCCGTCGTCGAAGAGCAGCTTCGCGGCGAAGAGATTCGCGAGATAGACGTGGCCGTCTGATCGTGTCGAAGATTCCTGGCGTCAACCACCTCGATGCGGTGCGCGCTCTGCAAAAGGCAGGATTTGCCATTGCTCGTCAGGGAAAGCATATCGTCTTGTCAAATGGCACGCGCATTCTGACGATCCCACGCCAGAACCCTGTCAACGCCTTTACCCTTGGCGGGATCGTGCGTGATGCCGGTCTGACCGTCGAGCAGTTTCGCGATCTCTTATAGGGGACACCTCAAGAAACGGAACTTTACGTACGCTAAGGGCTCAGCCGGAGTAGAATCCTGCCCAGTGAGCACTGAAACAGTGTCCTGACCCTCCTCGTTTTCGATACACTCCCTCACCATGCCTCGTCGAGAGATCCTGACCGCCGCAGAGCGCCTAGCCTTGCTCGCTATTCCGGGGTCACTTCAAGATTCGGAGTACCACGTACGGTAACGATACGACTTGCACGTCATTTCAATCGCTTACAGTGAGCGCAGCGAGCGATTGCGAAGGGCAACGTGATGTCATTGGCGGGGTGGGTCAAAACAACGCGTTATCATCTCCTGGCGTACGTAAAGTTCCGTTTCTTGAGGTGTCCCCAAGATAGGACTTGCACTGGTCAGGCATGGAGAACATCACAAAGGTGGGGGTGTGCAGGCATGCGATGGCCTTCGGGTGTACGCTATCGGGATGACGGAGACGGCCGTGGCTCCTGTGAATGTTCCTCCCGGATGGGCGGGCTTCTTTGCACCCACGACTTTGTGATGTTCTCGGGAACAAGAGATGTATCGATGGTCATCGTTCGAGATCAAACACGAGCCGCAAGGCATCTTTCAGCGGATCGAGGTACCGCTTCTCCAACATGCCTTGTCGTTTGTTAATGCGCGAGATGTCCACCGCCCGCAACTGCTTCACATTCACATGCCGCTCCTTGTCCAGCCCATTGCCGGTGCTCGGCTGAATGTTCACGGCAAACGGCCACGTCTTATGACCGGGCAGAAGCGGTGCGACAATTACCGTTTGGGACTGGCGGTTGACCATATCGCACTGGATGATGACGCACGGGCGTTTCTTCCGCGTCTCCGCGCCACGGGTCGGATTGAGGTCAACCCAGCGGATTTCCAGCTGGCGGTACGAATCCTCCTTCATCCCTCAAGCCCATCGTCCAGACTGGCGTCCCATGCTGTCAGTTCTTCCTGATACTCTTTGTCGCCCGCTTCCTCACGGTTGGCGAGCAGGATCGCGTGTTCCAGCGTCCGCCGTTTTTCCCGTTTCAGCAGCTCGTTGATATACCCGCTGCGATTCTCGGCGCCCATCTGTTGTAAAAAGGCGAATGCATCAGGTTCTAAGGTAAAGGTAGCGCGGTGTGTCATATCATACTCCTTAATATGACCATGTTATCATACTGAAAGATATTATCAAGAATAATATTGTCCGCTATGCCGCTTCTGGGTTTCCTCGTGAAAAAGCTATTTTCAAGAGTATACCGCGACGGCGTAAGAAATGTGTCTACTGAGATCGTCTCTGACTTCTCAATCGCCCCACGCGAAAGTAACGCCACCTCGGAGGCAATCATGACTGAGAAGAAATGCGCCCATCCTCGCTGTAAATGTTCCGCTCCAGCGGAAAACAATTTCGCCGGGTGATTTATGGACTTGCTCTATCAGGTGGCAGGCATGTTCAATCTGCGACGCCGATAGTTTCGGCTTCGCGCCCAATTTGGGTATTGGGGATCAATGGAACGGAAAACCGGGTTACGGTGATGCTCCACGCCGCATCATAAGCGAAGCGCACGTCAGAAGTCCCGCCGAGTTGTCATAGACGCATGCTCCCTCGAGTGCTCTTCATCACACTCCTTGCATGACGCCTCTCGTTTGCCACACACTTTCGCCCGCGCCCATCTGAGCGAACACACCGCACATTTTCATGGTCCCTCGCAGCCCGTGGCCGTGTGGCACACGCCTGCTCCCAAACGGAGGAACGCTATGCCCGTCAGTTTTCTCAATGACCAACAACGGAACCGCTACGGCCGCTTCACCGGAGAACTGAGTCCCGAGCAGTTGACGCGCTACTTCCATCTGGATGATCGTGACCGGCGGCTTATCAATTCCCATCGCGGTGAGCACAACCGGCTGGGGTTCGCCATCCAACTCTGTACGGCCCGGTTTCTCGGCACCTTCCTCGATGATCTCTCAAGCGTGCCGGACGGGATCATCCAGTGCCTGGCCCGACAGCTCCAGATTGCACAGCTCAGTTGTTTGTTCCAGTACCGCGAAAGCGAGACGCGTTGGGACCACGCGGCCGAGATCCGTCGCCATTGCGGGCTACAGGATTTCAGCGATCCGGCCGTCCAGTTTCGCCTCAACCGCTGGTTATACGCGCTGTGCTGGACGGGCACGGACCGGCCGGGTGTACTCTTTGATCGTGCCACCACGTGGCTCATGGCTCAGAAGGTGTTGCTGCCCGCCGTGACCACGCTGGAGCGCCATGTGGCGCGACTGCGCAGTCGTGTCCAGGAGCGCGTGTGGGCGATGCTGACTCTAGCGGCCTCGGCGGACACACGGTCCAGACTCGAGGCCCTACTCTCGGCCGCAGACGGGGGGCACCACTCGCTCTTCGACCGCTTACGCAAAGGCCCCTATCGGAGGAGTGTCCCCGAGCTTGTCCGCGCGTTGGATCGCGTCACGGACATCCGCTGCCTTGGCATCACCTGTTCCCTCGCTCACCGCATTCCCCCCAACCGCCTCCACGCCCTCGCACGATTTGCGAACACCGCTAAGGTCAGCGTCATGCGAAGACTTCCGGAGGCGCGTCGGCTGGCGACGCTCGTGGCATTTGCCAGCACACTGGAAGCCGCCGCACTGGATGACGCCCTGGATCTCCTCGATATTCTGATTACGGAGATCTTCAGCGAGGCCGCCCACGCGCGTGACCGGGCCCGGCTGAGAACGATGAAGGATCTGGATGCGGCGGCCATCCAGCTGATGCAGGTCGGTCGGTTGGTTCTCGATCCCAACCTCCAGGATGCCGCCTTGCGATCGGCGATCTTCCAGACACTGGCCCGAGAGGACTTGGAAGCGGCCATCAACCAGGTGGGCGCGCTCGTTCGGCCTCCAGATGACGTCTACTATCAGGAACTGGCCGGGAGTTACGCGAGGGTTCGGAAATTCTTGCCGCATCTGCTCCGGGTCGTTCCGTTTGATGCCACCCCGGCCGGGCAGCCCGTCCTTGAGGCCCTGCACTATTTGCAGCAGGTCGAACAGGGATCAGCGAATCCTTTCAATCCGCCAACGACCATGGTGAATCGCGGATGGCACCGGTACGTGGGAACGGGTCAACACGTCGACCGCAAAGCCTACGTGTTCTGCTGCTTGGAGCAGGTCCGTGCGGCGCTCCGGCGCCGTGATCTGTTCATCGCGCCCAGTGTGCGTCACTCGGATGTGCGCCTCGGGCTCCTCAGCGGCTCAGCGTGGGCGGCGGCGCGTCCGGCCGTGTGTCGTTCCTTGGGATTCTCCGGATCAGCACCGGAGACGATCCGCGCGCTCAGCCAGGAGCTTGACCAGACGTACAAGACGGTCGCGGCGAACATGGGGGGCAATCCTGATGTGCGCGTGACCCAGGTGGACGGGAAGGACGAACTCATCATCACGCCGCTCGACAAACTCCCGGAACCGGACAGCCTGGTGAGGCTCCGTGAGGCGGTCCACGCGAGATTGCCACGCGTGGATCTGCCAGAAGTCTTGCTGGAAATTGCGGCGCGGACTGAGTTCACGGCCACATTCACGCATGTCAGCGAACGAGACTCGCGCATGCTAGACCTGCCCACCAGCCTCTGTGCCGTCCTCCTCGCGGAGGCGTGTAATATCGGACTGGAGCCGTTAACGCGGAATGATGCGCCGGCCTTGCGACGAGCCCGGCTCTCCTGGGTCAGCCAGAACTTCATTCGCAATGAGACGCTGGTCGACGCCAATGCCTGCTTGGTGGCCGAGCAGAACAAGATTCCTCTCGTGCAGCAATGGGGCGGTGGCGAGGTGGCCTCTGCGGACGGGCTTCGGTTCGTGGTTCCGGTTCGGACGCTGCACGCCGGCCCCAACCCCAAATACTTCGGCTTTGAGCGCGGCGTCACCTACTACAATCTCATCTCCGATCAATTCACCGGGCTAAATGCCATCGTGATTCCTGGCACACTGCGAGACAGCTTGTACCTGCTCGCGGTGGTGCTGGAACAGCAGACCGAACTCCAACCCACCGAGATCATGACGGACACCGGCGCCTATACCGACGTGGTGTTCGGACTATTTTGGTTGCTGGGCTACCGCTTCTGTCCACGGATCGCGGATATGGGAGGGGCCCGCTATTGGCGGGTGGATCCCTTGGCTGACTACGGGGTGCTTAATGGCGTGGCCCGCCATCGTATTCACACCAAGCTGATTGAGCAGCAGTGGGAAGATATGTTGCGGCTCGCGGGGTCGCTCAAACTCGGTACGGTCCAGGCGGTCTCCATCATGCGCACCCTCCGAATCGACGATCGCCCCACCAAACTGGCCCAAGCGGTCGCGGAACTGGGCCGCATCGATAAAACGATCCACGCGCTGACCTTTATGGCCGATGAACACAAACGCCGCCGCGTCTTGACGCAACTCAATCGGGGCGAAGATCGGCACAAGCTGGCCCGAGCTGTCTTCCACGGCAAGCGAGGCGAACTCCGCCAGCGGTACCGCGAAGGCCAGGAGGATCAGTTAGGGGCGTTGGGCCTCGTCGTGAATATCATCATTCTCTGGAACACGCTCTACCTCAATGCGGCGTTAGAGCAGCTCGCGAACGAAGGCCATCCCGTTCAGCCAGAGGATGTCGCGCGGCTTTCACCGCTCGTGTTTGAGCACATTAATTTGCTGGGACGGTATGCGTTCTCGGTGCCTGATGCGGTGGCACAGGGCCATCTTCGACCACTGCGGAATCCCGCCGACGCCTTGGACGATGTGGCCTAAGCGTTTCGGCGGAAACAGGGGCCATACCCTGTGTGACGGTAACCCGGTTTTCCGTTCCATTGATCCCCATGATCCACGATCATGCCTTATGAATGATCACGGCGGCAGGATAGTGCGAGTCGCCTGACCCCCGGACAAACTCATTCCTCGTGGAGAGGCAACGCGATGGCTCAATTCATCTGTTCGATGAATGTCTCTCATCGATCATGCAGGCACCCGTTGTCGGCGAAGCTGTAAAGGCCGGATTCGCCGATGATGACGTGGTCCAGCATCCTGATGCCGAGGATGTCGGCGGCCTGCTTCAGGCGGGTCGTGAGCTGCCGGTCTTCGCTGCTGGGTGTATGATCCCCTGAGGGGTGGTTGTGTTATGTGGTGCGACACATAAGTTATGGGCGCAGATGAAACCGGCGGCATTCATGAGGATGAGGGGCTTGCACACCTCCCGCGGGTGGACGATCGCCATATTGAGGGAGCCGATCGAGACGGTATTCATGCCGATGACGGCGTTCTTCGCATCCAGCCCGATGACGATGAAATGTTCCCGGTCGAGATCCTGAAGCAGGGGCCGGAGGAGCCGGTCGGCGTCCGCCGACGAGGAGAGCTTTTGCTCCGTGTAGGATCCGCGGGTTTCGCGGACGAGCGAGATCCTGAAGCGGGGAATGTATGTGTTCCGGTGTTGCATCTTTCTCTCCTTTTTGAAGGTGGTTGTGCTCCGTCGCGGAGAGTTCAAGAGCACAACCACCCCGAAGGAAAAAGGAGAGGAGAAGGCGGGCGTTGCCGGCGGGACACGACGCGGTGGGCGTGACTGAGCGTTTCACCAGAAGGCATGACCAGTGCGGTCACGCCGGGGCGGGTTACGTCCGTCGGTGCAACACCGGAAACATGATCGATTGCCGGACGGGGCAGAACGTCATCCGGCCTCGGGGTCTGCGCGCGTGAACGTCATGAAGCGTTCGTCCTCGGCGCGGTGCTTCGCTGCGAATACCGCCCATTCGCGACACTCCTCCTTGCGGGTGTGACTGAATCGGCAGCCGAGCGGCGGTGGGGCGTCACGGGACCAGAAGGCAGAGACGGCTTCGAGACAATGCTGCGTGGACGGGCGGCCTGAAAGGCCACGGCAGTTGCAGCCTGAAACAGTGGAGGATGACACGAAACGGATGTCAGCGTATGAACTGGAGCGTCGCAGCGGGAGAGAACTTTGCGTCCTGTTTCAAACCGTGTCGCAGACTCTTATCCGGACGAAGCAGGGGACGCGGCGTCCGACGTGCTCATTGACCACCGATGAAGCGGCTCCGGCACAACCCGGAACGGCTTCCTTTATGCCATCCCCAGGCATCGGAGGATTTTCAGGGCGGATTCCAACGTGATGGTCGTCCGTTGCTGCTCGAAGTCGTTGACTGTGGGCCCGCTGACGCCGGCAAGCACGGCCAGCTTCTTCTGGCTGAGGTTCTGTTCCTTGCGACGCTTTACCGCTTCTTCGACAAGGTCTTGCCAATCAAGGCGAAGGTTCCGTTCCATCGTGTGTCCATGTGGGTGAGAATGTCATCCTTTAATGACGTGCTCCCGATCCTGCCTTTCATCAAGGCGTCGCGGGCGGCTTGCCGACGCTTCTCGAGCTGGTCTGCGGCCATCGCGATGGCCGCCGCCGACAATCCGAATTCCTGCCCCAGCTTGATCAGTGTCTGCGGCTTCAGGTTCCCCAATGGAATGTTGTCGGCTCCGCCGATCGAGAGGGCTATGGTCTTGTACCCGTATAAAGCCGCGGATACGGCGTCGTAAGCGGGTGATAACCGCAAGCCGGCATCCGTATGGAACATGGCAAAGTTCTTCAGATGCATGTCGGTATTGCCGAGCAGGAGTCCGGCCAGAATCCGCAGGTAGAGCCTATAGATTTCAGCGGGCAGGCAACCTGGTGTCTCGCGGATAAAATCCGCCATGCTTTTGTGGCTTCCGCCATATTTGGCGTCGGAAGGGTAACCCAGCAGCTGGTTAAACTCCTCGAAATGGATCCGTTGCCCGTCCGCAGTCCGGTCAAAACGCTTGATGATGAGCGCCTGCTCGGTCAAGCCCTCTATGGTTCCCATGTGCAGATCAACAATCTTATCGTCGGGTAGCAACGCCTTGAGCGCCATGGTCGTCAGGCATTCATTGGCGGTCAGATCCTCATGACGCGGCGATGAAAACTTTCCGATATGCGTGCTCAATTCGCGCGCGCGCGCCGGACGGAATGTTCTCTCCTGCTCGATCAGGGCCAGCTTGGGCTGGATACCCGAGAGCGAGGCCCGCCCGGCCATGACCGCCATGTCCATAGGATTGTCGGGTTTGATGATGCCGCGCTCCTGCGGTTCCGGATCGATCACGGAGACGGCGCCCGCGCAGTCCTGACCGAAGGCCAGCAGCAGTTCGAAGCGCGAGGCCCGGCGCTTGGCCAACAGGCGCGTCTGTGCTTCTTCCAGCCAGCCTTCGGCGACCAGATTGTCAAAGAATGGCGGCAGGCCGGACTCCGAGAGGAATGGCGCTGCCTGAAGAGGAAGGGTGTGGGCTATGGACGGCTGACCTGATGACAGGTAGCTGTCATGGTAGGTAAAGGACGTTCGGTCCCCCGGTTCCTGGCGCAGGGTGCCGGCGAAGTGGTCCTTATAATAGATATGTCCCCACAGTAAGTGAGCCATGGTAAATTATAACTTACCATACGTGCCATAGCTTTAATAGGGAAAATCATAGTTTACCGTTACTAATATTTAATTGTTCTGGTAAATTATGATTGACTGACTTGAGACCATAAGGACAACCGCTACCGATCGTCATGACCATGCCGTCGGTCATGGTCGGGCGCGCGGCGATACGCCTCTGCCAGTTTCTCTCTCCGGGGTCATGCCGAGATATCCGAATAGTCGATCACATTTCACGAGGTAGGAGTCCACGGTGATGCGGACCGCGATGTGACCGCCAAGCAGCTGATTCACGTCTGCTGCGAAATCTCGATACATGTTCATCGTGGATCTCCTTTCATCTGGCGAAGGGACGCCCCCGGCGCGAGGGCCGAAGGCGTCCGAGGACCGGTTACTTCCCGGCCCGCTCCGTGATCCACACTTTCGCGTGGGCAAGGACGACCGTGACCGCTTCCAGATCGTTCAGGCTGAACGAGTCGGAGCGCTTCCAACCATCCGCCGTCTTGTAGGCGCGGGTGATGGTCACGGTGTAGAACGCGCCCTTCTCCCCATCGTTCTTCCAAATGCTCGCGGTAATGCTGCTGCATGTGAATTTCTCGACCGGCTGAGGTTTGAGATGATGATCGTGAGGTGCCATTGACTGTCTCCTTTGGTGTGAGTTGATGTGCTGACCTCTCGCCAGGCGTGGAGGTCACACAGCGACGACAAAGGAGACAGAGAGAACGAGGCACCTGGCGGACCGGCGGGCGCCCAGCGGAGGAATGACAGCAAGACTGGCGTGATCGACGCAGCCTGACGGGGAAAAGCCAGGGCCGAGGACGGACACGCACAGGCACCACACGTCACGACCAATGCCGGACTCCGTGTATCAGCAGCATGAACGGATCGAGGACACGAGGGAGAGAAAGGGGATCCTCCTTGTCACTCGCTTGTCCAGGATGGCGCATGCAGTCAATCCGTTCAGCTTCGCCGTGAGCGGTCACGGTCGTCCTCGGATGATTGAGGGAACACAGAAACGAGTCGGACGCTGACCGTCTTCAATGGCTGAACGGCCCTCGGTCGGGGGCTGTACCATTGGCAGGAAACAGTGACTGCCAGCGATGAGTGGATTCCTTGCAGGATACGACTCCAAGGAGAGACAGGCGACGGATGATGAGCTCGTGACGAGGCCTGGTGGAGGACTGTCGCAAAAACGAGGATGATCAGGACACTGTTTTCGTACTCCAGTAGTAGTTCACACCGACTCAGCCCGTCACGTCGGGAGATGTCCGTTTCTTGAGGCGCCCCGCTTCATCCCCCCTCACAGGGCCCGCTTGTCCGAATAGTAGCATATATGCTATCCTGCATCGTAGGGGTCTATGGCGAATTCATCCAGCAGGTTGGTTTACGACGGTGCGGTCCTGCGCATCGAGTTCTACGTGGCTCCGAATGGAGTCGCGCCTGCGGAAGCGTGGCTTGAACAGCTCTCCCGAGGGAGTCAGCAGAAGTTTGCGGCGCTCTTTGTGCGGATGGGGGATACGGGGAAAATTTGGAACGAACGCAAGTTCAAACATTTAACCGAAACGGATCAGATCTTCGAGTTCAAAGTCGACGCCGACCGCATCCTCTGCTTCTTCTTCATCGGTCGGCGACTCATCTTGACGCATGGGTTTAGGAAGAGCGGTGACAAAACACCCACACGCGAAATTGAACGCGCTGAATCCTATAAACATGACTTTGAAGGGAGAGTGAAACATGAAACGTAGGGCTGCGAGAACAGGCAAGGGGTGGGTGGACAAGAAGCTTGCCGATCCCCACTTTCGTCAGGGGTTTGAAGATGAAGCTCAGAAGCTGGCCATCGGCGAGCAATTGTCTCGGCTACGGCAAGAAGCGGGATTGACCCAAGCCCAGGTGGCCAAACGCATCGGAAGCACCGCCTCCGCCATCAGCCGCTACGAAAACGCGGAATACGATCGCTATGAGCTTCGGACCCTTCAGAAGATCGTCCACGCCTGCGGTGGCCATCTCGACATCACGATGGCACCCGGACCGAACACGCATCGAGCGGCGTAGACAAGACGACGGCAAAACAGAACCTGGTCGCCTATGAGCCACATGCACGACCCATGCAGATCCATGGGTGCAGCACGAGGGATAGACGGGATAGACAGGATGAGGCGAAGAGGCCTGTTGTGACGTACCGAATCCACGACACGTACTCGTCACAGGGCAGAAGGACCAGCTTCGAGTCGGATATGAGGTGCGTGGGTCGTCGATCTCTACGCGACTGAGGCGAGTCGGGTGCTGCATGCCGAGGATGCCGAGTGCTCCACCTGGTGAGGATAGAGGTGGACGGTGCGGTAACTGACGTGCTGCCTCATCAGATCTGGCGCGATCCTCCGTGAGAAGTGTCCGCGCCCACCCTGCGCGCAACG
>CAZJOQ010000130.1:0-10521 GCA_964547625.1 uncultured Nitrospira sp.
ACGCGCTACTTCGCGTCTTCAGGCTATGTAAAGACATAAACCAAAAATGCTCTAGTTCGACGAGGAAGCGATTGTGATGGAAGCGAGGCGCAAAGCTTCCCATGTGAGCAGAATTGACCAGATCCAGATTGTCCAGTTGGATAAGGTTAGCCAGGCTTGAGACACAAATAAGCGTGTGTCTCAAGGAGACAATCCATGAGATCGTCCACCAAGGCAATGCGCGTGGTAGTTGGGGAGGGGCTGTGGCGGACTAGTCGAAAAGCTGGGCGGTCGGGTCCTAGTCGTTCCGATCTAGCGGATGCCGGGGCAGACGGGACTGGCAGCCACCTACCGGCATTGAAGCCTCCACACTCACGAAGGAGAGCCACATGCAAATCCAAGTAAATATCGACCGTAACATTGACGGGCACGAGGCGCTGGTCGCTCAGGTCCGTGGCGGCGTGAAGAGCGCCCTGAGCCGGCATGAAGATTTCATCACGCGAGTGGAGGTCCACCTGAGCGATGAGAACAGCAACAAGAAGGGTGGTAATGACGACATCCGTTGCATGATGGAAGCCCGCCTTGGGGGCCGCCAGCCCGCCGCAAGCACGCACCAGGCCGCAACTGTGGAACAAGCCGTCGACGGCGCGGCAGATAAGTTGACCAGATTAATCGAGAGCACGGTGGGGCGGCTGCGCGATCAAGCGATACGCAGGACTGACCCGCCTCCGCCGGGGCCGGGACTTGCTGAGCCGTCATGAGCGTCACGACGGCGAGTGTGTGTCGAATGATCGGCGAAGCCGGAATATCCAACGGTCCTCCGCGGCAGGCGTCTAATTCTGGCATTCCTGGCCCTGGTCCTCGGCACCTCCGATCTGGTGCGGTCATACTTTCGCCGTGGAAGAACCGCGCATCGAGATGGCGACGATCCCGGCAGATGTGCGATTGGTTGAAGCTATTTTGCTCAAGGTCGAAGAAGCAACGCTCACCGATGAGTCTGTGCCGGTGGAATAATAGGCGCGGTCGCTCACTGGGGATCCTTTCAACAAGGCCTACAAGTGGACGCTGAGCTATGGTCTGCGGAATCTGATCTCTGCTGTCTGGCCTCGTACGCTGCGTGTCATGACTTGCGTGAAAACCCACCCCGGTGGGGATTGGGTTCGTACTAATGTTGTGGAAAGACGGCATGACGAGACACACGGCGAACTACCCGAACTCTCCAGTCGGCAGCGAAGAGATGCTGGACGCGCTTCAGCACCACGCGTTCGAATATTTCCTGCATCGGACCAATCCGAAAAACGGTCTGGTGGCCGACAGGACGAAACCGGACGCCCCCGCGAGTATCGCCGCTGTCGGGTTTGCGCTGGCGTCCTATCCGGTCGGTGTCGAGCGCGGGTGGATAACGCGAGCCGAAGCCGTGAAGCGAACACTGGTGGCATTACGGTTTTTCTGGAAAAGCCCCCAAGATACGTCAGCACGCGCCACGGGCTACAAAGGGTTCTACTACCACTTCCTCGATATGAAGACCGGACAGCGGGCCGGGAGGTGTGAGCTTTCTACGGTCGATACCGGTTTCCTGCTCGCAGGAATGCTTACCGCCGCAACCTATTATGATCAGGAGAGTGCAGACGAGCAGGAGATCCGCACGCTGGCGGATGCGCACTATCGCCGCACCAACTGGCAATGGGCGCGCCATGGTAAAGCGACGATCACACACGGGTGGAAGCCGGAAAGTGGATTCTTGAAGTACCGCTGGGAAGGCTACGACGAAGCCCTGCTCCTGTACGCACTGGGTCTAGGATCACCGACGTATCCGCTGCCGAAGGAAAGCTATTCGGCATGGATTTCAAGCTACGAGTGGAAGAAGATTTATGGGCACGAGTACCTTTATGGCAGCTCACTCTTCATCCATCAATACTCGCACATATGGATCGACTTCCGCGGGATTCAGGACGCTTTCATGCGCGGCAAGGGCATCGACTATTTTGAGAACAGCCGGCGGGCAACCCACGTCCAGCAGCAGTACGCCGTGCATAACCCTCTGGATTTTGTGGGCTATAGCGGATACTTCTGGGGATTGACGGCGACCGATGGGCCCGGTTGGACGGTGCGGAAGGTCAAGGGTGTCGAGCGCCCATTTTTTGATTATGCAGCGCGGGGCGTGCCGTACGGACCGGACGACGGGACCATTGCCCCGTGGGCGGTGGTCGCCTCATTGCCCTTTGCGCCGGAGATCGTGCTGCCGACGGTGTTGAATTTTCAGAAGGTCTACCCACAGGTGATGGGCCGGTATTGTTTCAAGTGCAGCTTTAATTTGACCTTCCCGCCCAAGGCGCATGGCCAGCCCGGCTGGAATTCGCCCTACCACTACGGGATCAACGCGGGACCGGTCGTGTTGATGTGCGAGAACTTCCGGTCAGAATTGCTCTGGCGATTGACGAAGCGGTGCCCCTATATCGTCACGGGGTTGCGCCGGGCGGGATTTGTGAACGGGTGGTTATGAGGAGATAGACATGCGGAAGTTAAAAACAAAAGCAAAGACTTTCAACCCGCAATTGCTGAGGAAGATCGACGCCTATTGGCGTGCCGCTAAGTACTGCACGTGCGCGGGTTCAAGGAAGAAGGCACGACCTCAACCCATTCGACATTTGGTGGTGATGAACGACATGGACCGCTTTCAGCTTGTCGCCGACGTGATTGATCGCGTGCCGGGTCCTGGGCCCACGCGCCGACAAGTTGATCGAACATAAGCGATACATCGCCAAACACTGCCAGGATCTGCCGGAAATCAGGAACTGGAAGTGGAGTCGAGACGGAAAGCGGACAAGAACAACGCTGGTGTGAAAAGACGTGTTTAGCAATTACACTAAGGGTGGATCAGCGAGAGCAAACATGAACAGCAAGACCAGCCCTTCGAACCTCGGCACCGTGATCTCGGTGCGCGGCAGTGTCGTCGATATACGCTTCGATGAGCATTTGCCGCCTATTTATTCGTTGCTGCGCGCGGGGAAGGACGGGCACATCGCTATCGAAGTACTGGCTCAACTCGATGCCCGTCACGTGCGCGGTATCGCGTTGACGCTCACGCAGGGTCTTGCGCGCGGCATGGCGGTCGAGGACACAGGCGGGCCGTTAAAGGTGCCGGTGGGTAAAGGGATTCTCTCGCGTATGTTCGACGTGTTTGGCAAGCCGATCGATGGCCAGGGGGAGGTGTCGGACGTGGAGTGGCGCACCGTCCATCGCGCTCCGCCTCCGCTAGCACGGCGTTCCACCAAGTCTGAGGTCTTCGAGACGGGCATCAAGGTGATCGATGTGCTCATGCCGCTGGAGCGCGGCGGCAAGGCGGGCCTGTTCGGCGGGGCCGGGGTAGGCAAAACCGTCCTGCTCACCGAAATGATTCACAACATGGTCGGCCATCACGAGGGCGTGAGCCTGTTTTGCGGCATCGGCGAACGCTGTCGCGAAGGCGAGGAACTGTACCGCGAGATGAAGGAAGCCGGCGTCCTGCCGAACATGGTGATGGTGTTCGGCCAGATGAACGAGCTCCCCGGCAGCCGTTTCCGCGTGGGCCACGCCGCGCTGACGATGGGCGAATATTTCCGGGACGACGAGCACCTCGATGTGCTGCTGCTCATCGATAACATTTTTCGCTTCATCCAGGCAGGGATGGAGGTGTCCGGCTTGATGGGCCAAATGCCATCCCGCCTGGGGTATCAACCCACGATGGGCACCGAGTTGTCGCGGTTGGAGGAACGCATCGCCAACACTGACACCGGGGCCATCACCTCGATTCAGGCGGTGTATGTGCCGGCAGACGATTTCACCGATCCGGCGGCGGTGCATACATTCTCGCATCTTTCCGCGTCGATCGTGCTCTCGCGGAAGCGGGCGAGCGAAGGACTGTACCCGGCCATCGACCCGCTACAATCCAATTCCAAGATGGCCACGCCGGGCGTCGTCGGCGAACGGCACTACGCCTTGGCGCAGGAAATCCGGCGGACGCTCGCGCAATACGCGGAACTCAAGGACATCATTGCCATGCTTGGTCTGGAGCAGCTTTCGTCAGAGGACCGCAACGTCGTCGCCCGCGCCCGTCGGTTGGAGCGCTTTCTCACTCAGCCATTTTTTACGACCGAGCAGTTCACTGGGATCAAAGGGAAGCTTGTCAGCCTCAAGGATACACTGGACGGCTGTGAGCGCATTTTGCGTGACGAGTTCAAAGATATGCCGGAGAGTGTGCTGTACATGATCGGGGTAATTGACGAAGCCAAGGCCGACCCGAAGCCTGTCGCCGATTCCACGCCCAACGCCAAGGCCGAACCGCATACGAAGCCCGCTAAGAAACCTCAATCGAAGGTCCAACATGCCGCCGATACTCATGAATCTTAAGATTCTCCTGCCCTTCCAAATCTTCGCCGAGGAAACCGGCGTGTCGCGCATCGTCGCGGAGACGAGTGAGGGCTCGTTCGGATTCCTGCCGCGCCGTCTGGATTGCATCGCGGCGCTCGCGCCCGGGATTCTGGTCTACGAAAACGAAACAGAGGGCGAAGTTTACGTGGCCGTGGATGAAGGGGTGCTGATCAAGACCGGGCTGGAGGTACTCGTTTCCGTACGTAACGCCATAGCTGGAACGGACCTCCGCCAACTGCGCGAGGCGGTGGAGCGGGAATTTCTGAACCTAAACGAACGAGAGCAGAGTGTGCGCTCGATGCTGGCGAAAATGGAAAGCGGTTTCATCCGCCGTTTGGCGGACGTTCATCATGACTGACGAACGACAACATCAACCGTTGAAGCCGAAGCCGTCGCTCAGTCAGGAGGTCGGCGCGAGGGCGGCGCGCAAACTCCGGGCGCAGCGCCATGTTACGCGGACCGTTTGGTTCGGCCTGGGCATGATGGGACTGATCGGCTGGTCGGTGGCGATTCCGACGCTGCTCGGCGCAGCGCTGGGTCTCTGGTTGGACAGCCGCTATCCGGGAGGCCGCTCCTGGACGCTGGCGCTGTTGGTGGCCGGCCTCGCGATCGGCTGTTTCAATGCGTGGCATTGGGTGGCCAAGGAAGACAGGGAGATGCGGGAAGAACAGGAGGATAACAATGAATGAAACGCTGGCACTGGCACGGGCTTTGGTGGTGGGAGGGGTGCTCGGGACGATGTTCTTCGGCGGCCTTTGGTGGACGGTACGGCAGGGTGTTTCAGCCAAACGTCCAGCGCTTTGGTTTCTAGGAAGCTTGCTGGTGCGGACTGGCATCGTCCTTGTCGGATTTTATGTTGTCGCAGGCGGTCATTGGGAGCGGTTGCTGCTGTGTCTCCTTGGATTTGTCATCGCGCATTTCGTCGTGACAAGGCTTACCGGCGCTCCGGTCGAACACTACAACGCCCCAGGGAAGGAGGCCAGCCATGCGCCTTAGTCCCGACGAGATCATTTTTTGGCAACAGGGGTTTCTTAAACTCAATGCCACTATTGTATTCACGTGGGGACTCATGCTCGTGCTGGCCATCGGTTCACGAGTCATCACGCGCAAACTCTCCACCGGTCTTGAACGTTCCCGCTGGCAGAACCTTCTCGAAATCATCGTGAGCGCGATCGAGAAACAAATCGAAGAAGTCGGCCTTAGCCATCCGAAGAAATATCTCCATTTTTTGGGTACGCTCTTCCTATTTGTCGCCGCAGCCAGCCTCTGCACCATCATCCCCGGCTACGAGCCGCCGACTGGCTCGCTTTCGACCACAGCGGCACTGGCGCTGTGCGTATTTGTGGCCGTACCGCTGTTCGGCATTGCGGAACGGGGCGTGGGGGAATACCTCAAGTCCTACGCGCAGCCGACGGCCATCATGCTACCGTTCAACATCATCAGCGAAATTTCTCGCACGCTGGCCCTGGCCGTCCGCCTGTTCGGCAACATGATGAGCGGAGCGATGATTATCGGCATCCTGCTGACTATTACACCCTTTATCTTTCCGATCGTCATGACGGCGCTCGGTCTGCTCACCGGCATGGTACAGGCCTACATCTTCAGCATCCTGGCGGCGGTGTACATCGCGGCTGCCACGCGAGTCCCTAGGCCCAAGCCTGAACCAGATGCAAAACATTGAACGATTAACTACGACAGCAAAAGGAGATACGGATGGATAGCTTGACGATTATCGCGGTGGCATCAATCGTTACTGCAGGTCTTACCACTAGCTTCGGCGCTATAGGGCCAGCATTGGGCGAGGGGAAGGCGGTCTCGAGCGCGCTGACTTCGCTGGCCCAGCAACCTGATGCCTCCGCGACTGTCACCCGGACCTTGTTCGTGGGCCTGGCAATGATCGAATCCACGGCCATCTACTGCTTCGTGGTCTCGATGATTCTCCTGTTCGCCAACCCGTTCTGGAACCACGTCATCGCCCAAGCCGCGGGAAAATAACCCATGCTCATTGATTGGTTCACCGTCGTTGCGCAGGCGCTCAACTTTCTCATCCTGGTGTGGTTGATGAAGCGCTTCCTCTACAAGCCCATCCTCGATGCCATCGACGCGCGAGAGAAGCGTATCGCCACGGAACTTGCGGACGCCGCCGAGAAAAAGGTCGAAGCCAAAAAAGAGCGCGATGAGTTCCAGTACAAGATCGAAGAGTTCGAAAAGCAGCGCGACGAACTCATGAGCCAGGCTACGGATGAGGCAAACGTCGAACGTCAGCGCCTCCTCGATGAGTCGCGGCAGACGGCCGACGCCCTACGTGTTAAACGACGGGACGCGTTGAAACGCGAACATCAGAACCTCAACGACGAAATCGCCCGACGAACCCGGGAGGAAGTGTTTGCCATTGCGCGAAAGACGCTGTTGGATCTCGCCGGGTCAAGGCTGGAAGAACGCATGAGCGAGGTGTTCACGCGCCGCCTGCGAGAGCTGAACGGTGAGGCGAAGGAGGGTCTCGCGAAGGCATTGAAAACATCGTTCGACCCGGCGCTCGTATGCAGCGCCTTCGAGCTGCCATCGGAGCAACGAGCCGCGATACAACAGGCGCTCAACGAAACCTTTTCCGCTGAAATCCACGTCCGTTTCGAGACCGCGCCGGACGTGATCAGCGGCATCGAACTCACTGCGAACGGGCGAAAGGTCGCTTGGAGCATCGCGGATTATCTCGTGTCACTGGAAAAGAGTCTCGGCGAATTGCTGAAAGACCAGTCCAAACTCCAGACGCAAGTGGAGACGAACCGTACGTCAGAATCCGGACTGGACGCGTCCAAGCCGGAGCCTACGTTTGTATCTAAAGAAGCAACCAAGGAGCAACCCAAACCTGAAGCCGATGTTCAGCCGAAGTCCGAGACTAAGCCGGTCGATCCTGAGGAAGAAAAATGAGCGCGCCACCCAACTCTTTGCAACGGGTCTTCGACCGCGCGTTCGCTGAGCTGATCCAGGCACGCGAAACCTTCACGCCGCAACTGGCGCCGCATGAGGTAGGCACGGTCACCGGCGTCTCCACGGGCATCGCCCGGGTCTCCGGCCTTCCCAGTGTGGGCTTTGACGAGCTGGTGAAATTTCCCGGCGATGTGTTCGGCATCGCATTCAACGTGGATGAGAACGAAATCGGCGTCGTGCTGCTCGGCGAATACTGGCATCTGCACGCAGGCGATCACGTCGAACGCACGGGCCAGGTCATGGACGTGTCTGTGGGCGACGAATTGGTGGGACGCGTCATTGACCCGCTCGGCCGGCCCCTCGATGGCTTTGGGCCGGTAGCTGCCACAGAGCGCCTGCCCATCGAACGCCCCTCCGCGCCGATCTTGGACCGCGCGCCAGTCACCGTGCCGCTCCAAACCGGACTGAAGGTCATTGACGCCCTCATTCCTATCGGGCGCGGCCAGCGCGAGTTGATTCTGGGCGACCGGCAGACGGGCAAAACCGCTATTGCGATCGACACCATCATCAACCAGCGGGACCAGAATGTCCTGTGCGTCTATTGTGCCATTGCCCAACGGGCGTCCGGCGTGGCAAAAGTGATCGCTGCGCTGCGCGAAAAAGGCGCGATGGATTACACCGTGGTGCTGGTCACCGAGGGCAACGACCCGCCGGGTCTCGCTTACATCGCTCCGTACGCCGCCACCAGCATCGCGGAGCATTTCATGGAGCGAGGCCGCGATGTGCTAATCGTATACGACGATCTCACCCATCATGCCCGCGCCTATCGCGAGCTGTCTCTGTTGCTGCGGCGTCCGCCCGGTCGCGAAGCGTTCCCCGGCGACATCTTTTACATTCACTCGCGGCTGCTGGAACGTGCCACGCACTTGCGTAAGGAGCTTGGCGGTGGCTCGCTCACCGCGTTGCCCATCATCGAAACTGAATCGCAGAACATCTCCGCCTACATCCCGACCAATCTGATCTCCATTACGGACGGGCAGATCTACCTCTCACCATCGCTGTTCCAATTGGGTGTGCTGCCCGCGGTCGAGGTGGGGAAATCCGTGTCGCGCGTTGGCGGTAAGGCGCAACGGGCGGCCTACCGCGCGGTGGCAGGCGACCTCAAGCTCTCCTACGCGCAGTTCGAGGAACTCGAGACCTTTGCCCGGTTCGGCGCCCGCTTGGATGACGCCACTCGCATAATCATCGAACATGGACGGAGAATCCGCGCCTGCCTCAAGCAACCGGAATTCGCTCCGGTATCCGTACCGGCGCAAATCGCCGTATTGGTGGCATTGACCGCGGAACTCTTCGACCGCATACCGCTTGACCAGATGACAGCTGCCGAGCAGGCTGTGCGCACGGCAGCGGCGGACATTCCGGCGGAGGTATGCGGGCGATTCGAAACCGCCAAGACGTTGAGCGAGGAGGATCGCACAACGGTCATTGAAATCGCCCGCCATTCACTCGTCGGTTTCCAGCCTAAGCCGAGATCAAAACCTGAACCCAAAGACAAACCCACATCTGATGTAAACGCCAAACCCAAGCCCGAGCCGGCGGCTACACCGAAGTCAGAGGTGGAGGCTAAGGAGCCGTCATGAGCGACACAACAGCGAGCCTGCGCCGCAAGATCAACAGTGCTGGAGATCTCCAGTCCGTGGTCCGGACGATGAAAGCCCTGGCCGCCGCGAGCATCGGACAGTACGAACAATCGGTGCGCGCGTTGGCCGACTACTATCGGACTGTGGAATTAGGGTTGGCCGCGTGCTTTCGAGAAGGAGGGCCGAGGGCCTCGACGGTAGAACGGAAAAGACAAACCGATGCGGGTGCCATTGGCGCGGTCGTGTTCGGTTCCGACCAAGGTTTGGTGGGGCAGTTTAATGATGTGGTGGCCGATCATGCGGTGAAAACCCTGGGAGATCTGACTGACACACCGCAGATCTGGGCGGTCGGCGAGCGCGTTCATGAGCGCTTGATGGACAGGGGCCTTCCCCTGATCGGCCTTTTTACCGTGCCGAATTCCGTGAAAGCCATTACTCCGCTCGTCGGTCAGATCCTTGCGGAAAGCGAGGCGCGCCGCAGCCATGGCGAGGTCGTCGAACTTCACCTCTTCTACAACCACCCCTCATCCGGAGCGGTGTACGCGCCTGTCAATCAGCAGCTGCTGCCGTTGGACGAAACCTGGCGCCGCAAGCTGGTGGAGCTTCCTTGGCCGACGGGAAACTTGCCCGAGGTCCAAGGTCGCGGTACCGCGACCTTGGGGGTGCTCATCCGCGAATATCTCTTCGTCTCCCTCTTCCGGGCGTGCGCCGAATCCCTCGCAAGCGAGAACGCGAGCCGCCTGGCGGCGATGCAGCGCGCCGACAAAAATATCGACGAATTGCTGGACCACTTCAACAGGACATTCCATCGTTTGCGCCAGAGCGGTATCGATGAGGAACTGTTCGATGTCACATCCGGCTTCGAGGCTCTGTCACGCAAGGGACGCCGCCCAGCCTCCTGAGGGCTCAGTCATGAACGCGCTGTTTTCATCCAGACGACATGGTCTTGCACGCGAGTGTGTGTTTTGGTGTCCGCTCGTGACGGAATGGGGTTCTGCAGCGGCGCAACGCGCGCAGGCAAGAGGAGATTACGGAACAAATTGAGGTGTTGACGTTGAGTACTCTGGCTACGCCATATCGGCGGTAGTCGTGCCAGCAAACAGAACAACCGGTATGTCGATTGGCAAACAATGATTGCATAGTCAACTGAAGCCCAGACCGTTACGACTCCCGGGGCAGGCCCATAAAGGGTTGAGAGACAAGGAAGTGAAAGGAAAATGATTCAGGACGTCGATGTCGCCATCATCGGAGTCGGCAGCGCAGGTCTCTCCGCACTGCGAGAGATCCAGCAGCATACGCAGAACTTCGTGCTCATCAACGACGGAGCCTACGGCACGACCTGTGCGCGCGTCGGCTGCATGCCGTCGAAGGCGCTGATCGAGGCAGCCAATGCCTTCCACCATCGGCATCGGCTCCGTGAAATGGGAATCTCCGGCGGAGACCGGTTGACCGTAGACCGTGCAGCGGTGTTGCGTCGCGTGCGGGCGTTGCGCGATGCGTTTGTCGCGTACGTGCTGGAGCGAACGCAGGACCTCGGCAAGCGCAACATCACGGGTCGCCCTAG
>CAZJOQ010000131.1:0-10455 GCA_964547625.1 uncultured Nitrospira sp.
GAGTCAAGCGATTACTAATAAGGTGATTACAAGAGTCGGGGATTCACTCAATCCCTGACTCTACTTGACTGACAGTTAGAAGAAGCGTAGAAGCAGCGCAGGTCAGAAATTGGGCTGGGGAGGGGAGACGGACGGCTCACAAGAACCTCTCTCATGGTCTCGGTCTAGCCCGGTTCAACACGGTCCACCTACCACCTCAGGACAGAATCAGAGGGGCATCAACATTTATGAGAGAAAGAGAACCCAATCGCATGGAGGAAGGAAAGACCACCGCGCTCGCCCACCGAGATGGAACCACCATTATAGGAGCGGTCCCTGCCGACGGGTCTCATCCCATCGCCCGGATTGATCGCACCGGACTCATTCGGGTCGAGCTCGAAATCGACCGGTTCTGCCAGGACCTCACGCGGGCGGGGCGGGTGCGGCCGAGCACGGTCCAGACCTATCAGAAACGCCTCCGCTTTTTTCTACAGTGGTTGAAGACGCTGCCATCCGAGCCCCCCTGGGCCTGGTCACTCGAGCTCATGTATGCGTACCGCACTCATCTCGACCAGACCTTTCGGTCACCCCGCGCCAAGAATGGCTATGTGGTCGCCCTCCGGCAATTCGGGAGTTCGTTGAAAACCCTGTACCAACGGCCGATGGATCCGGCAGAATTCGTCAAAGGCTGGAAGACGATCCGGTCGCCGCAACGGCGGCCACTCCCGGTGGCGGATGCGAAACGGCTGCTCCAACAGCTCGCGACCGATGCGCGGCATACCACGTTGCAACGCTTGCGCAATGAAGCGCTGGCGTATCTCATGTTGAAGACCGGGCTGCGGGAGATTGAAGTGAGTCGCGCCACGATCGGGGATCTGCAGCCAGGGGAGCCGGGGCAGTATTGGCGGTTGTATGTCCATGGCAAGGGGCATCTGATGGCGGATGAATGGGTGAAGGTGTTGCCGGAAGTGTACGAGAAGATGCAGGCGTATTTGTCGTGTCGCGGCGGGCCGCTCCTCCCGTCCGCCCCACTCTTTGCCACGACGGCACCGGTGAAAGCGGACGGGACGGCGCGCACAAGTGCCGGACGGCCGTTGGGGACGCGGAGTATTCAGCGCATCATTACGGAAGGCTTGCTGCTCGTGCAGGCCAAGCATCCGGGGATTGTGGTGCACAGTTTGCGGCACTCGGCGGCGACGTATGCGACCTTGAATGGGGCACCGCCCAGTCAGGTGCAACGGATGATGCGCCATAAGCACTACGGCACGACGGAGCATTATGTGCGGGAGGCGCAGCAGATGATGGAAGGAGCGGAGGGGAAGATTACGCAGATTTAATGAACCACTGTCTGGCGGGAATGCAACACCGCCAAGCCGAACGTAATTACCTACTGCGCGGTTGGGTCAGATCACAGTGAGCCTTGTGGTGCCCCTACCCGAAGAATTACTCAGTGCCGTTCGGTATGAGCTGATGCACTGATCCCGCTTCGCTCGCGTACGATCTGAAATTGATAGCGTGTACCGTAGAAGTCACGCGTGCCCAGCTCCGCCGCCTCCACACGAACGACAGGCACATTGGGGATGAAACGCTGCCGCAGACAACACTCGCTTCGCACGCGTCGTGGGCCACCCTTGATACGGCATACACCAGCCTCCGTGGATGCTCCTGGCGCGGAAGCTACGCCGTCGTGCTCCCCGCTCACGGAGACGCGCCATGCCACGGATGAAGGGTCGCCATTCGATCGAACGCGAGGCTTTTGACGCACTACCCGGTTCCGTAGAGATGGGAGCAGCGACGGTCTCACTCCCGCCACTGCTCCCCGGAAGACGGTCACGCATTCCCGGGAGGGCTGCGACCGTCTCCCTCAGACCAGAGATTCCGACGGAACCTTGGCCGTCAGTCTCCCCAGCACAAGCGAAGTTCCACGCGTTTCAACACCTGCTCGCTTCCGGCCTTGTTGCTGACCGTGCGTCGCGTCAGACCAGCACGGGCTGGCGTGTTTGATCACGACCTGCTGCTCCATTCGATCGCGGTTTGCACGGTGCAGTTGTGCGCACCGACATAGTGCACGATTCGGGAGGTGGTGCTCACCCTGTGCCACGCTGGACCCAGATCGGACGCGAGCCACTCCAGTAGGAACGGGGAGGGGCGGTGGACCACCTCGAGTGCCGCGGGGAGCGTGGGCATCGTGGGATCGTTCGGGAAACGCCACAGAACCAACTCGAGGTCCGGGAGATGCAGCAGTGGTGTGCCGCCTCGCGGATGAACCAGCGGGTGCCTACCGAGCTTCTTCCAATAGGCACGCGAGCGGCCCTTGGGAAAGGCACGGCCACAGAGGATCTGTTCTTCTTGTTCCCCTGTTGTGGGGTTCTCCATGGTCAGGCGGTAACTGACCAGGCAGGACGAGTGCGGGGTGTAGCGGACCTGGAGAAGCTCACAACAGGGGATGACGACCTGGGTGCGATGGTCGGTTGGTCGGAACAGATGGTCCTGCAACCGTGTCTGCATTGCCGCTGGGTCCAGAAGAATAGGAAGCTGGGGAAGGCGCGCATCGGTCGGGAAGTCGTCGACCGACTGGCGCCTCGCCGCTCTTGTCGAGAGGGTGTCGTTGGTCACCGGATGGTCTGTCATCACGTCGTTCTGCTACTGTACCCGCAGAGGCGTGTCGTCAAGGACACCCTAGGTAGTCCTTCCGCCGTGGAAGTTGGCCTCGTGAATGAGACACGGTCGCAAGGCGGCCTGCGGCAATCGGGCGACCGTGTCTGCCGCGGATCCCCTTCTGCAGAATCTGCAGACCGCGCGCGTTCCCTCCAGCTGATCCTCCATGACCGGGAGCCGACCACATCTTGGGTCCGTCAGGGAAGCCCCTCCGTGGTTGACCGCTACGAATCACTGGTGATCGTCTCAGCTCATCTCCCCGAAGCAATGAGGCAATGATGATGCCACAGTACACAGACCTCGGTTGGCGGCACCACGGTTCCGTCGCTCACCACCGTTCTGACGTGTCCCACCAAGGCACCTAGCCGTTTCCGGTGCGTGGCGTGAGAGTGGCCTCCTTCTCCACCCCGACGCACAGCGCCTGGCACGGGACGGCTGATCGGTATCTTTTCAGATACAGTGTCATGAACACAAAAAGATACAGGTCTTTCGAGCGGCCGCTGGCCTGTGCTGTCACTCACTGACAGCGGCGGCTGGGCAAGGGGGATCAGCTCGACGCCCAACCCAGCACCCACTCTGGGCATGTGGCCTTAAATATGAACAAATGAGCAGATCGTTGGCCAACTTCACCAGCGGCTGCGCACCCGAGCATCCAGCACGGTTCTCAAGACCACTGAGGCACAGGTGCACGTGGCACTCGATGTGCATCTATTTTGAACCGCGACGGGATGCAGAAGACCGCTCGGGGTCAGCGGGGGTGGCTCACGTGGCCGGGCGTCCCTATCCACGCTATCCCCACCAGCGTCTGAGGACTCACCGTCGTCGAAGGGAGGGTCGTGTGACAGACCGCATCACGATGGCGGCACGGTCGGGATGGCAGGACGTTGGGGACCGCATTGAAACGGACAACGATGGCCACCATTCTGCTTGTGGATGACGACGAGGACCTCCGGCACAGTCTTCGTCCTGTGTTGGAAGCAGAAGGTCACAGGATCGTGGACGCCTCGGATGGGGCAGAGGCGATGCACTGCTGGCGATCGCTCACACTCGACCTGATCATCACGGACTTCTGGATGCCTGGCTTGAATGGGGTGGAGGTGATCCAGGCAGTGTTCGCCCAGCAACCGGACATGCCGATTATCTTGATGTCGGGTTGCAGCGACGCCGACTGGCGCCAGTCGGTGCGACGACAGTTCCCGTCGATCCGCGTGCTTTCGAAGCCGTTCGACAATGCGCAGCTTCGACAGGTGGTCAGAGACTCTTTGAGCCGTGCTGCGCAGGCGGCCGAAAACGAAGACACCGTGGAGTGAGGGGGTGGGCCGGTACCAGCACCCCGTCCTCGGCTACAGGTTTTGTCAATGTGCACCCATCACAGAGAAACCACAGAGAAACCCTCTGGGGTGTGAGGTTCATGCACCAGAGCCACACGCGCAAGCCTCAACGAGTGTGAGAGCGGTCCTCGTGGTCGAGGATGACACGACCGGCGCGCAGGCGGCCAGGGTAGACGGGGTGATGACGTGTCATCCTGCCCGGAACCCGATGCGCTTCGAGAGCGTTCGGCGAACGGGACATCTCTCTGCCACACCGAGCAGACGCGTACGGTCTTGCTCAGACAGTGCTCCTTGGAGATCGATCTCGTACTCAAAAACGGTCTCTTCTGGTTTGCTGCGGTCCAGCGTGACTTTCGTCGTCACATCGGACAACGCGATGCCGTGCTGGTCGGCATACATACGGAGCGTCATGTTCATGCAGCTCGCCAGCGCCGCCTCCAGAAGATCATGAGGACGAAATCCTGAATCACTGCCGCCCTTGTCTCGCGTGGTGTCTGAGCGGATGGAGGACGTTCCGTTCGTCAGTTGAGTTTGATATCGAACTGACTCACTTGTTGCCTCAACCATCTGCACACCTCCAGAAGTTTTCGATAGACGGCTTTCTCGCGTCGTTACGAAGCGAACATCGACGTTGCCATCGTGACCCGTTGCACGATCATTTGGACCGGACCATGCTGGCGTAAGGTTATGAGAGGGTCTGGCAGGATCGTCCGTCCGTCGACCAGGCGCAGATGAAATTGTGACGCGATGGTGGCGAGGATCAAGAGGCCTTCGAACTCTGCAAAAGACTCTCCCAAACAGCGCCGTCCACCAGCACCGAACGGGATGTAGCTATACGGCGTCTGAGTCCGTTTCGCGTCCTGCGAAAATCGCTCGGGATCGAAGCGATCGGGATCGGGGAACCATCGTGGATTCCGATGCACACTCCAGGGACTGATGAAGACAGGCGCCTTGGGGGGAAGCACGGCGCCAGATGGGAGTCTGTCCTCATCATAGGCGATACGGGTATGGAGTGCCCAGGCGGGAGGATAGAGGCGCAGCGACTCGTCCCAGATCATCTTCAGGTAACGCAAGCGAGGCAGATCGGCCGCGGTAGGGAGACGGTCACCGACCACCTCGTTCACTTCGCGCATGAGCCGTTCCCGTACTGATCGACTGTGTGAGAGCAACACCCAGGTCCATGTGAGAGCATTGGCGGTGGTTTCATGCCCGGCCAATAACAAGGTCACCAGCTCGTCGCGGATTTCCACATCACTCAGTGGGCGGCCCTCTGCATCGGTCGCCGCGAGCAACAGCGCCAGGATATCATTCTGCTGGTGAGACACGGTCCGTCTCTGTTGGATGAGCCGGCCAATCATCGTCTCCATTGCCTCATAACCATGAACAAATTGACGATGGGGTTTGGTGGGAACCCACAGGGGGGTCAACGCCGCGAGCAGCGAGTGTTGCTGGAGCTTCACTAAACCGTGAGTGGCGGCCATCGCCTCCTGTACGACCGAGTCGTCTTCAGGCCCGACATCCTGACCGAAGAGGAGGCGTTCGATCACCGAGCGGCTGACACGCGCCATCTCCTGTCTGATATCGACAATCGCTCCGTCTTGCCAGTTGGCCACGAGGTCGCCAGTCTTATCCGTGATCAGGTCGGCATAGGCGGTGACATGGGTTCCATGAAAGAAGGGCAGCAACAGCCTGCGCTGACGGTGATGGGTCTCGCCTTCCGTGTGGAGCACGCCCTGCCCGAAGATGCGGGATTCAACCGCAGCGGCCCGCTCTTTCCGATAATTGTCCTGATTCGTCACCAGCACGTGTTTGATATCAGCCGGATGGTTGAGGATATAGGTCACGGCGCCACGCTGTCGGAGGAGAAGTTCGAAGACCAGGCCCACCGGAAGCTTGACCACGTCGCCATAGGCCTGGCAGCTCAACAGAAAACCGAGGATATCCCGGCGAAACTCGGGCAAGGCTCCCCACCAGCGGGAGACCGGCGGGCCAGAAAGGGTAGGTGGTGGAGTCATTTCATCGATCATGCAGACCAACCCATCATTGTTGAGCAAGCTCGGCTCGAGCGGCTCATGAGGAGTTGTTGGCTTCCCATTGTTTACGCGTCACGCGATACACACAGTGTGTGCGAAGCACACTACCCACCGGCACCTTGGGATGCTCAAATGGCTTTTCGGTATCATGCATCCCAATTCGTTCCATCACGGCACGTGACCTGAGATTGCCCACAGCTGTAAACGCCACAATGTCATCAAAGCGGAGTCGTGCAAAACCAACACGAAGCGCGCCGCGTCCCTCCTCTGACGCGTAACCTTTGCCCCAGTGCGGAGCAGCCAACCGCCAGCTGATTTCGATAGAGGGCGAAAATGGCAACTCCGGTGCCGTCGCATTCAGCCCAACGAAGCCGATACACTTCCGCTCCGATCTTGTTTCTAGAGCCCAGAACCCCCAGCCACGTGCAGCGAGAAGCCCCTGGGATTGGTCCACCATGGCGTCGCTTTCGACTCGACTGAGCGGCGCAGGGAACCATTCCATCACGCGCGGGTCGGCGTTGAGTGCGGCGAACGGCGCGCGGTCTCGAACTCAACGAGCTCCACCATGTCTCACCTTCCGTCTTCCTGCGAGGCCTCCTGCATGGGCTTAACGGCGCGGCTGGGTGGAGCGCAACGCGATACCGCACTGAAGGCAGCATGGTAAGCGACCATGCCCGAAACCCCGGACAGACAGCCGGATCGAAGCTCGACCACCATGAACGCCTCCTCCGGCACGTCGTACTCGCACCCAATGCCAAACCGCGCAGCGGGTGTGAAACCAAAGCGTCGATAGTACGCGGGGTGTCCCAACACTACGACGGCCTCGAAGCCGAGGTGTGTGCACTGTTCGAAGCCGGTGCGCACAAGCGCCGACCCGATACCGCGACGCTGACGCTCTGGCACCACTGCCAACGGTGCAAGGCCCATGATCTGTCGTTGGGGGTGGCCGGAAAGGGTAACGGGTGACAACATGATGTGCCCGACAATGGCGCCTGCATCCTCTGCGAGGAGAGAGATGACGGGTCGCGCCTGTCCGCGTAACACGGCGACGAGACCGGCTTCGGCCGACCGCCCAAATGCAGATTCATGTACGGCACGGACAGCAGCCCAGTCCTGTTCTTCTTCAGCTCGAATAGACAGACCACCGCTCAAGACGAATACCGTACCGCAAAGCGGCGTGTCTCTGAGACCGCCACGTTAGGCCTGTGTGCCAAACCCGACGATCGCGCACCCAACTGCCAATACAAGACACAGCGGTGAATACACTGCCGTATCCAGTTGCGCAAACCGGGTAGAGCAGACACGCTTAAAGAACCCGACCAATTGAAAATCGCCGATCGCGCGCAGCAGCAAGACCAAGGCTAAGGCACGAGTCAGCCACACGAGGACAGACTGTGAAAGCGGAAGCGTCACGAGTCCGGCCGTGGCGGCAATCAACAGGGCACAGAGTGCCAAGATGAGTGCGACCAAGGTGGTGGCCACAGCAGATGGGTGAAACACTGGCTTCCCATCAAGCTCAGGAATAGCGGCCAGTTGTCCTGCACGCCCACCCAAGAGCCAATAGATATGCACCAACGAAAGGCTAAGGAACACAGCCATCAGTAAGATAGCGATTCCAGTAATCATAGCCGATCATAACCATCGGCGAACCGCATTGGAATAGGTTCGATACTGTTCGCCGAACGAGTCACGCAACATGCGCTCCTCGCGGGGAATGTGTATCCAATTGAAGAGCACGAAGGCACTCGGCACCGTCAGGTACATGGGGAGCGTACCAATCCACAAAGCAAGACCGACGAGCGAGACCAGGACTCCGACATACATTGGGTTGCGCGAGACTCGGAACGGGCCATCTCGCACGAGTTGCGAAGAGAGCTGCCCAACAAACAAGGTGGACTGTCGAGAGGTGAAAACGGTTCGTGCCCACAGCATGAGGAGAAAGCCGAGCGCCATCAGCAGGAGTCCCACAGGCGGCATGCGTAAAACGATATCCCATGGGCCAAGAAAAAACTGTAGCAGTCCTGCGGTGACGACGATCAGCAGGGTGATGACGGGAGGTTGGAAGACAAGAGGCATGGGGGAGTTCTCGCTGAGCGTGTCAGCCGCCAGTTTCGCGGCATCGGCCGGCGTGCAGGGTTAGGCGCCGATGATTTCATTCAGGCCGTCGACGACCTGCGCGAGTTCCTCAACCCGCACCTTTCCCAGTCGCTGACCGATCCGCTCAACGGCCAGCGTGCGAATCTGACTGATCTTCACCCAGGATTTCTTCGGCAAGCCCTTCGACTGAAGCTCAAGCGTGAGAGGAAAACCGGCCCGCTGAGATTGGCTCGTAAGCGCGACGGCGATCACCGTGCCTGAGCGTTCATTGAACACCTCGTGACTGAGGATCAGCACGGGGCGCCGGCCCGCTTGCTCCTTACCGCGGATCGGGTTGAGATCCGCCCAATATAGATCCCCCCTCAGTATTCGGGCCATGCCGACACATCCTCGGACAGGCCTTCCTCGGCCAGCGCTTTTTCGACGGCGGGATCGAGCTTCGCACACTCCCGGGCCAAGCGGCTGTGCTCCAGCCGTGTGAGTTTTTCCTCCACGGCTTCCTGAATGGCGTGACTCCGGGTGGGAAAGGCCGCCTTCGCCACCAGCTTATCAAGACGTTCCAACGTGGATGCATCGAGGGAAATCGCCACTTTCGCTCTTGGCATGGAACACCTCCTGGTATGACCATACGTCATACTCGTATCATGGTCAACCCCCCCTGCCTTTAGCGCCACAGCGCGGAGGAGACGGACCAACTTGATCGGCACCAACCAACGACACATCGACGCATGATTCTGGCTGGTGTTCACGCACGGATCCATGTTCCACCTACGCTCTCGTCAGCGTGCGATACAGACCAGCATCGTGTCGTTATCGCTGCGAAGGATTCGACCTTGATCCCAGCGCATCTGCGGGACTCCACACCCCGTTCCTCCCCCCGATTCAGAACGTGCGTACAGCGCATGGTCGTGCGAAGTCACTACGCATGCCCATGACCAGAAAAATGAATCAGCCATACGGTAACCATCAGCATAGTGATGACGGGAGGCTGGAGGACAAGAGCCATAGGTCATTCCGAACCACGAGCACAGATTCGTTGGGCGCTTATGCCAAGCCGTTGGCGCTGTAAAATTCCACCATGGATTGCGCAATTTCAGATGGTGCATCCAATGGCGACCAGTGCCCACAGCGTGGGATCACGCGCAGATGCGCGTGTGGCCATGCCTGGGTGATGGTGGCCGCGTGTCGCAGAGGGAAGATCGTGTCCTGCTGCCCCCAGATGATCAGACTCGGTACGCGAAGACGATCGATCCGGGAGCGTATTTGCCGGAGATGATAATGGGCGAAGTGATCCGTTCCCCTCAGAATACGGCGGCGGGACCAGGGCGTGAGCCATTCCTCTTGCAACGCGGGGGCCAACTGCTGTGCGCGTTTAAGGGTGGAGGACATGCCCCACCGTAAGCAACTCCGTCCGAACAGCAGGTTCGCCGTGTAGAGCGCGTGGATCCGAACGCTTCCGGTCAACGTGGTCGACAGCACGGTGAGCGAGGCAATTCGCTCGACATGTTCCAATGCCCAATCCAAACCGAGCACACCGCCCAAGTCGTGAAGCAATAGATGAAAGCGGGGTGGCGGAACCACCTCTAAGAATGCGCGCAGATGATCAGCATACGCGCTGTAATCGAGCGGTCCGGTTGGAGGCACCTCCGTGTGACCCTGCCCCAATAAATCAGGAGCCATCAGCCGGTACTCGCCGAGAAACGGCAGCAGCGGCGCGAACAAGAGGGACGAGGTGGGAATGCCATGCAGCGCGACGATCGGCTCGCCCTCCCCGTGGTCGAGATACGCGGTGGTGATACCGTGCAAGTCAACGTGTTGGCGCGGGAGGTGCTGTGTCATCATGTGCACGTGTGTTCAAGGTGACATCGGATTGAGCGGCACAGCGTTCACCATGACAGCCAGGTTTCCGACGAGCTACTTTTTCGAATATGAATGAGATCTTCAGCAACATCGCCATTGGCCAGAAGGCAAGGATGTTGCGACAGACGACGTGCGTGGCATACACACCAGAACAGGTCGTGGCGTTGCGATGGTCGACCACGTGGATGTCGCCGATGTCAGGGGTTCCCATTGGGGAGGGACGGGTTGATCGTTCGAATCGACGGAACCAGTCCAGACGGCGATTCCAGCGAGCTAATCGGAGACAGTCTTGGCAGTGACTGTTGTAGTGAAGGGTATATCGCTTCATAGGGTCTCAGAACGCAGATCACAGCCGACCGCTGGCGCATGCGGAAGCGAGTCAGCTTGCGCGCCATGTTAGGCCGGCTCTTTGGCAACCCAACTCACTCTTTTCTGAACGCCAACGCCATCCGCGACTGTATTGCCTTCGTAGGTGCCAGCACGGGCTTGGACGACGA
>CAZJOQ010000132.1:0-10431 GCA_964547625.1 uncultured Nitrospira sp.
GATGGGAGGCCCGATGGCTTTTTTGTGTCACCAGTCGTGAATTATCTGGGCTAGGTGAGATGGGTAGAACAGATCGCCTGAACCTCAAGCAGTCGCAGAAAATCGCATGCTCAGCGCTCATCTAGCTCCAGAGAGATCATGACCATTGCTCCCGTGGGCGATCGGCCTGCTCACTATCACCCCACGCGAACGGGTGCTCTGGTGCACAATACACGGAGATCCGGCATGTTACTGAGAAGACCGATCCAAAGGGGTACCCTTGACATTACCTTCAAAATTACCTTCCCAGGATGGATCATCAGGGTGCATGATTCCTTCCCGCTTGAGAACTTTCCAGGGGGTCATCAGTAGGATTTTGCAATCCAGCCTTAGCGAACGATGATCGACATACCACAGGTCGAGAAGAAATCGTTGTTGCCAGTTGGTGTTATTCCGTCCATTCACCTGCGCCCACCCTGTCAGGCCGGGAGGAACGAGATGGCGACGTTGTTGCTCCGGGCTATAATGCGTCAGGTACTCCATCAAGAGGGGTCGCGGGCCGACGAGGCTCATCTCTCCCTTGAGAACATTTAGGAGTTCCGGGAGTTCATCCAAGCTGGTGCTGCGCATCAGCTTGCCGAATCGCGTGAGTCGATCCGTGTCGGGCAAGAGCTGTCCATCGGATCCACGGGTATTGGTCATCGTGCGGAATTTATACAGAATAAAGGGCTGACCGAGAAGCCCGGGACGTTTCTGCGCAAACAAGAGCGGCCAACCATGGATCATCCACGTCGCCAACGCGACGATCCCAGCGACTGGGAAAATGATCGGGAGAAGGCTCATGGTTATCATCAAGTCAAAGGCGCGCTTCACGGGGAAAAGTCGCGCGATCGTCATCTTGGAAGAGTCCATAGTCACTTTTCGCAATTCACGGCGCGCGATGAAACCATGCAGCCATCGGGGAACGAAGGCCCTTCTCAAGAGCGGGCTATTCTGTGCCAACACGACATGCGCGCGTTGGCTACGAGGGACCGCAGCCTACCTACAGCGAATGAAGCTATCTTTCGGCGTGACGGTATCGAGGAAAGAAGGCGGACTGCTTTAGATCGGATGACGAGTTCTGAATGCCGGCCGCCTGCTCCAAGATCCTGTTACGCTCGTGGTCGACAATGAGGCGGTAGGAGTAGAACTCACCTCGCGTGGACGAGAACCCCGCCTTGAAATGAAACAGCGAGTCCTCGGTGCCGCCGACCCCTCCCCCCAAATGCAAGGCACGCTGCGATCTCTCTTGCGCCCAGCGCCACATGAAATCGATCACGAGTTTGAATGGAGCGAGAGAAAGGTATGCGGGCGACGTCCCACCGAGGTGATACTGGACTATTCCGTCGGTGCTGACGAAGAGACCAGCCGCCGCGACTGTGCCCGTCTTGGTCAGTACGCACGCCAGATGCAGCCGGTCTCCAAGCTTCGCTCGCAGATCCTCAAAGTATTCGCGTGAGAAGAAATAAGCATCACCCGCTTCGACCCGTCTCATGGTGGCATGATACAGGTTGATGAAATCCGGCAAGCGTGTCCAGTCATCAAAACTGATCCGGAAACCCAAGCGTACAAGTTTTTTGATATTACGCCGGTGATTCGTCGAGACTTGGCTCCACAGCTCTTCCTTCGATTGGGCTAAATCGAAGTAGACGGTCTCTCCGTGCCGAATCAGTTGTCCAAATTTTCTCAGCGCAAGATGATCAAGAGTCAGGAGCGGATGGAGGCGAAAGAATGTCGTGACAATGCCCCGCTGACGTGCCGCCTGACCAAACGCATTAAGGAAGTCGGGTAGCATGTCCTGGGATGGTGAAATCAGAGGCGTCGAATATCCATAGGGGGAGACAGAATCCTGCCAATCGGATGGGGCGCCGAGCTCCGCAGGAACGCGACGAATGAGAAGGGGTACAAGAAATGTCGACGCCCCCTCTTCTGCGTAAAAAGCCGCTGCCGCCCCGCCTTCGTGCTTTGCACAGAGTTCGACGTAGTCTGGTAGATGGTAGAAGTCGTGAGGCATCGCCTCAAGATGCTGTCTCCATCTAGGATCGTCCGGTTGAATAAATTCCGTAATCAAGGTAACCCCAATCGTTCCGACGTGGTCACGCATTGCAAACAGACATGGCAGGGCTGGCTAGGAGCCGCCGTGGGTCATCGTATCAGCCGTTCGGTCTGAGGACATTGCATCTCTAGACGCAGCCACGCTCTCTCAAGAATATTCCGTTTCGATAGGCGAAGATGGCCCATCCTCTACCTTGGGATGTTGGCCGGTGAGGCGATAGAACTTGTAGGGGTAACGGTACTTCAGAAACATGCGAAACACCGGCTGGATCGAGAATCGAGTCGGCAAATAGGCAGGAGGGAACCCCATGCCCGCTTTGAACGTGCAGAGCCGAGGGTCCTCGATACTATGCAGACCGTAGACGACCTGGCGGATCGTTCCTGCCCGACGACAGGCCTGGACGAACTCGAAGGGAAGCCCTGTCCCAATATAGGTACTCAGGAACTCAGTCGCCAGAAAGACACTCTCAATGTAGGCGACGTCGCCGACGGCGTAGCCTGTCATGTAGCCGGCGAGTCGGTCGCCGGCTACTCCGGCCAATACCACCATATGCGGATCTTGGACGAGCAAGTCGACCGACGAGGAATACTCTTCAAGATCAGGAGCATGGCCGTAATCAGTTCGGCGGATAGCAGACAGCATCACATCGTGTCCCTGGTCACGGAGGATTTGTGCATTTTTCAACTGGACGATTTGGACCCGCTTGCGGCAGCGGCGGAGGTGATTGCGACGCCCCGAAGTCAGGGCCTGCTCGCTGTAATCGGCGACGTTTGAGCAAAGCTGAACAGGCATCGTTCCATTGGCCAGGCCAGGCGTCGCGTCCTTGAGTCTAGTGCGAAATCCCCAACACCCGAACCGGGGCCTGGTGGCCTCCTCCTCCGTTAGGGCGGCCAACCAGTGAACCGGCTCGTAGAATCCACGCACGAGTTCCATCCAATATCGACCTCGGTGAAATACAACGCGTTTCCCTTGGCACCTTAGGACTTCAGCCCACTGCTCCTCCGTCATCGGATTGATAACTGTCTCTTCAACGTTGAGAATCTCAGGCATGACGTATAACTCTCCCTATTCTTCCGTCTCGACAGACGAAGATGGCCCATCACCCACCTTGGGGTGTTGACCGGTGAGGCGATAGAACTTGTAGGGGTAGCGGTATCTCAAAAGCGTGCTCAAGATCGGCGGGATCGAGATCCGACTCGGCGGGTAGGCCGGGGGAAAACCCATTCCTGCCTTAAAGGTGCACAGTCTCGAATCCTCGATGAGGTGCTGACTGTGGACGATCTGGTTGATCGTTCCTGCCAGGCGACAGGCCTGGACGAACTCGAAGTGAATCCCTGTCCCAACATAGGTACTCAGGAACTCAGTCGCCAGGAAGACATTCTGAATGTAGGCGACATCGCCGACGGCATAGCCCGTCATGTAGCCGGCGAGTCGGTCGCCGGCAAGTCCGGCCAACACCAGCATATGCGGATCTTGGACGAGCAAATCAACCGACGAGGAATACTCTTCCAGATCAGGAGCATGGCCGTAATCGGTTCGGCGGATAGCAGACAGCATCACGTCGCGTCCCTGGTCTCGGAGGATTTCTGCATCTTTCAACTGGACAATTTGGATTCGCTTGCGGCAACGACGGAGGTGATTGCGACGCCCGGGAGTCAGAGTCTGCTCGCTATAGTCAACGACGTTTGAACAAAGCGAAAAAGGTATCGTTCCATTGGCGAGGCCCACCGATGCATCATTTAGCCGGGTGCGAAATCCCCAACACCCGAACCTGGGTCTGGTGGCTTCCTCCTCCGTCAAGGCGGCCATCAAATGAACCGGTTCGTAGAATCCGCGCATAGATTCCCTCCAATATCGCCCCCGGTGACAAACCACGCGTTCCCCTTTGCGCCGGAGCACATCCGCCCACTGCTCCTCCGTCATCGGATTGATGGTCACCTTTTCAACGTTGAGAATCCCCGGCATCTTCTATAACTCTCCCTGCAGTCGTACAGCCATACCCGTGTCTTTGACCGATGCAGATCGACCGCGTCAGACGGTAGTTTATCTTGATACCACTTAATCTAGAGTGCCCCACACTTGCTGATGCTCGGGCCGGGTGGCGCCGTGACGCGCTAAATTATTTCGAGGCAGCCGTTGTTTCTTGGTAGCCTAAAGAATGGACCCGATCGGCCGGTCTCCATCGGGTGCGATAGATCATATACTCGGGGTCGCCAACGACACACTCTACGGACGGTATTGCATCGAACACATGCGGCTCGGTGGGCCAGTTGTACACGATGAACACGTCCCGGGGATGATCGGCAATTGTCCTAGCAATATTTGCAGCGACGTGCGCGAGCACCCTTCCTATGAAAGGGTTATACAGATAGATTACGAGAGGTTCACGAGGGAACTCATACTCTACTGCGTCCATGCACACACATTGGACGTTGCTGCACTTGAGGCCTTCCCCCACATAGGCCGTTATGTTTCTCTTAGCAATCGTGGCCAACTCGGCGGAGAACTCGACACCGATGATGCGTCGGAAGGGGTATGCAGCCGCGAGCAGAAGAGCCAACCCCTTACCGCAGCCGAGGTCCACAAAAGCAAACTGTTCGTGACGAATACCGAGATGCGTCATGATTTCTTTAAAGTATTTAGGCGAGGTTGGTGCGTAACGGTTGCCGTCTGGCACAGACTGGCTCTTGATTTCTAATAGTGCCAACTCAATGTTCCCCGCAGTATCGACCCCATGTTCACCATCAAATACCCTAGCCACGCTCGGCTTCGTCGAAGGGTGAAGGAGACCGAGCTTCAAGGCAACCTTTGCTAGACCGGCAACAAGGGCGTATCCGGCTGTTCCGAACACACCCCGACGCTTAAGGGATATTCGCACTCTAAGCCAAACATCTGTCGCGAACCTCGTCAACCAACGTTGTCCATCAATAAGGAGGGGGTTCATCACGCTATCCTTTCCGTTTAAGTGCTACCAGCATCGAGAGATTTATCCTTACCTTCATGAAGAGAAGCTAACCGGCAGATTCGTTTCTCGCCCACGGGGTACTAGTCTGCAAAACACCACCTCCGCACTATTCACGAGACACTTCTTGTTCTTGGTTTCTGTTTACCACAAGGCGTACAAGTTGTGGATATTCGGACCTGGGTGAAAAAACATCCGACGTGGTTTGACCGGGTTGGTTGACGCCCTCACAGGTTAGTACTTTCCAGACGGTCTTGAACAAGATGGTGATATCCAGCCAGAACGAGTAATGCTCGATGTATCAGAGGTTGAGCGAAAATTTCTGTCCCCACATGAGCGCATTTCGTCCTTTGACCTGCACCCATCCGGTAATACCGGGAAGCACATTGTGCCGATGGAGCTGTTCAGGAGTGTATTCGTCCCGGCCCTCTACCAAGAGAGACTGCGGGCCAACGGAGCTCATCTCACTCTTCAGGACATTCAACAATGTTGGCATTTCGTCCTGGATCTTGTCGTGCAGGAAGCCCCCGCAACAGCAGAACTGATTAATCTCTGGTAGCGGCGCTGAGATTGTCATGGGCGAGTCTTGATGTTGCATGGCTACGAGGCCCCTCATCAATGGGTAGTAACTCTCTTATGCATGACTCGATCGGTCTCGCGAACCAGAGATTTTGATCAATCGTTGCTCCGCACGCCCTCCCCTTTTGAAGGGCTCTCTCAGGGTGGCGGCGATACTTGTGTCAGGTGCTGGGATTCCCTTCTCTTCGAGTATCTCCAAATATTCTTCGTAGACGGCCTCCCAGATGTCTTGGTCCGAAAAATCGCGAAGGACGCGCTCGCGAGCTGCTTCCCCATGCCGGTGACGAAGGTCAGGATCGTTCAGGTAGCGACGCATGGCCTCTGCGAGTTGTTGGGGGGCGTAAGGAGGGATGAGTGTGCCGGTGACACCGTCCTGGACGGCATCGATGCATCCAGGCACGCTCGTCGCAACTATGGCAAGTTTCATCGCGGCCGCCTCGAGCAGCACGATAGGAAATCCCTCTCGGTAGGTCGGCAAGACCAGGAGATCCATTGCCGCATACACTGGCGGGATATCCCATTCCTCTCCCACCAGATGAACGCGAGGGTCGTGGTGAAGGCGCCGCTCGACTTCAGCAGGAACCGGATCCCCCGACTCGGCAGGGCCGACGAGCAACAGATGCACCCTCGGAAACTCTTGGCGCAGGGTGGCCCATGCATCGGCGAGTTCAACGATGCCTTTGCTGCGGACCAGGCGGCCGACGAATCCGACCACCATCGTTTCACATGGAATATCATATTTGCGTCTTGTTGCAGTCCGAAGTTCAGCCGCGTGGAGAAAAGGGTTAAACCGCACAGCCGCATCGACGCCGTTGCAACTTCCCTGGAGTAAGACGCGAATTTTGTCGGCGGAACACAGGCCTGCGTCTACAGCGACGGCACGGACTGAAGCACTCACGCAGATCACCCGATGAGCGAATCTGCAGGAGAGGTATTCAGACCACATCAGCAGCCTTCGTCTCCATCCGGTTGCCGTCAGGTACGGCAAGCCGTGCATGTGGTAGAGACGCACTGGGACTCGGCTGAGCCACGCGCCGAGCATGCCGAGAAGGCCACCTTTGGGGGTGTGTGCGTGCACGATCTGCGGACGAATCCGGCGGAGCACCCATATCAGTTTCAGCACGGCGAGAATATCGTGCCACGGAGTGATCCGTCGAGGCATCTCCACGGCATAGACGGGCACTCCCTCACGCTCTGCGAAACGGGTGAGCCACTCGCCGGGCGACGAGAGCCCGACGATATCAAAGCCGCGAGCTTTCATATACCCCACTTGTCCCTCCACGAACATGAGGGATTCAGGCACCGTCGTGATATGCACCAATGTGATCGGCTTCGTTTTCATACGGTTTAGCTTTGCACTGTGGAGGCCAATGAGCCTCCGCTTCCTCTAATACACATTATTTATGAACACTTCTATTGCAACCGCCAACACACTGCTGCGACAGGCCTGACGGCGGGCTGGCTCGCTTAACCTCTCGACGGTTTCGTCATGAACTTTCGTGAATGCGGCAAGGGATTCGATTCGAAGCACTGTTCCCTTGGCTGCCTACTGGCATTCGACCGGACAGCGGTCTTGCTCCAACCAGGCTTGAAACATCAACACATCCCAGAGACAATATTTCCATTGGTTGGTTCCTTGCTGGTGTTCTTCCCACTTCGTCCGGATCGGCAGTGGATCGAAGAAGTCGTCATCCTTCAACCGCTTTTCGTCCAGCAGGCTCTCAGCCCACTCTCGCAGCGGGCCGCGTAACCACATATGGATAGGCACCCCAAACCCCATCTTGGGGCGTTCGGTCAGGGCTGAAGGGACATATTGGCAGAGAAGTTTCCGCAATAGCCACTTTCCCTTTCCCTGTCGAATCTTCCATGCCAGCGGAACACGCCAGGAAAACTCCACTATACGATGGTCGAGAAATGGGACCCGCGCTTCTAAACTCACGGCCATGCTTGCTCGATCGACCTTGACCAGAATATCGTCCGGGAGATAGGAGAGGCTGTCGAGATACATCATGCGTGGCTCGAACTCGGTCACAGAGAGCCGTTGTCGAGGGTCAGTGAAGAACGTCAACGGTTCTTTTGCGCCCAAGACGATCGCGGCCGGCTCTTTCCAGTGAGAGACCAAGTCCAAATACAGGGATTCCGGCGCCCCAGAGGCAAGCACCTGCGCGGCGCGATAGAGTTTTATCCCAGGGTCTTGCTGCCACGTGCTGTTCGTAAACCGGTGCGCGATCGGAGCAATCAATCGATTCCATTGCTCACACGAGACAGCTCGAATACTCCGGGCCAAGAAGGGTCGTAACGGGCTCGGCACACGCTGGAATTTGCGCCAAACATCGGCTCCCAAAAGATAACGATCGTAGCCTCCAAACAGCTCGTCACCTCCATCACCGGAGAGCGCGACCGTGACGTCTTTGCGAGCCAGTTGAGAGACAAGGAAGGTTGGAATCTGAGACACGTCTGAAAAAGGCTCATCATAAAGCTCCGGCAGACGTGGGATTACGGCCATGGCCTCTTGCGAAGTCACATACAGCTCGGTGTGGTTAGTTTCGAGATGCCGCGCTACGGCCTTTGCATACGTCGCCTCGTTGTACTGATCCTCGGGGAAACCAATCGTGAAGGTGCGCACGGGCTGGGTGCTCTGAACCTGCATCAACGCGACGATCAGCGAGGAATCGATCCCCCCGGACAGGAATGCGCCCAGGGGGACATCTGCCTCCATGCGGTGTTTGACGGCATCGCGCAGGAGCGTATCGAGTTGTCCAATAGCGTCCTCCTCGGATCCTGTGACGGGATTGGCGAGCCCCTGCTCAGATGCCGATTCAACAGACCAATACCTGGTGACAGTCGGAATTTGATCAGCGTCCTCAGGAGAAATTCGTACCATGGTGCCAGGCAGCACCTTTAAAATACCTTCGTAGATGGAAAACGGCGCTGGAATATAGCCATACCGCATATACAGTGCCAATGCGTCTCGATTTAGGGTGCAGGCAAATTTGGGATGGGTGCGAAGCGCCTTAAGTTCAGACCCGAACACCACCGTAGAGCCCAGATACCCATAGTAAAGCGGTTTTTCTCCAAGCCGATCGCGCACCAGATGGAGCTGTCGTTCTCGCCGATCCCACAGGGCAAAGGCAAACATGCCGTTCAACCGTCTGACAGCAGATAGGATACCGAATTCGGTCACGCACGCGACCAGGACCTCTGTGTCGGACTGGCCGCGAAACTGCTGCCCGCGTGCTTCAAGCTCCTGGCGTAGCGCTCGGAAATTGTAAATTTCGCCGTTGAACGTGACCATGTACCGCCCGCACGGTGACTGCATGGGCTGGTGGCCTAGAGGCGACAGATCCAGAACAGACAGGCGGCGATGGGCCAAGGCAATACCAGCAGCCGGATCGCACCAGACTCCCGCATCGTTCGGTCCTCGATGGTGAAGTGTGGAAGCCATGGCCAGCGCCGTGGCTTCCAAATCCCCTCCCGTACTCCAAGGCACGGTTTCAAAATAACCAGCGATGCCACACATGACGAGGCCTCACTCCATTCAATTCAATGCGGAAGTTCGTGAATCATGTCCAAGTGACCGATGCCCACATTAGGCAACGTTTGAGGTCGTAAGTTCTTCAAACATGGTTTGGTAGCGATCAACAATCTTCGGTAGGTCGAAATGTTCCTGAATCCGCTGTCTCGCCTGCAACCCTGTCTGGACTAGCTGCTCACGGCTAAGATCAAGCATACGCTCCCAAGCTCGCGCCAATGCCACTGCATCTCGGGGGAGAACCACGATGCCGGTCGGCCCTACGATGTGACCAGAATCACCAACATCCGTTACCACACACGGCACCCCGCAACTCATCGCTTCGATAATGACGTTCGGAAAGCTTTCTCCGAAGCAGGAGGATAAGGTAGCTAGATCGAATGAGGCCATCAGTTCCGGAATGTCCTCCCGCCGGCCAAGCAGGTGACAATTTGCACGAATACCGGCATCGTCAATCCATGCAACGAGTTCTCGGTTGTCCCAGGTCACACCGTCGCCGCAGAGCACAAAGTGGACTGATGGCCGTTTGAAAACAAGGAGTTTGGCCGCACACACAAAATTCTGATGGTCTTTCTGCGGATGAAATCGCCCCACCAATCCGATCACCGGAGCCTCGGGTGGAATCGCTAGCGCTTGTCGAGTCAAGCAGCGTGCCGCAGAATCGGGTTTCAATGCCGTCAGGTCGACACCGTTGGGGATCACCAACATTTTGTCAATCGCATAGCCCATAGCAACATGGGCCTGACGGGACGTCTCTGAGACACAGACAATTCGTTTGGGCATCCAGCGGGACAATCGAGCACAGAGCTTCACCGTGAGCGCTGTGAACGGCCCATAGCCCTGAGCAAGTGGGTCGCTATGATGAATTCCCCAGGATGTGGGAATGCGACCTGCCAATTGGGCAGCCATGCTCCCGAGCAGGTTCGCATGATACATCCAGGTTTGTATGACATGGGGACGATCACGACGGAGCCAGCACACAAGACGCCAGATGGAAGCCAAATCGGGTTTGCCGGGTTGCATTCCGAGTGATCGAACAGGAATTCCCAATTGTTCAATCTTCTGGCCGACCGGTCCGAGTTGGATAAGCGAAATCACCGAAGGCAGAAAGCGTTGCCGGTCCAAGAGAGAGAGCAGGCGCAGGAGCATCACTTCAGCCCCTCCAGCATACAGGCCAGTCGTGAGAAACAGAATCCGTTTCGGAGTCATGGGCTCTCCTACTACTAGCTACTAGGAGCCTGTCGGACTTCCCGCATTATCAAATCACTAAAACCCGACGCCGGA